>NZ_PSWN01000049.1:0-3544 GCF_002932815.1 Rathayibacter sp. AY1B4 | reverse complement strand
GCGAACAACGCGACGTTGACCCAACCCCATCGAACCGTGCGCTTCGTCCGCTCGCTCATGACGCGACACTAGACGGGTGTGCGGCAACAACCTAGAGGGAGCCATGGACCGGTGAACGATTCCCTTACGGGACGATGCGCAACGTCGCTGCGTGACAGAGTTGAGCCGTGGAGCGCTGGCTGAACGACGAGATGCGATTGAGCGCGCCGTCGACGGTCAGGGCGGTCGACGACGATCCCACGCTCCGACCGCTCATCGAACGCGGGTTCACTCGTTCAGGTGACTCGGTTGTACTTCGGTCCTACGCCGCCTCTCGCCTCCGGACGGCTCCGCCGTCCGATGCTTGGGGAGTGGAGTGGTGGGTGAATAGCATCCACTTACGCTCGAACCTTCCGGCCGCCAACGTATCGTGGCGGGAGCAGGTGGTCGCACAAGGATTGTTCCTGATCGAAGGGCTGCTCCCCCGAATGGTTCGACTCTCGTCGGGCCGTGCGGCTCAAGCCGTCCTGTCGCTTCAGTCGTCGCCAATCTTTGTCGACCCCGAAGCCGACTTCGCATCAGGGTCTGTCCATTTCACGCTCGTCCGCAGCGCAGTGGAAGACGCTCGAGCAGTGGAAGACGCTCGAGCAGTTCAAACGCGGTCGATACAGCCCGTCATGGTTGTCACCCTCGACTCGATCGACACCTCGACTAGAGACAGCGACGCCTCCTGACGCGGGCCCAGGATCGGAATCCTTCGCCTACTGGGCGGACCGGCCTGCCCCTGCGACCGAAGCGCTGAACGATCCCAATCCGGGACGCGAAGCGCGGCTGCGATGATCACTCTATGCATCGAACAGTAGGCAGAGTGGTCAGCCGGTGACCCCACCGCAATCAGACGCGAGAACGGTTCGCGCGAGGATCCGTCTCCGTCCAACCAGCGACGGCGGCCGAAAGGCGCCCATCGGTCTCGACGGAAGGTATCGACCACATGTCGTCGTCGTCGGCGGCGACGGAACGCATCTCGGCGTGATCGTGCGCAGCAGCGAGTCTACTGAAGTCGATCCCGGCGAGACGAGCGAAGTGACCCTTCAGCTTCTGTACGACATCGACTACAGCTCCCTCAGCGCCGGAGCGGCCTTCACTATCGTTGAAGGCCCCAAAGCCATAGGTGACGGACAAGTCCTCTAAAACAGTCGCCTCGGTGGGCCGCCATGCTCTGAAGACACGATCGAGCGCGTCGCTCGGAGAACTGCGCCGCAGCGTCCGCTGCGATGCTCGGCCGCACCGCGTGACGACCCGGTGATCGATCCTCTTCCGGGACGGTGACAACGGATCTATGCGGCGGTGATCAGCTCGCCAGGCGCACCGAGAGACGCGAGGTCGACATCGCCCCGTGTCGCCAGAAGCTCGCCGCTGATCCCGTCGTATACGGCGGTGAAGACGTCCACTCGATGGAGGTCGAAGCCGTAGGGCACGTCCGTTTTTTCCGCAGGTGCGTGCACGGTTAGTGCCCAGACCGGCTCGTCCGGTGCGACCCAGTAGTGGTCCGCGAGAGCGGGCTCGTACGCGGCGAGTTCCTTGTACGTGGTTCTGACTGCGTAGATCGGGTACTGCTTCTTCTCCTCCGCGCCGAGCGTCGAGAGGCGGGTCCCGAGACCGTTGGCCAGATCGAGCGCCGGGTTCGTCAGCTGCTGGACGTCGATCATCGGCCCCTCAGAGGCGGCGGTGGCGATGGGGGTGCCCGGCGGGCCTTCCGTCGGAACGGTGGGTGTCAGGGCCTCCGTCATCTCCGTTGGTTCGGCAGGCGTCTCGGTGGGTATGGGGGTCGTGCTGGCGGTGGCGTCGATGGTGACGGGGCCGGAGCGGATACGCATCGCCGTGGTGGTCTGCGTGAGGCTGACATCCTCGGCGCCCAGCGTGCCCACCAGCCACTGCTCTCGTTCGCCGGCCACGTCGAGGCAGCCGACGTAGGTCGTCGCGGGGCCTTCGGTGACGACCCATACGGACGGCTGCAGGCCGGCGGACTGGAGGTCGTAGGTCAGCGTGTTGCACGGCCCGTCGACGTTGAGCTTCGACTGGCCGTCAATGCCGATGATGCGAAGGCTGACCGGGTGATCGAGCAGCCATCCGCCTGATCCTTGATCACCGATGACCGAGGTGGTCTCGTAGACGGGCTTGGTCGCGTCTTCGGCACTGAGCAGTTCACCCGGCACCTGCGACGTCAACGAAGAGCCGGGACTCGTGGCACTCGTCGCGCATCCGCTGAGGACGAGCGCCACGCAGAGGCCGAAGATGCTGCGCGTGAGAGTTCTCGCGCGTCTGATGGTCACTGGTCCACTCCCGTCTGGGTCGCGGGCGGGTTGGTGCAGTCGACCGTGGAGGTCAGTCCCGTGAAGATCCGGATCTGCCCGTCTTCCTGGCAGACCTGACTTCCTGCGAGGGAGTACTGAGCGGCGTCCGTCCCGTCTGCGGTCCCACCGTCGGCACCCGACCCGGTGAGCGCGGCGCATGCCGCGGCGAGCGACGCGGTAGACCGCTCGGCGGGCGTCCGGATCTCGCCCGACAGGGCGACGCCCTGCCCGTCCTGCTCCCAGCAGGTGACGGACGCTGCGACCGGAGTGCCGCGATCCGTCGTCACCGCCGTGAGGACTCCCGCGCTGAGGACCGCGCCGGCGACCCCGGCGATCGTCACCGCCACAGCCTGGACGAGACGTCGGCGGCGGCGGATCCGTTGCGCGAGTCGCGCGCTGATGCGCTCGAGCTGCTCGTCGCTCAGGTCACGACTGTCCATGGTCCTCTGTCCGTTCCGTCAGGGCTCTCGTCACCGATGCCCGCACCCGGGAGAGACGGTTGCGGACCGTCCCGTGGGACAGGCCGAGTGAGCGCGCGGCATCGCTGTAGCTGAGGTCGTCCTCGACGCACGCCGTCCAGATCGCCCGGTCCGTCGCGCTCATCTGCTCGACCAGACGCCGCACGTCCAGCAGCCGGTCACTCGTCTCAGCGTCGACGCCGGGAGACGCGGTGTCGTCGGAGAGGGGCTGGTGGCGTCGGCGCTGCTCGCGGCGGTTGGTCGAGGAGCTGAGGTTGCGCGCCGTCACCAGCAGCCAGGGCAGCACCGACTCCCCCACGATGCGCACGCTCGAGCGGCGCTGCCACAGGAGGAAGAAGGTCTCCTGGACGACGTCCTCCGCGTGGCCGGCGTCCGCGAGGAAGCTTCCCGCGGCCCTGTAGACCGCGCGCGCGTGCGTCCGGAAGAGAACATCCAGTGCCGACGGGTCATCGCCGCGAAGACGATCCACCAGCGTCGCCTCAGCAGCACCGACCATCCGACATCACCCCCTCAGTAGTGAATGCCCTCAGAGCACGGATTCGTCTCAGGCGTCACGAACGAACTTTGCCGGTCCGACAGTGCCTCTGTGAGCTATCCCCATATGGGACGAGCCGCCGCCGTGGCCGGTGTAGAAGTCACGCCGACCTCAGGAAGCGTTGATGTCCCCGTGGATCGTCAGGAACCAGGCCGTGTCGCCGTCCGCGTTTGACGCGGTGGCCTCGACAGTCGAAA
>NZ_PSWN01000048.1:0-3868 GCF_002932815.1 Rathayibacter sp. AY1B4 | reverse complement strand
GCCCACGTCGATCGGATCTGTGCCTTGCGGTCCTACTCTCCCCACTGTCGCGTTCAGCACTACGGATCCTTGGCGGAACCGTGCCGGTGAACGATCCCCATACGGAACATCCGGGCAGAACGAGCGGGCGCTAGGGTCGCGTCCGTGGAAGCAGCGAATCTCATCGTGCAACTCGGTCTTCTTGTCGGCACCCTTGGGGCCACTGCAGTGACGTGGATTCAAGCGATCATCGCCGTACGAGCGAATCGAGCTGCGGGCGCAGCGCAGGAGAAGGCCGAGGAGGCCGCTAGACGTGCAGTTTCAGCCGCTGAGCGATCGGCTGCCGCTGAGGAACGGGCTGCAGCAGCCGCGGAAGAGCGAGCTGCCATTGAACGTGCACGTGAAGCTCGTCGCCAACCGTTTGAAATACAGAAGGACAAGGACGGCGTCTGGCACCTCTGGAATCGCCTAGAGGAGATCGTGACCGTCACCGACTTGGATGGAAGCGAGAACGGGGAACAGTACGTCCAGGCCTACCGAGGGCTTCCTGACCACCTGAAGCCTGGTCAAGCGCTGACGTTCAGCTTCGGAGGCGGTTTGACCGATCCCGCCTCGGTCGGCTTCACGGCGACCTACCGGCTCATGAGCGCTTCTGGGCAAGACGATCAAACGTGGCACACGACGCTCACGTAGGCCGAACAAGTGACAGCTGTTCGAGAGCGACGTCGGTGGCTCTCCCCAGCAGGAGGAGGCGACCGTCGTTCTGGGGAAACCGGCGACGGCCGTTCGCGCTCGACTGTCGAGGGCACGGAGGGTGCTGCGCGACCAGCTCACGGAAAGCGGCGACGTCGAGTAGGGCTGGCCTGACGAGCGCGAACCGCGAGACGACCCCCATACGGGACGCTACCCGCCGCTTCAACAGCGCACAGGATCAGCCAGCCGCCGTCGCGAGTCGAAACGTCTCAGGGCGGGGGCCACCCCAGTGAGCGGCCGATCACTACTTCGATGCATCACCGCTCAATGTGTCGCCCTAGTGGTACGAAGTGTATTACTGTGCAGATACACCTAGGGGGTAACCACATGTTTCTGCTTCAGCTCATGCAGTTCGGTCCGGCAGCTGCTGGGCTTCTTCTTGCGGCTGGAGCCCACTGGCTGACTCGCCGCTACGGCGTGGCGCTTCCCGCGCGCGTCAGGGCATCAACCGCTGTTGGCATGATCCTCACAGTGATTGCAGCCGTCGTTTTCTCGGCTTGGTGGGTGTACCCCTGGTGGGTTCCGGCGATGGTCGACTGGTTGGTCTACGTCCAGCTGTCACGCTTCCTGATCCCACTCGTTCTGACCGTCGTCCCTCTCGCCTTCCTCGCAATTCCCGCACGGTCAGAGAAGAGAGTCGGCACTGCCGAGCTCGCCCCGCGAACGGTGATGACCTTCACCTCGCGGGGGCGGCTGATCGGCACCGCGATCGTGACGCTGCTCGCAGTCGTCGTGGCGATCGTCGCGGGGGCCGCATCGACGACCGATGAAGCCGGCCGACACGTGATGTTCGAACTGCCGATCTCGGAGAACACCACCGCCAGCACCACGATCTATGGCTGGTGGTACTCCCTGCCGTGTCTTGCGGTTCTCCTCCTCCTCCTGCTGCTGACAGCGCTCGTCCTGCGAGGAATCTCGCTCCCGCCACTCTCAGCAGATCGCGTCGCTGACAGCGCTCAACGCGCTACACGAACACGCAATGTTCTCGCGGCGCTGAGTGGTGGACTTCTCCTGCATCTGGGGGTCGTCCTCGTGTCGCTTTACGGGACATCGACCATGAGGACGGAACTCAGCGCAGGTGCTTCCGGGCAAGTGCAGTTCGGAACCTCATTTGCTGCGCTGGGCTCGTTTTTTCAGGTCAGCGGCTACGCCTGCTTCGTGCTCGCATTCGCCTTCTGGGGGAGTGTCCTCCTCTCCACTCTTGCTGCGAGCAGCCGTCGCCTCGCCACGTCCTCGGCACGATGATCATCACGCTCACTGAGACCGGCGCTCCCTTCACCGATCAGATTCAGGACCAGATCCGAGGATTGATCGCGACCGGCGTCCTCGCCGCCGATCAACGACTCCCCTCGGTACGGCAACTGGCTGCCGACCTCGGCGTTGCTCCTGGCACAGTCGCCAAGGCTTACAAAGCGCTCGAGGGCGAGAAAATACTCGTCACGCGGACCGGAAGCGGAACACGGGTTAGCGACTCCGTCTCCGCAACACCACGAGCCGTGCTCACCGCAGCTCACCGACTCGTGGCCGAAAGCAAGCACGAAGGTCTCAGTCGCTCCGAAACGATGCGCGTACTGGGCGCCATCTGGCCTGACTGACCGCGCACGAAACCCCGGCATGCGCTCGCTGATCCACGAGCGGAAGCGAGACCATGCGACCGAACTGCACGAGCTGGTGGCGACGCTCGCGCCGACGTCGATCAGGTGCTCCGCGAGGCCGAGAAGATCACCTGACTCGCCAGAGCAGCTGGCGGCGCTGCACAGGTTCCCAGTAGCCCCGTAACGCCCGAAGGACGATCCCTCTGCGGAACAGTTCGGCGGCGCTCGCGTCGATTGTGCAGGCGACCTTGAGCATCTGAATGTTCACGGTCGTCTGCACGAGTGCCGGGGTGGCGCGACGCGTTGTGCAGGCGTCTGCGAATGGCGACAGGCACTCGGTGTCGCTTCTGCGTGTACCGGTGAGCGATCCCCATACGGAACGATCACTGCTGCGGCCACGACAGCTCATCCGGGGGCGAGCAACCATCATGGTCCTGTGACTGGATTCACGAAGCAATCATCACTCAGACGGGCGTACAGGTCGATGATGCAGCGCCCGCTGCCCGAGGTTGACGGTGACCAATGGTTGGAGGTTCGGGAGACGCTGCTTCGAATCCTGACTGAGGAAGACCTGATGGGTCTCGGGCCTGGGACGGAGGCAGGGGCACCCTCCGATGAGTATTTTCCTGAGGCCGTCGATCTCACTCGGATTTTCTTCATCGACCACATCATCACTCCGAAACATCTCGAGGTCTGCTGGTACCACTGGTTCGGCGTCTTACTCAGCTCCGACCTGACAATCCGCCTCGCTCGACGCGCAACCGCGGAGGCTCTCGCGAGAATCCGGTGAGCGGCTCTCGGGTCGCCCTGCTCTCCGCTGACCCATCCCCTACCAACATCCCTTAATCTCCCGGCGGGAGTTCCGGTAGGGAATCCCCTTACGGAACGGTTCAGTGGCGCACGGGTCGCGTGTGCAGGGGACCTTGAACATCTCAATGCTCACGGTCGTCTGCACGAGTGGCGCGGTAGCGCGAAGAGTCGTGCAGGCGACCGCGAGGAACGACACGCTCGGTGTCGCGTCTGCGTGTACCGGTGAACGATCCCCATACGGGACGGCCTCGAGCACCCCGATAGTTACAGTGGGCGCGTGAAAGCAGAGCTGCACGATCCGCGCGACCAAACCTTGCAGGTCGACGGTCCGACGTACCGCGTCCACTTCTGGTCCGAAGACGGCACGTCGAACCAAGAGTGGGAGCTTTCAGAAACCGACCTCGACGAGGTGCTGGCCTGGATCCCGAAGCGAGCTCTCGGCCGGCCCCATAGCCTCTGGGTAGTTACCCGCGGCGACCAGGACGTCTGCCTCATCCGTCTTCGCGGCATCGACCTAGACGCGGCCGAGAGTTACTGGCCAAGCTGGGCGGCACGCACCTACTCAGCCGAACCCAAGTGAAGCGCTGAGCGGACGTCTAGTCGAGTGGCGCGTGACGGTCTGCGACCGATCTAACCGTTCGCACGAGTTGTGGATCCTCGCCTCGGGCGAGTCCGGCGTACTCGAGGCGCAGCGAGCCGTCCTCGGCCGGGGTGGCCTTGATCCAGACTCG
>NZ_PSWN01000047.1:2889-4014 GCF_002932815.1 Rathayibacter sp. AY1B4 | reverse complement strand
GAGTGCGGTAGGGGAGAATGGAATTCCTGGTGTAGCGGTGGAATGCGCAGATATCAGGAGGAACACCGATGGCGAAGGCAGTTCTCTGGGCCGTTACTGACGCTGAGGAGCGAAAGCGTGGGGAGCGAACAGGATTAGATACCCTGGTAGTCCACGCCGTAAACGTTGGGAACTAGATGTGGGGACCTTTCCACGGTCTCCGTGTCGCAGCTAACGCATTAAGTTCCCCGCCTGGGGAGTACGGCCGCAAGGCTAAAACTCAAAGGAATTGACGGGGGCCCGCACAAGCGGCGGAGCATGCGGATTAATTCGATGCAACGCGAAGAACCTTACCAAGGCTTGACATATACCGGAAACTTCCAGAAATGGTTGCCCCGCAAGGTCGGTATACAGGTGGTGCATGGTTGTCGTCAGCTCGTGTCGTGAGATGTTGGGTTAAGTCCCGCAACGAGCGCAACCCTCGTTCTATGTTGCCAGCACGTCATGGTGGGAACTCATAGGAGACTGCCGGGGTCAACTCGGAGGAAGGTGGGGATGACGTCAAATCATCATGCCCCTTATGTCTTGGGCTTCACGCATGCTACAATGGCCGGTACAAAGGGCTGCGATACCGTAAGGTGGAGCGAATCCCAAAAAGCCGGTCTCAGTTCGGATTGAGGTCTGCAACTCGACCTCATGAAGTCGGAGTCGCTAGTAATCGCAGATCAGCAACGCTGCGGTGAATACGTTCCCGGGCCTTGTACACACCGCCCGTCAAGTCATGAAAGTCGGTAACACCCGAAGCCAGTGGCCTAACCGCAAGGAGGGAGCTGTCGAAGGTGGGATCGGTGATTAGGACTAAGTCGTAACAAGGTAGCCGTACCGGAAGGTGCGGCTGGATCACCTCCTTTCTAAGGAGCATCTGGACACCGCAGGGTGTTCCAGGCGCCAGATCAAAGCGAATGTCTTTGCTGGTAGCTCATGGGTGGAACATTGAACTAGGTGCTCGGTGAGATCGTCTCGCGTCAGTACAGCCTTCGGGTTGGGAACGCGTCGGGGCGGTGGAGTCGGGTACATGCACGCTGTTGGGTCCTGAGGGACCGGGCCGGCTGCCTTCGGGTGGCGGGGTCGACTCTCCGGATCCTT
>NZ_PSWN01000047.1:0-2792 GCF_002932815.1 Rathayibacter sp. AY1B4 | reverse complement strand
GTTCCGGTCTGCCGGCCGGTGAACGTTACAGCGCATCATAGACGAACAGGTTTGAACGCCTGGCCAGAGCGGGTGCGAGCCCCGTAGTCGAAATGGTGTTATGGCGTGAAGAGTATCCCAAGTAGCACGGGGCCCGAGAAATCCCGTGTGAATCTGTCAGGACCACCTGATAAGCCTAAATACTCCCAGATGACCGATAGCGGACAAGTACCGTGAGGGAAAGGTGAAAAGTACCCCGGGAGGGGAGTGAAATAGTACCTGAAACCGTTTGCTTACAAACCGTCGGAGCCTCCTTGTAGGGGTGACGGCGTGCCTTTTGAAGAATGAGCCTGCGAGTTAGTGCTCTGTGGCGAGGTTAACCCGTGTGGGGCAGCCGTAGCGAAAGCGAGTCCGAATAGGGCGATTCAGTCGCAGGGTCTAGACCCGAAGCGAAGTGATCTATCCATGGCCAGGTTGAAGCGACGGTAAGACGTCGTGGAGGACCGAACCCACTTCAGTTGAAAATGGAGGGGATGAGCTGTGGATAGGGGTGAAAGGCCAATCAAACTTCGTGATAGCTGGTTCTCTCCGAAATGCATTTAGGTGCAGCGTTGCGTGTTTCTTGCCGGAGGTAGAGCTACTGGATGGCCGATGGGGCCCAAAAGCTTACTGACGTCAGCCAAACTCCGAATGCCGGTAAGTGAGAGCGCAGCAGTGAGACTGTGGGGGATAAGCTTCATAGTCGAGAGGGAAACAACCCAGACCACCAACTAAGGTCCCTAAGCGCGTGCTAAGTGGGAAAGGATGTGGAGTTGCACAGACAACCAGGAGGTTGGCTTAGAAGCAGCCACCCTTGAAAGAGTGCGTAATAGCTCACTGGTCAAGTGATTCCGCGCCGACAATGTAACGGGGCTCAAGCACGCCACCGAAGTTGTGGCATTGACATTAGTGGTAGGCCTTCGTGGTCCAGCCGTGTTGATGGGTAGGAGAGCGTCGTGTGGCGAGTGAAGCGGCGGTGTGAACCAGCCGTGGATGCCACACGAGTGAGAATGCAGGCATGAGTAGCGAAAGACGGGTGAGAAACCCGTCCTCCGGAAGACCAAGGGTTCCAGGGTCAAGCTAATCTTCCCTGGGTAAGTCGGGACCTAAGGCGAGGCCGACAGGCGTAGTCGATGGACAACGGGTTGATATTCCCGTACCGGCGAAGAACCGCCCAAGACAATCCAGTAGTGCTAAGTATCTGAATCCCTTTGATGGATCCCTTCGGGGTGAAGCGTTGGGCCTAGCGTACGACCCCGTGCTGGTGCGTTTAGCGTATTAACAGGTGTGACGCAGGAAGGTAGCCGAGCCGGGCGATGGTTGTCCCGGTCTAAGGATGTAGGGCGAACGATAGGCAAATCCGTCGTTCATATAGCCTGAGATCTGATGGGTAGACGCAAGTCGAAATCGGTGATCCTATGCTGCCAAGAAAAGCATCGACGCGAGGTTCTAGCTGCCCGTACCCCAAACCGACTCAGGTGGTCAGGTAGAGAATACTAAGGAGATCGAGAGAATCGTGGTTAAGGAACTCGGCAAAATGCCCCCGTAACTTCGGGAGAAGGGGGGCCTGAGGCGTGAACGGACTTGCTCCGGGAGCGTTCGATGGCCGCAGAGACCAGTGGGAAGCGACTGTTTACTAAAAACACAGGTCCGTGCTAAGTCGCAAGACGATGTATACGGACTGACGCCTGCCCGGTGCTGGAAGGTTAAGAGGAACGGTTAGCCGCAAGGCGAAGCTGAGAATTTAAGCCCCAGTAAACGGCGGTGGTAACTATAACCATCCTAAGGTAGCGAAATTCCTTGTCGGGTAAGTTCCGACCTGCACGAATGGCGTAACGACTTCCCAGCTGTCTCAACCGCGAACTCGGCGAAATTGCATTACGAGTAAAGATGCTCGTTACGCGCAGCAGGACGGAAAGACCCCGTGACCTTTACTATAGTTTGGTATTGGTGTTCGGTGTGGCTTGTGTAGGATAGGTGGGAGACGTTGAAGCGGGCACGCTAGTGTTCGTGGAGTCATTGTTGAAATACCACTCTGGTCACTCTGGATATCTAACTTCGGACCCTAATCGGGTTCAGGGACAGTGCCTGATGGGTAGTTTAACTGGGGCGGTTGCCTCCCAAAGAGTAACGGAGGCGCCCAAAGGTTCCCTCAACCTGGTTGGCAATCAGGTGGCGAGTGTAAGTGCACAAGGGAGCTTGACTGTGAGACTGACAAGTCGAGCAGGGACGAAAGTCGGGACTAGTGATCCGGCAGTGGCTTGTGGAAGCGCTGTCGCTCAACGGATAAAAGGTACCTCGGGGATAACAGGCTGATCTTGCCCAAGAGTCCATATCGACGGCATGGTTTGGCACCTCGATGTCGGCTCGTCGCATCCTGGGGCTGGAGTAGGTCCCAAGGGTTGGGCTGTTCGCCCATTAAAGCGGTACGCGAGCTGGGTTTAGAACGTCGTGAGACAGTTCGGTCCCTATCCGCTGCGCGCGCAGGAAATTTGAGAAGATCTATCCCTAGTACGAGAGGACCGGGATGGACGAACCTCTGGTGTGTCAGTTGTTCCGCCAGGAGCACCGCTGATTAGCTACGTTCGGAACGGATAACCGCTGAAAGCATCTAAGCGGGAAGCCGGCTTCGAGATGAGATTTCCATCCCTTCGGGGGAGAGGCTCCCAGCCAGACGACTGGGTTGATAGGCCGGATGTGGAAGACAGGACTAAAGACTGTCGGAGCTGACCGGTACTAATAAGCCGATAACTTGATAATCACTACACTCATAC
>NZ_PSWN01000046.1:0-4930 GCF_002932815.1 Rathayibacter sp. AY1B4 | reverse complement strand
GGCCGGGACCGGCGGGGCCGCACCGGCCGGGGCCGGGCGGGGTGGGAGCGGTGCCCTCTGCGGGCGCATCGGTGGACGGAGCGTCGGTGGAGGTGGAGTGCAGCGGGGTGGCGCTGGAGGTCGGCGTGCTCGACGGCGTCGCGGCGAATGCGGCGGTCGAGCCGAGCGCGACGAGTCCGAGGGCGCCGACGGCGATGCCGATGGTCAGGGCGCGCTTCTTCGGACGGCGCGGCCCGAAGCTCGAGCCCTTCTCGGCGGGGGTGGTCGACTCGGTCATGGGTGTCTCCTCGTTCCGGCCCGGTACCGACCCCGTTCGGGATCGGTTGCGGCCGGTTCCATCTCAGATTCGAAGGCGAATCTGAAGCCGGACTTAAGAACAGACCCTCCACAGCAGACGCCGGGTGCGCCCCGATCCGCGGCCCCTAGGTTCGAGCACATGCCCTCCTCCGCCCGTGTGCTCCTCATCGAGGACGACGACGCCATCCGCTCCTCCGTCGAGACCGCGTTGCGCAGCGAGCGCTTCACGGTCCGCGGTCTCGTCTCCGGCGAGGACCTCTCCCGCGAGCTGAGCACCTTCGCTCCGGACCTGGTGATCCTCGACTGGATGCTCCCCGGCCCGAGCGGCATCGTGCTCGCCGAGCGGATCCGCCGCAGCAGCGACGCGGCGGTGATCATGCTCACCGCCCGCGACGCCGTCGACGACCGCCTCCGCGGCTTCGACGAGGGCGTCGACGACTACGTGGTGAAGCCGTTCGTGCTCGCCGAGCTCGTCAAGCGCGTGACCGCCGTGCTGCGCCGCCGCGGCCGCATCCCGTCCGTCGTCGAGATCGGAGACCTCGTCGTCGACCCGGAGTCGGGCCGCGCCCGCCGCGGCGGCGTCGCCCTCGACCTCACCGCGACCGAGTTCCGCCTCCTCGCCTTCCTCGCCGGGAACCGCGGCCGCACCCTCACCAAGACCCAGATCCTCACGCAGGTCTGGGGCTACGACCACGTCGACCCGAACCTCGTCGAGGTGCACCTCAGCTCCCTCCGCAAGAAGATGGAGGCGCACGGCGACCGGCTCGTGCACACCGTCCGCGGCCTCGGCTACCGGGTGGAGGCGTGAGCCGCTCCAAGCCGGGCGCCCTGCGGACCGGCTCCCTCCGCCTCCGCACCGTCCTGGCCGTGCTCGCGCTGCTGGCCGTTCTGCTCCTGGCCCTCTCGGCGACGGTGCAGGCGGTGCTCGGCGAGCGCCTCCGCGACCAGATCGAGGAGCGGCTGCAGGACCGCGCCTCCGCCGCCGCCGCGCTGGTCGGCACGATCGCCGACGACGCCCTCGCCTCCCGCCTCTCGGCGCAGGGCGTCTCGGTGCGGATCACGAGCCCCGAGGGCGAGGACGTCGTGGCCGGGCCGAGCCCGGAGCAGCTGCGCCTGGGCCCTGGAGCCGCCGACCAGCTCGGAGAGCCGCCGTCGCCGCCCGGCACGAGCTCCTCCTCCGGAGCCGTCCCGCCCCGAGCCGCGTCCGCCGCCGTCACCGTCGTCTCGAGCAGCGTCGCCGCCGACGACGAGCTGATCACCCTCGAGTCGACCCTCAGCGACGGCACCCGCCTCGAGCTCACCAGCGAGGCCGGATCGGTGGGCAGCACCCTCGCGCAGCTGAACGGGATCCTGCTCGCCGCGTCGGCCGTGTTCCTCCTGCTGGCCGCCCTCGCGCTGATCGTCGTGGTCCGCGCGACCCTCCGGCCCCTCGAGCGGATGACCGACGTGGCCCGCGACATCGCGCACGGCGACCGCGGGCGGCGGCTGCGCCCCTCCCGTCCGCGGACCGAGCTCGGCCGCACCGCGACCGCGTTCGACGAGATGCTCGACGACCTCGAGCAGGCCGAGCGCAGCGCCCTCGCCGCCGAGGCGACGGCCCTCGCGGCGGAGCAGCGGATGCGCGCGTTCGTCTCGGACGCCGCGCACGAGCTGCGGACGCCGGTCGCCGGCATCCAGGCCGCCGCCGACGCGCTCGTCCGCGCCGACGGCGGCGAGCAGGAGCGCGAGCGCCTCTCGGTGCACGTCGTGCGGGAGTCGCTGCGCGCGGGTCGCCTCATCCAGGACATGCTGCTGATGGCGCGGCTGGACGAGGGCCTGGCTCTGCAGTCGCGTCCGCTGGACCCCGCGGGCGTCGCCGAGGCCGCGATCGAGCGCCAGGAGCTGCGCCGCCCGGGCCTCGCGATCGAGCTGCACCGGCCCGCCGAGCCGCTCCTGGTCAGCGCCGACGCCGACCGGCTGGCCCAGGTGCTCGGCAACCTCCTCGAGAACGGCGCCCGCTTCGCCCGCTCCCGGATCGACGTCGCCGTCGAGGCGGCCGCCGACTCCGTCACGATCACCGTCGACGACGACGGCCCCGGCATCGCCGAGGCCGACCGCGAGCGCGTCTTCGACCGCCTCGTCCGCCTCGACGACGCCCGCAACCGCGCCGACGGCGGCTCAGGCCTCGGCCTGCCGATCGCGCGCGGGCTGGCGAGGGCTCTCGGCGGCGACCTCGTGGCGGAGGCGGGGCCCGTCGGCGCCCGCTTCCGGGTGACGCTGCCTCGCGCGGGGTGACGCCGTCCCGCTTCCCTTAGGCTCGACGGGGGCGCGGGCCCCGCTCCGCCGGGACGGCAGGAGTGGCTCCATGGACAAGGACGACGCGGAGCAGCGTGTCCGGCAGGCCCGCGACGAGGCCCCGAGGTTCGGGAGCGGTCCCCTGCTCGCCACCTTCACCGTCCGGCACCGCCGCGGACTCGACGTCGCCTTCGTGCTCGACGGCGCCGACGGCGACTTCCAGATCGGCATGGGCGCCGCGTCCGACGACTTCCGGAGCGTCCTCACCGTCGGGGTCGACCGCGAGGACGGCCGCATCCGCGGCGTCTCCAGCTGGACCGTCGACGGCCGCGAGAGCCGCGTGCCCGTGCGGATCCTGCACCGCTCCGCCACCGTGATCATCGTGGAGGCCGCTCCCCTCCCCCTCGACCGGCGCCCGTCCTCGCTCAAGTGCTGGTCCTTCCTCCGCCGGGCCTCCGCCGACCACCACTCCGACGTGCTCGGCTTCGTGTCCCCCGAACTGGCCGACCTCCCCCCGGTCCGGCTCCTCACCGATCCGCGGGCGCGGCGCGGGCGCTGAGCCGGCCTCGCGCGCGAGGGGACGGATCCCCGCCAGACCCGCAGGCGCCGGTGCGATCATGCGCTGACGTGATCCCGCCCGGAGGTCCGCCCGACCCGGAGGAGCGCTCGTGACGCAGGAGGTGCAGTCGACCCGGCTGCGATCGCTCGGAAGCGAGGCGTTCTTCGGGGCGACGGTGGTCGTCGCGGCGGCGTGGTCGGGCGCTCGGGCCTACCAGCTCTACGGAGGATGGGGCGTGGTGCTCGCGGTGGCGGCGGTGATCGTCGCGGGGCTCGGCTTCGGGCTCCGGCGGCGCGTCGAGGAGCGGTGGTCCCGGCCGAGCCTCGAGAGGCTGCGGGCCGAGCATCCGGACGGCGGCGTCACCGCGGTGCTGAACACTCCGGAGACGCTGGCCTCGCTGCGGACGCTCGCGGTCGCCGGAGCCGCCGTCGACCTCCCGGCGCTGCGCGCGGCGAAGCCGGACCCCGTGCTGCTGGCCGTCGTCACCGCGAGGGCGCTCTCGCTGTTCCGTGCCGACGCGGACCTCTCGCCGATCGCGTTCCTGCCCCTCACCGCCGGGGACGCCCCCGAGTCGGTGACGGGCTACCACCACGGTCACGCGCTCGCGGCTCCCGTGCTCACGGTCCGGCAGCAGGGGACGGAGCAGCGGCTCGCCCTCTTCCCCGCGCGAGCCTGAGACGCGGCTCAGCCCGCACCCATGCCTACGATCACCGATCGCGCAAGCACCTGCTCGCGGGGCGCCCGCACGTCAGCATGAACGGGATGGACACGATCGAGGAGGCGGGCGCCTGGGCGCGCGCTCTGGTGCGCCGCGAGTTCGGCGTCGGCCTCGTCGACCTGGAGCCCGTCGTCGGCGGACTCGACCACGGAGCGCGCGTCTGGTGCGCGGCCGACGGCTCCGGGGCGCTGTGGAGCGTCAAGGCGTCGGCCCGCGACGGGCGCTTCGGACTCGCGCTCTCGGCGTCGCTGGGAGAGGCGGGGGTGCCGGGCGTCGCGGCGCCGCACCGCGCCTCCGACGGGCGCCCCTGGGCGGAGGACCGGGGGCTGCGGGTCTCGGTCGCGCCGTGGATCCTCGGCGAGGACGCGGTCGACTCCGGCGAGGACGCCCTCGACTGGGAGGGGTTCGGCGCGGTCCTGCGCTCCGTGCACGACGCCGAGCCGCCGACCCTCGCGCCTCCCGTGCGGCGGGGCATCCGCCGTGTCCGCCGTCCGCTCGCCGACCTCCTCGCCGAGACCGACGAGAGGATCGATGCGCAGCCGGAGCCCCGCCCCCGCCTCACCGCGCTGTGGCGCGCGAACCGCTCCCGCCTCGACGCCCTCGCCGGCGCCGAGCGGCGGCTGAAGCGCGCCCGCACGCCCACCTCCCGCGTGCCCCTCCACGGCGACCCGCATCCCGGCAACGTCGTCATCGACGAGAGCGGCCGCCCCTGGCTGATCGACTTCGACGAGGCCACCGTCGCCCCGCGGGAGGCCGACCTGCTCCTGATCGAGCTGGGCGTCATCTACTCGCGGCCGATCAGCGACGTGCAGCGCTCGGCGTTCCGCGCGGGCTACGGCGAGGCCTTGATCGACGACGAGCGGATCATCCGCTTCGGCTGCGTCCGCGCGGTCGAGGACGTGGCCGCCACTGTCGCGCTGGCCCTCGCCGACCCGGAGCCGGAGGAGCGCGAGGCCGCCCCCGTGCCCGCCTCCCGCCTCGGCCGCGCTGCCTCCGCGCTGCCCGTCCCCACTCCGCTCGACCTGCTCGCCGGCCAGCTCGGCCCGCACGGCCTCGTCTCGCTCGTCGAGACCGCCCTCCGC
>NZ_PSWN01000045.1:0-5669 GCF_002932815.1 Rathayibacter sp. AY1B4 | reverse complement strand
GAGGAGGCGCCGCTCGCCGCGCGCTTCCTCCTCGGCGGTGCTCCGCAGCGCCTGCTCGTCGAGGCGCGAGTACGAGGCGGCGCTCCAGCCCACGGAGAGGGCGGTGGAGAGCGGCCGGCCGAGCAGGTACACCGGAACGAGGGTCGCCGTCGCATCGACGGCCCCGTCGCCCGGAGCGAGCGTCCCCGTCGCCAGGACGAGCAGCACCACCACGATGGTGACCAGGAGGCTCACGCTCACCCGGAACAGATCGGAGCGGGATCGTCTGCGCGCGGTCATCGCCGCCCTCCCCGTCAGGGGCCCGGAGCGCGCCCCGAACAAAATCCACGCCGTTCCGTCCTGCGGTGTCCCCGTGCACCACCGGGCCATTCGTTGCAAACAACAACAAATCCCCCGCGCACCCGGCAGAATGGACCCATGACCTCACGGAGCAACTGGGCGGGCACCTACGAGTACCGCGCCGCCGCCATCATCGAGCCGGAGTCCGTCGAGGAGGTGCAGCGCCTCGTCCGCGAGAACGAGCGCGTCCGCGCCCTCGGCAGCCGCCACTCCTTCAACTCCCTGCCCGACACCCCCGGCGCACTGCTGCACCTGGGGCGCCTCGCCTCCGACCCCGTGATCGACGCGGAGGCGAGCACCGTCACCGTCGGCGGCGCCACCCGCTACGGCGTCGTCGCCGCGCACCTGCACAGCAACGGCTACGCCCTGCACAACATGGGCTCGCTCCCGCACATCTCGGTCGCCGGCGCCATCGCGACCGGCACCCACGGCTCGGGCGACCGCAACGCGAACCTCTCCTCCGCCGTCTCGGCCCTCGAGCTCGTCACCGCCGACGGCTCGCTGCGCACGATCCGCCGCGGGGAGCCTGGCTTCGAGGGCGTCGTCGTAGGCCTCGGCGCCTTCGGCATCGTCACCCGCGTGACCCTCGACATCCAGCCGACCTTCGACGTCCGCCAGGACGCGTTCGTCGACCTGCCCTGGGAGCGCGTGCTCGACGACTTCGACGCGATCACCTCCTCCGCCTACAGCGTCAGCCTCATGACCCACTGGTCCTCGCCGACCGTGGAGCAGCTGTGGCTGAAGACCAAGGTGGCGGCGGGATCCGTCGCCGACGTCGACGCGACGCACCTGGGCGCGGTCGCCGCCTCCGCGAGCCTCTTCGCCGTCTCGGAGGGTGTCGACTCCAACCTGAATCCGTTCGGCGGCTCCGTCGGACCGTGGTCCGAGCGCCTGCCGCACTTCCGCCTCGACCGCGAGCCGAGCGCGGGCGACGAGATACAGAGCGAGTACATGGTGCCGCGCGCGAACGTCCGCGAGGCGATCGTGGCGCTGCGCGCGATCGGCGAGCGGATCGACGACGTCCTGCTCATCACGGAGCTGCGGACCATGGCGGGCGACGACCAGTGGCTCTCCCCCGCCGGGGGCCGCGACAGCGTCGGCGTGCACTTCACCTTCAAGAAGGACCGCGCCGGCGTCGACGCCGTGCTCCCCGCCGTCGAGGGCGCGCTGCTGCCGCTCGGCGCCCGGCCGCACTGGGGCAAGCACTTCCTCGCCGGAGCCGACGAGATCGCGCCGCTCTACCCGCACCTCGAGGAGTGGCGCACCCTCCGCTCCGAGTGGGACCCCTCGGGCCGCTTCGCGAGCGACTTCCTCCGCGACCGCCTGCTCGGCTGAGCGGCACCCGCCCCGCGGGACCAGGCAGGTTCCGCGGGACGGGGCTCACAGGACGTGGGTCGCGGGACGGGGCTCACAGGACACGGCTCGCGGGACGCGGCCCACAGGACGCAGCTCGCGGGACACGGCCCACAGGACGCAGCTCACGGGACGGGGCTCTCGGAACGCCGCTCAGAACAGGCGGGCCGCGTCGGCGGGCTCGACGAGGTCGCGCACCAGCGCCGGGATCCGCTTCCGGAACGGGAAGAACCCCCGCGACGCCGACGGCCACGCCGCACCGTCCCAGCGGCGGCGCACGGTGACGAGCGCGACCCCCTCGTCGGCGAGAGCCGAGCGGAGCGCCTCCACCCGCTCTCCGACGGGCCCGACCGGCGCGTACGGAACGACCACGGTGTCGATCCGCTCGGACACCGCCCAGTCGACGACCGTCGCGGCACGCGCGTCCGCCAGCACCCGCGCCGGCCGGCCGCTCGAGTCGGAGGTGCGCTCGGCGGCGTCGGCGAGCGCCGCGGCGGTGAAGGCGGCGACCGCGTCGGAGACTCCGGACGGCGAGCGCCCGCCCGCGTCCCCGGCGACGGCGCACGCGACGAGGCGCTCAGCCAGACCCGGCTGCTCGGCGAGCAGGCTCTCCGCCTCGAGGTCCTCCTCGTGCAGCAGGAGGCCGGGGCGGGCGCCGACGGTCCCGACGACGTCGTCCTGCTCGAGCGGTGCCCGCGGCGGGAAGGGCTCCTCGGTGAGCGCGCGGGCCGTGGTGGCGAGGCCGCTCGGCGAGAAGCGCCCCTCCGTGTAGCGCGAGATGTTGGACGCGGAGGCGAGGTAGGTCTTGCCCGGAGTCTGCAGGCCGGCGACCCATCGCCACGACAGGGTGTTGGACGCGGCGTCGCCGTCCAGCAGGTGCCGGTAGAAGAAGTCGGCGCCGAGCTGCCAGGGCAGTCCGAGGGTGAAGATCCAGATGCTCGCGAACCACATGCGGGTGTGGTTGTGGAGGTACCCGGTCTCGACGAGCTCGCTCACCCACGCGTCCATCGCGTCGATGCCGCTGCGTCCGCCGATCGCGTCGAGGTAGCCGGGCGGAGGATCGCCCGCGGAGGAGTCCGCCACCTCGCGGCGGTAGCGGCGCCAGACGTCCGGGTTCTGCTCGAGCCAGCCCTTCCAGTAGGTGCGCCAGAACACCTCCTGGACGAACTTCTCCGCGGCGGTCAGGCGGTGCCGCGCGAGGACCGCGGCGACGACCTCCCGCTCGGTGACGAGGCGGTGGCGGAGGTAGGGCGAGAGTCCGGAGACGTTGTCCCGGGACGGTCCGAGGTCGTGGTTGCGGTCGCGGGCGTAGGCGGAGCCGGCGCGGGCGACGAAGTCGTCGAGCGCCTCGAGACCGGCGGCTCTGGTCGGGATGAACATCGCCCCATCATCGGCGTCGGCCCGGTGAGAACACCGGCAGCGGCCTCCCGAGTGCGCTCCGGGGACGGAGGCGCCCGCCGCGCGCTCGTCAACGGGGTGACCGGCGCCTCCGACCCGACGTAGCGTCGGAGGACGAGAGGGAGGCCGCCATGCCCCGCGAGGAACAGATCCCGTCCACCATCGAGCGCTCCGACGAGCACGCGCAGAAGCTCTGGTCGGCCGCGCACGACTCGGCCGTCGACAGCTACGGCGACGGTGAGCGCGCCCACCGCACGGCCTTCGCCGCACTGAAGCACGAGTACGAGAAGGTCGGCGACCACTGGGAGCGCAAGGCCGAGAGCGGCCCCTCCGACTCCCGCGCCGAGGGCCACGGCCGCTCCCCCGGGGGCGAGACGGCGGGCGGAGTGGACGCGAACGCCACGAAGGCGCACCTGATGGACCTCGCCAAGCGCCTGGACGTCTCCGGCCGCTCGCGCATGACGAAGGCGGAGCTCGTCGAGGCCCTGCAGAAGGAGAGCACTCGACGGACGCGCGACGCGCGGTGAGGGCAGGGGGGGGGCGGGGTCGGGAACAGCCGCCCCGCCGAGCCCCGGCCCGCTCAGTCCAGCGCGTCCCTGATGGCCGCCATGCCCAGCTCCAGCTCGGCGAAGGTGGTCGACAGGGGCGAGAGGCCGATCCGGATGCCGTCGGGTCGACGGAAGTCCGGCACGATCCCCTCCGCCTGCAGCCGCGGGACCAGGCCGGCGAACGACTCGTGCGCGATCGTCACGTGCGAGCCGCGCCGGGCGGGGTCGAGCGGAGTCGCCACCCGCACCCCGCGCGGCACCAGCCACGCGTCGGCCAGCTCCAGCGCGTACGCCGTCATCGCCTCCGACTTCGCGCGCACCGCGGGCATGCCGACCGAGGCGATCAGCGCGATCATGTCCTGCATCGCGAGCATCCCCGTGATCGGCGGGGTGCCGCTGAGGAAGCGCCGCATCCCCTCGGCCGGACGGTAGCCGGGGCCCATCTCGAACATGTCGGCGACGCCCATCCAGCCCTGCACCGGCTGCGCGAGCGAGCCCTGGTGCCGGGACGCGACGTACGCCCACGCGGGCGCCCCCGGGCCTCCGTTGAGGTACTTGTAGGAGCAGCCGACCGCGAGGTCCGCGCCCCACTCGTCGAGCTCGAGCGGCACCGAGCCGACGGAGTGGGAGGCGTCCCAGAGCACGAGCGCGCCGGCCTCGTGCGCCTGGGCGGTGATCGCCGCGGCGTCGGCGAGGAACCCCGAGCGGTACGCGACGTGGCTGAGCAGCACCAGCGCCGTCCGCTTGCCGAGCACCGGGGCGAGGTCGTCGGGGCCGACGCCGCTCCCGGGGTCGGAGTCGATCCAGCGGAGCGTGCTGCCGGTCTCGGCCGCGATGCCCTCCAGCACGTACCGGTCGGTGGGGAAGTTGTCGGTGTCCACGACGATCTCGTCGCGCCCCTGCTCCGCCTGGCGGGCGATCGCCGCGCGGGCGAGCTTGTAGAGCAGGACGGTCGTGGAGTCGGCGACGATAGTCTGCCCGGCCGCGGCTCCCAGCACCGCGGAGCCGAGGGCGTCGCCGACCTCGAGCGGCATGTCGAGCCAGCCCTCCTCCCAGCCGCGGATGAGGCGGCCGCCCCACTCCTCCTCCGCGAACCGCGCGAGCCGGGCGACGCTCGCGCGCAGCGGCCGGCCGAGCGAGTTGCCGTCGAGGTAGGAGCGGACCTCGGGGGTGCGGACGAACAGCTCGGGGCAGTGCGCGAGCGGGTCCTGGGCGTCGAGCGGATGCATTCCCTCACCCTAGGTCGCGGGCGCCGGGCGCGACGCGTGCCGCCGGGGCCCCGGATGCGTGCCGCCGGGGTCCCTGACGGGTGCCGCCGGGGCCCCTGACGCTGCTCGGACGCCGCCCACTGTCCAGAAGTCGTCGCACTCGGCGTCGACTGCGACGACTCCCGAGCACTCGCGAGCCCTCACCGGAGCCTCCCCCACTGTCCAGAACTTGTCGCACTCGGCGTCGACTGCGACAACTCTTGAGCACTCGCAAGCCCTCACCCCGGAGCCTCCCCCCACTGTCCAGAACTCGTCGTACTCGGCCTCGACTGCGACAACTCCTGAGCACTCGCAAGCCCTCACCCCGGAGCCTCCCCCACTGTCCAGAAGTCGTCGCACTCGGCGTCGACTGCGACAACTCCTGAGCACTCGCGGACCCGCAGACTCGAGCCGGTCGCCACTGCTCCGAAGTCGCCGTACTCGCGCTCCAGTACGGCCGCTTCCGCGTGGTCGCGGAGCCGCCGGCCCCGTCCCGTTCACCGTCGTCGCCGAGTGCGCAGAAGTCGTCGCACTCGAGCTCGAGTGCGACAACTCCTGGACAGTCGTCGAGGCCAGAGGAGAACGGAGCGGGAGCCGGAGGAGAACGGACCTCGAGTCGGCGAGCGCCCCCGGACCCGCGAGCACGGCCGCGCACCTGGGAAGTCAACGGGCGGACGTCGCGCCCCGCCCCAGCCGATCTCCGGCGACCGCCGGTACAGCCAGGCGAGGCCCTTCACGTGGGCCAGGAGGGAGTCCGGATCCTGGAGCTGCGCGGCCGCGTTCA
>NZ_PSWN01000044.1:0-5843 GCF_002932815.1 Rathayibacter sp. AY1B4 | reverse complement strand
AGCCCGCGCTCGCCGGCGGTCCGTCCCTCCACAGGCGGGGTACCGGCTCCCTTGTCCCGATGCTGGTCATGGGCCCCGGCCCGATGTCGGTGGTCGCTGATTCAATACAGGTATGACAAATTCGGGTGACGCGGTGCAGGCGGTCGAGGCGGTGCAGGCGGGCGAGACGGCGCGGACGCTCGACGCGGTGCGCGCGCTCGCCGGTCTCGCGGCGGGGCTCGCCCGCTCCTCGGCACCGGTGCTGCTCGCGGGGGCGGTCGCCCTGCACGCGGCGTACCGGGCGGCGCTGCTCGTGCCGGAGTCGTTCGCGCGGGGGAGTCGTCTCTCCCGGAGCGAGGCGGGAGACCTCGTGGAGCGCTCGATCCGAGCCGAGTTCGCGACTGCGCTCGGGATGTCGGAGCGCGCGGCGTCTCGGCGTCTCGAGCACGCTCGGCTCCTCATCGAGGACCTCCCGGAGACCCGCACCCTCCTGGCCGAGGCCCGGATCCTCTGGGAGGCCGGCGAGGTCGTCTGCGCCGCCGCCGCGACCCTCCCCGCTCCGTCGCGCGCGCCCTTCGACGAGCGGGCCGCCGCCGCGGCGCTCACGCAGACGCCCACCCAGCTCCGCCGGACCGTGGCGCGGCTGCGCGACGAGCTGCACGAACAGCCGTTCACCGAGCGCCACGCCCGCGCCCGCGAGGACCGCAGCGTGTGGCTCGGCGCCGAGGCCGACGGCATGGCCACGCTCTGCGCCCTGCTGCCGGCCCCGGTCGCGGTCGGCGCCTACAACCGTCTCGACCGGATCGCCCGCTCGCTCCGCGACGGGGCGGACGCGGCGGGGATCGGGTTCGGTGCAGGTGCAGGTGCAGGTGCAGGTGCAGGTGCAGGTGCAGGTGCAGGTGCGAGTGCGAGTGCGAGTGGGAGCGCGAGTGCGACTGCGACTGCACAGAGCGGTGCTGGTGCCCGTGACGATGCTCCGGTGGCAGTCGGCGCACTGATGGACGCTGGTGCTGGTGCTGGTGCTGGTGCTGGTGCTGGTGCTGGTGCCGGTGCCGGGCTCGGCGCGGAGACGGGTGACGGCGCCGGTGGAGACGCTGACATCTCCCTCGGCGACGGCCGGACGCTCGCGCAGCTGCGGGCCGACGCGCTCGTCGATCTGCTCATCGACGGCGACATCTCCGCAGACGGATCCTCGGGAGAAGGAGCGAGCGCCGTCCGTGCTTCGGGCTCCGGAATCCACGCCTCGGGCTCCGGAATCCACGCCTCGGTCTCCGGAGTCCGCGCCGACGTGCGCCTCACCCTGGCCGCCAGCACCGCCGTCGGCCTCGACGACGCGCCGGCCGAACTCGACGGCTACGGTCTCGTCCCCGCCGACGTCGCCCGGGAGCTCGTCCGCACGGCGGCCACCTTCACGCGGGTGCTGACCGATCCGGACACGGGAGTGGTGACGTCGGTCGGCAGGACCTTCCGCGTCCCGCCCCCTCGGATGCGCCTCCAGCTGCAGCTGCGCGACCGGACCTGCCGGTTCCCCGGCTGCACCCGCTCGTCCTCGACGGCCGAGGCCGACCACACCCTCGAGTGGCGGAACGGAGGCGAGACCGCCCTCGGCAACCTGGCCTCGCTCTGCGTCGCGCACCACCACGTCCGCCACGGCGACCGCTGGACCTACGCCCTCCATCCGGACGGCACCGTCGTCTGGACGACCCCCACCGGCCGACGGATCACCGACCGACCGCGGGCGCTGCCCGGGGCTCCGCTGCCGCCCACGCGACGACCGACGCCGCAGTCGGCGCAAGAACCGGAGCCGGAGCCGCGGCCGGAGCTGAAGTCGCAGCCGCAGCCGCAGCCCGAGCCCGAGCCGCAGCCGCAGCCCGAGCCGCAGCCGCAGCCGCAGCCGCCACGATCCTCGTCCTCGCTGTTGTGGTCGTCGCGACCGTCGTCACCTCGGGCGTCTCCCTCGGTGCTGTCGCCGACGCGGCCGCGGTTCGTGGACGCGTCTCCGCCGTTCTGATCCGCAGCCCGACCTGCCGGGCGATTCGACACTCCGTCGGACGCGAGGCGGTGCATCGCCGTGCCTGGACCCGCCCAGGCGCCCTCGCGCTCTCGCACCTCCGGCGCCGTCAGGTTCGTCGGCACGTTCGCGCTTCCTCGAGCCTCGAGCTCCGAGCCTCGAGCTCCGAGCCCTGTGTCCCGGAGCTCCGAGCCTCGAGCCCCGTGTCCCGTCGCGCTTCGGCGCTTCGGGGCGTCGGCCACCGCGTCCCGGTCCGCCCGCGTCCCGGTCCGCCCTTGTCCCTGGTCCGCCCCTGTCCCTGGTCCACCCCTGTCCCTGGTCCGCCCCTGTCCCCGGTCCGCCCCTCCGTCCCGGTCCGCTCCCGTCCCGCTCCGGCTGGCGGACGCCCCCGCCGCGCAGGAGAGCCGTCGAACTCGGGAGATCACGACCGGACGACCTCCACGTGGTTCACGTTCTCCGCCGCCCGCCGCCCGCAGCGTCCGTCGGCACTCTCCTGCCCCGTCCTCTCCGGCCCTGCTCTGTCCTCTCCTTCCACGTCCTCTCCTGCCCCGTCCGGTCAGGAGCGTCCGGGCGCGGCGACCGCTCCACGCCGCCCGTGCCGCCACCCGTGCCGCCACCCGTGCCTCCGCCCGTGCCGCCGCCCGACCTCACCGGATGCCGCTGCGCGCGAACCCCTGCACGAAGTAGCGCTGGAAGCACAGGAACAGCAGCACCATCGGCAGCACCGACACCAGCGCCAGCGCCATGCTCGCGCTGTAGTCAGGCGTCGACTGGCCCTTGAGGTAGAGCAGGCCGATCGGCAGCGTGAACAGCTCGTTGTCCTTCAGGGCGATCAGCGGCCAGGCGAAGTCGTTCCAGCTGCCGAGCAGAGTCAGCAGGATCAGGACGGCGATCAGCGGCTTCGAGAGCGGCAGCACGATCTGCAGGAACACCCGCAGGTGGCCGGCCCCGTCGATCCGCGCCGCCTCGATCAGCTCCTCCGGGATGGAGAGGAAGAACTGCCGGGCGAGGAAGATCCCGAAGGCCGCCGCTGCTCCGGGCAGGATCACCGACCAGTAGGTGCCGTAGATCTGCAGTCCGGTCACGAGCTTGAACTGCGCGACCATGATCGCCTGCACCGGGATCATCATCGTGGCCAGTGCGAGCAGGAACAGCAGGTTCCGCCCCGGGAAGCGCAGCCGCGCGAAGCCCCAGCCGGCCAGCAGGTTCACCACGACGGTGAACACCGTGACGAACGCCCCGATCACGACCGAGTTGACGAACCACTCGCCCACGGGGAAGCGCGCGAACACCGTCGCGAAGTTCTCGAACGAGATCTCGCTCGGCCAGAAGCGGGGCGGGCCGGGCGCGAACACGTCGCCGCGCGGCGAGAAGGCGATGACGAGCATCCAGTACAGCGGGAAGAACACGATCGCCGAGGCGACGATCGCGATGACGAGGCGGACGACGAGTCCGGAGCGGGAGCCGTCGCGGCGGGAGGGGCGCCGGCGCGGGGTCTCGCGGGCGGTGGCCGCGGCGACCGCGGCGGGCGTGGTGACGGTGGAGGACGACATGAGGGCTCCTAGTCGACGAGATCGCGCGTGCGGCTCGTGCGCCACTGCAGGTAGGTGAAGGCGAGGGAGACCAGCAGGATGACGACGCCGAGCGCGGCGCCGTAGCCCTGCTCGCGGACCTGGAAGCCGTTGCGGTACGCGTAGGTGCCGAGCACCGACGTGGAGAAGCCGGGGCCGCCGCCCGTCATCACGAAGACGATGTCGAAGACCTGGAACGAGGCGATCACGTTCATGATCAGCAGGAAGAAGGTGGACGGGCCGACCAGCGGCACCGTCAGTGCGCGGAACTGCTGCCAGCGCGTCGCTCCATCGATCCGCGCGGCCTCGTAGAGCTCGGGCGAGACGCTCTGCAGGCCCGCCAGGTAGATCACCATGTTGAAGCCGATCCGCAGCCACACCGCGGTCAGCATCACCGAGATCATCGCCGCGGAGCCGTCCGACTGCCACGCGACCGGCGAGGCGCCCAGCGAGCTCAGCACCTTGTTCACGATGCCCGAGGACTCGCTGAAGATCGTGACCGCGATCATCCCGGAGGCGACGCCCGAGATCACCAGGGGCAGCACGATCACCGTGCGGAAGATCCCGCGCGCGGGCAGCACGGAGTTGAGCAGCACGGCCAGGCCGAGGCCGCCGGCGAGCTCGAGCGGCACGGTGACCGCGGTGAAGAGGAGCGTGTTGCCCAGGCTCTGCCAGAACACCGGATCGGCGCCCATCCGCAGGTAGTTCGCGAAGCCGACCCACTCGGGCGTGCCGAAGCCGCGCGACTCCTGGAACGAGAGCTGGATCGCCCAGAGGATCGGCACGAACAGGAACAGCGCCATCAGGAGCAGGTTCGGGCCGACGAAGCCGAAGCCGGCGAGGGCCTCGCGCCTGCGGGCCGACCGCGGCCGGGCGGAGGAGCCCGCCCGGCCGCGGAGGGTGGTGGCGGTCATCAGCTGGTCGCCTGCTGGATGGCCGCGTCGAGGCCGGAGAGGGTCTCCTCGGTGCTGCGTCCGCCGACGAACGCCTCCTCGAGCTGGTCCTGCATCGCGACCGAGATCTTCGCGAGGAACGGCGAGGTGAGCTGCTGCACGTCCCGCGGGGTGATCGTCGCGGCCTGCTCGACGAAGACGGGCATCACGTCCGGGCGCACCGCGAACTCGATCGACGCGGGGTCGATGTCGGACCGGGTGGGCAACTCGTTCGTCGCCGCGCAGAACTCGGCCATGGTGTCGGCCTGCGTCATGAACGAGAGGAACTCGGTCGCGAGCTCCGGGTTGTCGGTGTCGGCCGTGGCGACGAGGGCGTTGCCGCCGAGGTCGGTCGCGCCGCGCTCGTCGACGGGCATCGGCGTGGCGGTCCACTCGAAGTCGGCGAGGTCGTCGATGTCCGGCACGAGGAAGGACCCGGCGAACGCCATCGCCGCGGTCTGCTCCGTGAAGAAGGAGTCGGCGTAGGTGGCGGACTTCACCGAGCTGGTCGGCGGGACCCAGTCGTTGTCGAAGAAGCTCTTCGTGAAGTCCAGGGCCTTCGCGCCCGCGGCCGAGTCGATCGCCGGAGTGGTGCCGTCCTCCTCCAGCAGCGTGCCGTCGGCCTCGAACAGCCAGCTCAGCCAGCGGGGCGTGCCGCCGAGCTGCCAGTTGTAGACGAACGGGTACTGCTCGGCGGGCAGGCTCGCGCGCAGCTTCGCGGAGGCGTCGGCGAACTCCTCCCAGGTCCACGCCTCGTCGGCGGTGGTCGGCACGTCGGTGATGCCGGCCGCCGCGAGCAGCTGCGTGTTCACCAGCAGCGCCGACACGTCGGTCTGGTGCGGGACGCCGTAGGGCTTCCCCTCGAAGGAGACGGCCTCCTGGAACGCGGGCGTGAAGGAGTCGAAGTCGTCGATCCGGTCGGTCAGGTCGAGCAGCTGCTCCTGGCTGGAGTAGACGCCGAGGTTGCCGTAGTCCACGCGGAACACGTCGGGGGCCTCGCCCGACGACAGCTGCGCGTCGATGTTGCTGAACATCTGGTCGTAGGGGACGACGTTGAGCTCGACGCTCGCCCCCTCGTGCTCGGCCTCGAAGTCGGTGATCAGCGACTCGAAGGCCGCCTGCTCGGACTCGCTGGCCCAGGTGGTGAAGGTGATCGAGTCGGCGTCGGCCGAACCGTCGCCTCCTCCGCCGAAGCCGCTGCAGCCGGTGAGGGCGGCGGTCGACGCCAGGACGGCGGCGAGAGGGATGAATCGTCTGCGCATGGGTGGTCTCCTGCTGTGAAGGGTCGGACGGGGGCGCGAAGGCCCTGGACTTCACGAAGAGCTTCTTCGACAACGACTGGGTCCCGCC
>NZ_PSWN01000043.1:0-8561 GCF_002932815.1 Rathayibacter sp. AY1B4 | reverse complement strand
CCGCCCGCCCGGCGCGCTCCCGAGCCCGGCCCGCCCGCGTGTGCCCGAAGACGCCGGACCTCCCCGTCGGCGAGCCCTTCGCGAGCCGGTGCGCGCCTCCTCCCGCCTCCGCCGTCGAGGCCCGGCTCCGGGCGCTCCTCGCCGAGCGGCTCGTCTTCGATCCGGCGCACACGGCGGTGCGTCTCGCGCGGCCGTTCTTCGAGCACTGCGAGGCGTGGCCCGACCTGGTGCTCGGCGAGCTGCGCGTCGCGATCGAGTACGACTCCACCGGCCGTCACGGACTCGAGCACGTCGGGCACCGCGAGGAGGCCGACCGGCGGAAGGACCGCGCGCTCCGCTCCGCCGGATGGGAGGTGGTGCGCATCCGCACGGGGAAGCTGCTGCCGCTCGGCCCCCACGACC
Source organism: Rathayibacter sp. AY1B4 (assembly GCF_002932815.1). Taxonomy (NCBI): domain Bacteria; kingdom Bacillati; phylum Actinomycetota; class Actinomycetes; order Micrococcales; family Microbacteriaceae; genus Rathayibacter; species Rathayibacter sp. AY1B4. Next base: position 8,159 of record NZ_PSWN01000043.1, on the reverse strand, counting down.
TGGTCGCCACGGGAGTCACGGCCGCGCTGGCGGACCGTCTGGTCGACCGGCTCCGCGATGTCCGCGGTCCGCTGCTCGTCGACGCCTGGGGGCGCTGAGCGCGTCGCGCGGCGGCTGCGGGACGGTCCTCCGGGACCCGCCCCCGTCGCTCCCTCCCCGTCGCTCCCTCCCCGTCGCTCCGTGCAGGTGTCCGGCTCGGCGGAACGGGACCCGCGGACGCAGTGCCGGCGAGCGGGAACCGTCGCGTGGGAACCGGCGAGTCGGAGCGGTCGAGTCGCAGCCGCCCGCTCGCAGCCGACGCGTCAGAGCCGCAGGGCCAGCGCCTCGCTGCGCCAGCGGCGGTGCAGGGCCCAGGGGTCGGGCTCCCCGGCGCGCACGGTCTCGATGTGGGCGTCGAGCACGGGGCTGCGCGCGAACCACTCGGTGCGCTCCAGGCGCTCGTCGGCGAACTGGGCGTGCCGATGCTGCTCGAGTGCTCGCCCGCCGCGCTCGAACGCGAGGAGCTCCTCGTGCCGGAGCCGGTGGAGGCGCTGCCGGGGATTGCCGCTGGTGCCGATCTTGATCCGCTCGCCGAAGCGGATGTAGTAGACGACGTCGACCCGGGGCGGCGGGAGCTCGCCGTCGGGAGCATCGCCGAGCCGCCACTCGCAGGCGGCGCAGAGCCAGGCGGAGGGGAGCCGGACGCCCAGGCGGGACCCGCACGCCGCGCACGGCGAGGGCAGGGCGTCGATCACGCCGTCCTCGCGGGCGACCCAGTCGTGCGCGAGCCCGAGGTGCGCCGCGCAGAGCGCGAGGGGGGCGCCCGTCTCGGCCGAGGACGCGCACCCTCCGATCGCGCACGCTGACATGCCGCCGACGCTAGGTGCGACCCCCGACATCGCGCCGCCGTCGACCGCGCCGCCGCGAGCACGCAGGAGTCGGAGTGCTCGCTCTCGAGGACGGCGGCACCCGCGCGCTCGCTGCCCGGCGGATCAGCTCAGGCGGTCGACCAGCGACGAGGCGAGGCCCGTGTAGCCGCCCGGCGTCAGCGCCAGCAGGCGCTCCTTCGCCGCGTCGCCGATGTCGAGACCCTGCACGAAGACGGCGAGGTCGTCGGCACCGAGGCGCTTGCCGCGGGTCAGGTCCTTCAGCAGCGCGTACGGGTCGGTGATCGAGGAGCGGCCGGCCGCCACCTCTGCGCGGATCACCGTCTGGATCGCCTCGGCCAGCACCTCCCAGTTGCCGTCGAGGTCGGCGGCGAGGGCGGTCGGGTCGAGGTCGATCTCGAGCAGGCCGCGGGCGATGTTGTCGAGGGCGAGGAGGGAGTGGCCGAACGCGACGCCGATGTTGCGCTGCGTGGTCGAGTCGGTGAGGTCGCGCTGGAGGCGCGAGGTGACCAGGGTCTGCGCGAGCGAGTCGAGCAGGGCGCTGGAGAGCTCGAGGTTCGCCTCGGCGTTCTCGAAGCGGATCGGGTTGATCTTGTGCGGCATCGTGGACGAGCCGGTCGCCCCGGCCTGGGGGATCTGCCGGAAGTAGCCGAGCGAGATGTAGGTCCAGACATCGGTGCAGACGTTGTGCAGGATGCGGTTCGCGTGCGCGGCCCTGCCGTAGAGCTCGGCCTGCCAGTCGTGCGACTCGATCTGGGTGGTCAGCGGGTTGAAGACGAGGCCGAGGGAGGTGACGAACTCCTCCGCGAGGGCGGGCCAGTCGGTGCCGGGGTCGGCGGCGAGGTGCGCGGCGAACGTGCCCGTCGCTCCGCTGAACTTGCCCAGGTACTCCGTCGCCTCGATCTGCGCGACGACCCGCTCGAGCCGGTACGCGTAGACGGCGAACTCCTTGCCCATCGTGGTCGGGGTCGCGGGCTGGCCGTGGGTGCGGCTGAGCATCGACTCGTCGCGGTAGCGGACGGCCAGCTCCCGGAGCGACGCGACGACCGAGCGCAGCTTCGGCAGCCAGATCTCGCCGACGGCCTGGCGGACCACGATCGCGTAGGAGAGGTTGTTGATGTCCTCGCTGGTGGCGGCGAAGTGGGTGAGCTCGGCGATGCGCTGCAGGCCCAGCTCCTCGAGCCACTGGCGGACGAGGTACTCCACGGCCTTCACGTCGTGGCGGGTGCGGGCCTCGAGGGTCGCCAGCTCGTCGATCTCGGGCTGGCCGAAGTCGCGGGCGCGGCGGCGCAGCTCCTCGGCGGTCGCCGCGTCGACGGGCTCGGAGCCGAAGAGGCGGCGGTCGGTCAGCGCCAGCAGCCACTCGACCTCGACGTGCACACGCGCGCGGTTCAGCCCCGCCTCCGAGAGGTACTCGCCGAGCGACGAGACGGCACCGCTGTAGCGGCCGTCGAGGGGGCTCAGCGGCTGGGTGGGGAGCGAGGTCATGCGGTGGTGCCTTCCGGTTCTCAGGTGTCCTGCGCGAGGGCGGCGCGCGCGTCGGTGGAGTCGGGGCGGACCGAGCGGTTGCCGCGCAGTCCTGGTTCGATCTGGGCGAAGAGGGCCCGGCAGGCGCGCTCGATCAGCGCGAGCACCGAGTCGAACGCCGCCGCATCGGAATAGTAGGGGTCGGGGACGTCGCCCTGCGGGGAGAGGCCGGGCTCGAAGTCGAGCAGGCGGCGGATCTTCTGCCGGTCGACCTCGGTGCGCGCCCAGGAGCGCAGCGCGCGCTCGTGCCCGTGGTCGAGCGCGACGACCAGGTCGAACTCGGCGAAGCGGGACGGGTCGAAGAGCTGCGCGCGGTGGCGGCCCCCGTCGAAGCCGTGCCGCTCCAGCGCCGCGAGGGCGCGGCTGTCGGCGTGCTCGCCGAGGTGCCACTCGCCGGTGCCGGCCGAGCTGATCTCGATCGCGGAGCCGAGCCCCGCCTGCTCCGCCAGGGAGCGCAGCACCACCTCGGCCATCGGCGACCGGCAGATGTTGCCGGTGCAGACGAAGCACACGGCGAAGGCCGAGGGCGCAGGGGAGTCGGGGGTCACCCGCCCATCATGGCGCACCGCGGCTCCTCCACAGCAGGCCGATCGCGGCCGTCGTCCACCGACGGCGCGCGACGCCTCCCGGGCGGCGGCGGCGCGGCCGATGCCGGCTGCCGAGCCCGCGGTGTCAGTCCTGACGGCGGCGGAGGAAGGGGCGCAGGAGGAGGCCGATGAACCAGTTCACCAGGGCGAGCACGAGGGCGCCGAGCACGCCCCACCAGAAGCCGTCCACGACGAGGCCGAAGCCGAAGAGGCCGCTGATCCAGGCGGTCAGGAGCAGCAGGAGGCCGTTGACGAGGAACGAGACCAGGCCGAGCGTCAGCACGTACAGGGGGAACGCGACCACCCGCACCACTCCGCCGACGACGGCGTTGACGACGCCGAAGATCACCGCCACCAGCAGGTACGTGAGGACCGCCGCGGCGGGGCCCTCCTCGTACGGGTCCACGCGCACGCCCGCCACGACCAGGGTCGTGAGCCAGATCGCGACGGCGTTGGTCAGGAGGCCGAGGAGGAGTCTGCTCATGCCTCCACTATCCCCGCAGGCGGGGCGCGCCGCGAGCCGGGGCTCAGGTGAGGGGCCCGCCGATGGTCGGCTCGGGCGCAGGAGTGCAGAGGCGGGGGTCGTCGGCGCAGGTCCGCGGAGGGAGCACCGCGGTGGGCTCGGGCTGCGGCAGGGGCTCCGCCGTCGGCTGCGGGGCCTCGGTCGGCTCGGGGGCGGGCGCGGGAGCCGGCTCCGGAGCCGGGGGATCGGGCGTCGGCTCCTGGGTCGGCTCGGGCGCACTGGTCGGCCGGGGAGCGGCGGGAGGCGCGGGGCGCGGGGGAGGAGCGAATCCGCTGCCCGGCTCCGGGACGAGCGGCTCGCGCGCCTCGATCACGGCGACGGCCAGCGGAGCGACTGCGGCTCCCGAGGCGAGGGCGCTCCGGAGCTGCTCGACCGCGTCGGTCAGCACCGCCCGCCGGGACGTCGATCCGCGACCGGAGGCGAGGGTCGACGTGGCGAGGCCGAGCACGCGCTCGGCCAGCGCCGTCCGCTGCTCTCCGGCCGCGATCGTCGCGGTGGTGATGGCGTCGGCCGAGACTCCCTCGAGCGCTGCGTTCAGGGCTCCGATCGCCACCAGCAGATCGGTGCGGGCCGCGCCCGCGACGGTGCCGTCGGTCGCGGTGAGGAGCGCGAGCGAGTCGTCCCGCAGCGCGAGGCCGGCCTCGCGCGCGGCGGTGTAGGCCGGAGGCGCGGCGACGTCGATGGACGTCTCGCGGAGAGTCGGGGTCGCCTGCGTGCCCTCCGCGGAGGGCGTGCATCCGGTGAGCGCGCCGGCGGCGACGAGCAGGGCGATCGCGGCCGTGGCGCCCCGGAGGAGCGGGCGCGCACCCCCGCGCCGCTCGGCTCGCCCTCGACTCCGCATCACTGCACCCTAATCGGGGGACGGCCGCCGTGGGCGCCGGTCAGCGGGGCGGTTCGCGCATCCGAGACCCGGGTCGGCCGCACCTCCGGGCCGCACCGGCGGCGCTCGACCGGTGGGAAGGGGGGCCGGCGCACGCCCGTCGAGGGCGGGGGACGGCGCGCGCGGAACGGCGGGGCGCCCGCCGCCGCGCCGCCTAGCATGGGGCGGGTGACCGACCAGCAGGAGCCTCCCGTCCGCCTCCGCCCCGAGATCCTGGCGCTCCCCGCCTACAAGCAGGGCCGCGCGGCCGCCGCCGACGCCTTCAAGCTCTCCTCCAACGAGAACCCGTTCGACCCGCTGCCCTCCGTGCTCGCGCGGGTCCGCGAGGTGGACGACTTCAACCGGTACCCGGACGCGGCGGCGACCGCCCTGCGCACAGCGCTCGCCGCGGAGTACGGCGTCCCGATCGAGGAGGTGATCGTCGGAGCCGGCTCCGTCGCGGTCATCGCCCAGCTCATCACCGCGGCGGCGGGCCCGGGCGACGAGGTCGTCTACGCCTGGCGCTCGTTCGAGGCCTACCCCTCGCTCGTCACGACCGCGGGCGCCACCAGCGTGCGCGTGCCGCTGCGCGCCGACGACACCCACGACCTCGACGCCATGGCCCAGGCCGTCACCGAGCGCACCCGCCTGCTGATCGTCTGCAGCCCCAACAACCCCACCGGCACCGTCGCCACCGCCGACGACGTCGAGGCGCTCCTCGAGCGCGTCCCGGGAGACGTCCTCGTGCTCCTCGACGAGGCCTACGCCGAGTTCGTCGACGACGAGCGGGCCGTGGACGGCACCCGCCTGCTCGGCCGCTACCCGAACCTCGTGATCGCCCGCACCTTCTCCAAGGCGTACGGCCTCGCCGGCCTCCGCGTCGGCTACGCGATCGGCCACGCGCGGATCCTCGACGCCGCCCGCTCCACCGCCATCCCGCTCTCGGTCACCCGGTTCGCCGAGACCGCGGCGGTCGCCTCCCTCGAGCACCGCGAGGAGCTCCTCGAGCGCGTCCACCGCATCACCCGCCTCCGCGACGACCTCTGGCGGGCGCTGCTCGACCAGGGCTGGACGATCCCGGAGTCGCAGGCGAACTTCCTCTGGTTCGACACCCGCGAGGACACGGCGCGGGCCGCCGAGGTCTTCGAGCGCGCGGGAGTCGTGGTCCGCGCGTTCCCGCCGGAGGGGATCCGGGTCTCCGTCGGCGAGGCGCGCTCTGTCGACAAGCTCCTCAGCGCGGCGGCCGAGATTGTGGCTTCCCTCCCCGAGGGCCACCCCGCGAGACGGATAGGTTAGTCGGGTGGTAGCCACCAGCACGGAGTCGCCGACTGTCCAGTTCCTCTCCGCGGACGGGCGGTTCTCGCCGACCCCCGCGGCCGAGCAGTACGCCTCCTACCTCGACGGGGTGGACGAGGCGCAGCACCGCTCCTTCTACCGCGAGATGGCGGTGGTCCGCCGCTTCGACACCGAGGCCGCGAACCTGCAGCGCCAGGGCCAGCTCGGACTGTGGGTCCCGAGCCACGGCCAGGAGGCGGCGCAGGTCGGCTCCGCGTTCGCGATGCGCCCGCAGGACCACGTGTTCCCCTCCTACCGCGAGCACGTCGTCGGCAAGATCCGCGGCATCGACCTGCTCGGCGTCCTCGCGCTCCTGCGCGGCACGACGCACGGCGGCTGGGACCCGACCGACCCGACGAACGGGAACTTCCACCTCTACACGCTGGTGCTGGGCTCCCAGGCCCTGCACGCGACCGGCTACGCGATGGGCCTCACCCTCGACGGAGCGACCGGCACGGGCGACCCCGAGAAGGACGCGGCCGTCGTCGTCTACTTCGGCGACGGCGCCTCCAGCCAGGGCGACGTCAGCGAGGCGATGGTCTTCGCCGCGAGCTACCAGGCTCCCGAGGTCTTCTTCCTCCAGAACAACCACTACGCGATCTCGGTCCCCGTGGCCACGCAGTCGCGCAGCCCCCTCTACCTCCGCTCCTCCGGCTTCGGCATCCCCGGCGTGCAGATCGACGGCAACGACGTGCTCGCGAGCTACGCGGTCACCGCCAAGCACCTGCAGGACGCGCGCTCCGGCGGCGGTCCCCAGTTCATCGAGGCGCTGACGTACCGGATCGGCGCGCACACCTCGAGCGACGACCCGACGAAGTACCGCACCGACGACGAGCTCGCCTCGTGGGTCGCGAAGGACCCGATCACCCGCTTCGCCGCGTTCCTGCGGAGCGAGGGCGTGGAGCAGTCCTTCTTCGACGAGGTCGACGAGGAGGCGAAGGACTTCGCGTCCGACATCCGCCGCCGCCTCCTCGCCCTCGAGGTCCCGCCCACGGGCGTCATGTTCGACCACGTCTACTCGGAGCCGCACGTGCTCGTCGAGGAGCAGAAGGCGTGGCTGCAGCGCTACGAAGAATCGTTCGGAGGCGAGTGATGACGATCGACACCAGCACGACGGCCGCGCAGCCGCCCCTCACCGGGTCGCAGCTCGAGTCCATGTCCATGGCCAAGGCGCTCAACGCCGGCCTCCGCCGCGCGATGACGCAGGACGACCGCGTCCTCCTGATGGGCGAGGACATCGGCCCCCTGGGCGGCGTCTTCCGCATCACCGAGGGCCTGCACGCCGAGTTCGGGGCGAAGCGCGTGCTCGACACGCCGCTCGCCGAGTCCGGCATCGTCGGCACCGCGATCGGGCTCGCGATGCGCGGCTTCCGCCCGGTCTGCGAGATCCAGTTCGACGGGTTCATCTACCCGGCGTTCGACCAGATCACCTCGCAGCTGGCCAAGATGACCAACCGCCACGAGGGTGCGATCACCATGCCCGTCGTCATCCGCGTGCCCTACGGCGGGCACATCGGAGCGGTCGAGCACCACCAGGAGAGCAACGAGGCGTACTTCGCGCACACCGCGGGCCTGCGCGCGGTCAGCCCGTCGACTCCCAACGACGCCTACTGGATGATCCAGGAGGCCATCGCCTCGGACGACCCCGTCATGTTCTTCGAGCCCAAGAGCCGCTACTGGCCCAAGGGCGACGTCGACCTCAGCGGGTCCGCCGCGCCGCTGCACGCCAGCCGCGTCGTCCGCCCGGGCACCGAGGTCACGCTGGTCGGCTGGGGCCCGATGGTCGCCGTCCTCCTCCAGGCCGCCGAGCTCGCGGGCGAGGAGGGCACGAGCGTCGAGGTCGTCGACCTGCGCTCGCTCTCCCCGATCGACTGGGAGCCGCTGCTCGCGTCGGTCCGCAGGACCGGCCGGCTCGTCGTCGCGCAGGAGGCGTCCGCGAACGTGAGCCTCGGCTCCGAGATCGCGGCGACCGTCACCGAGCGCGCCTTCTTCTCGCTGGAGGCGCCGGTCCTCCGGGTCGCCGGCTTCGACACCCCCTTCCCGCCCGCCAAGGTCGAGAAGCTCTTCCTCCCCGACGTCGACCGCGTGCTCGAGGCCGTCGACCGCTCGCTCGCGTACTGACGCGCGCGACATCCGCCCGCACGAGCCCACAGGAGTCCCCCCGATGACAGAGCAGTTCCTCCTCCCCGACGTCGGCGAGGGCCTCACCGAGGCCGAGATCGTGGCCTGGAAGGTCAAGGTCGGCGACGAGGTGGCCGTCAACCAGGTCCTCGTCGAGATCGAGACCGCCAAGTCGCTCGTCGAGCTCCCCTCGCCGTTCAGCGGCACCGTGGTCGACGTGCTCGTCGACGAGGGCCAGACGGTCGACGTCGGCACCGCGATCATCACCGTCCAGGCCGGAGCCGGCTCGATCGGCTCCGAGGTGCCCGCGATCCCGGCCCACCCCGCGCAGGCCGCCACTC
>NZ_PSWN01000042.1:0-8688 GCF_002932815.1 Rathayibacter sp. AY1B4 | reverse complement strand
CGTCGGCGCTCGCCGGGGTCCTCCTCCGGCGGCGGGCGGAGCGGAGAGCGGGCGTCGGAGCGGACCCGCGCGGGCGTCCCCGGAGCGTCATTCCACCGCGTCGGCGACCGCGGTCACGACCGCGCGGAACCGGTCCGGCGCCTCGCGGATCCGCCGCCGGAGGAGGACCCCGGCGAGCGCCGACGAGGCGGGTGCGGCGACCAGCTCGCACTCGACCCGGGCCCCCTCCTCGTCCGCCAGGACCCGCCACTGCTCGACGCCGAGCACGGGGAGTCGGCGCTCGAGCCCGCTCCCCCGCCGCTCGTAGGCGCCGTCGGCGGCGAGGACGTCCGCGAGGGCGGCGAGCACCGGGGCGGGGTCGGCGTGGAGGACGGAGGCGAGGGCGAGGAGGCTGCGCACGGCGGCAGTCTCGCACGCCCCCGCGTCAGGAGCGGGCGTCGAGGACGCGCCGGAGCCAGTCGAACGACGCCTTGGGCACGCGGTCCCGGCTGCGCGTGTCGACGGCCACGAGCCCGTGCGGGCGGCTGTAGCCGTGCTGCCACTCGAATGCGTCGACCAGGGTCCAGAGCTGCACGGCCTCCACCGGCAGTCCGTCGTGGACGGCCTCGGCGAGAGCGGCCAGGTGAGCCCCGAGCCAGCGGATCCGCTCCGTGTCGACGATCGCACCCTCGCGATCGGGCTCGTCGGAGTAGCTCGCGCCGAGCGCGGTCACCACCAGCGGCGGCAGGGCGTCGCCGTAGCGCTCCACGAGGGACCGCAGCACCGAGACCACCGCCCAGGGTGCGACCGGCGAGCCGTCGCCCGTGCGGTCCAGCTCCGGCCAGGGCGCCGTGTGGAAGGGGAGCGCGGGAGGAGCGCCCACCCCGGTCGGCAGCGCCGGGTCGCGGCCCGCCACGATCCGCAGCGGCGGCAGCGGCGCGACCGCGTAGAAGTCGAGCGGAGCCGAGATACGCGCGAGGTCGACCGGATCCGCCTGCGCGAGGGCGCCGAGGAACGGCGGCAGCTCCTCCGGTCCGACCGGGTAGGACCCGGTCAGCACGGCGTCGGCCACCAGGCGGTTCCGCAGGACGTCCGCCAGGGAGGCGAAGGCGCGGTCCCGGTCGTCGTCGGAGGCGGGCTCGACGGGCGCGAGCGCGTCGACCAGGCCGATCCTCCCGGTCACCTCCGCCGCCCGCAGTGCCTCCAGCGCCACGCCGTGCCCGAGGAGCTGGTGGTGCAGCGCCGGCAGGGCGCTGAACAGCCGGCCGGCGCCCGGCGCCTGCCGCGCGAGCGCGTAGCCCTCGAGCATCACCGTCGACGGCTGGTCGAGGGTGATCCAGTCGGCGACCCGGTCGCCGAACCGCCCGCCGAGCTCGAAGGCGAGATCGCCGAAGCGGAACGCGGTGTCGCGGTTCATCCAGCCGCCGCTGAGCGTCGACGGGGTGTCGCGGTGGTGCAGGGTCAGCGCGACCCGGATCCCCGTCTCGGCGAGCCCGTCGAGCAGGCGGTCGTAGAAGCCGAGCCCTCCGCGGTCGATCGGCCCGCGGCCGTCGGGCTGCAGCCGGGGCCACGAGACCGAGAGCCGGAGCTCGTCGACGCCGAGATCGACCAGAAGCGCGAGGTCCTCGCGCCAGCGCAGGAGGAAGTCCGTCGCGATCTCGGGAGTGGCCTCCTCGGCGATCGTCCCCCGTCGCAGCGCGAAGTCGTCCCACACCGACCGGCCCCGCCCGCCCGTCTCGAGGGAGCCCTCCGTCTGGAAGGCGCTCTGCGCCAGTCCGATGCGCAGGCCCGGCGGCAGGAGTGCGCCCAGCTCGCGCGGATCGTCGAAGCGCGCAGCCTCGACGCGCACCTCCCGCCGATCGCGCCCGCGGGCCTCGTCTTCGCGCATTCCACTGTCCTCCGGATCTGATCGACGGGTATATTCTCGCGGAAGCGCTCTCCCGGATCTCCCCGACTCCCCCGACCGGCTGAGACGCCTCCTCCGGATGGTGTACATCCGGGAACAGTGGTGCGGCGCGCTTGACAGCTCCCCCCTGCCCCCGTGCAATGGACGCATCGTGAAATCGGGCGTCGACGTGGCAGTACCGGGGGGTTCACCGGTCGTGCCGGTGCCCCGACTCCGCCGATCCCCGCGGCGCACGGCCGCCCTGCTGCTGGTGCTCCTCGCGGCCGTCGCCTCCGTCTCCGGCCTGGCCGCGCCGGCCGCGCAGGCCGCCGCTCTCGCGATCACCGCTCCCGCCTCCGGCGCGGTCCTCAGCACGGGAGCGACGACGGCCACCGGCACGGCGACGGCCGGGGACCAGGTGCAGATCGGGCTCCGCGGCGGCGGCGACCCCCTCTGCATCACCACCGCGGGCCCCGACGGCGGCTGGAGCTGCGCCGTCTCCCTCGACGACGGGCCGGCGACCCTGGTCGCGGTGGAGCTCCTCGCCGGCGGCGGGACCACCTCGGCCGCCGTCCCGATCGCCGTCCTCAGCGCCCCCGTCATCGAGTCGGTCGACGGCTCGGCGACCTCCGCGGGCTCGGTCCGCGGCACGGCCTACCCCGGCGCGAGCGTCGCCGCGGTCTCGAACGGCGGCGCCGCGTGCCTGGCCACCGCCGACTCCGGCGGCGCGTGGTTCTGCCAGCTCGCCCCCACTCCGGCGCCGGGCAGCTACCGCGTCACCGCCACGCAGACCGCCTCCTTCGCCGGCAGCGCCGCCTCGCCGGCCAGCGCGCCGGTGACCCTCGTGGTCGACACCGCTGCTCCTGCCGCCCCCGCCCTCACCTCGCCGTCGAACGGCGCCGCCCTGCCGCTCAGCGGCGCGTCCTACTCCGGGACGGGCGTGGACGGCACTCGCGCCTACGTGTACGTGGACCGGGTCAACACCTGCGACGCGGCGGTCAGCGGAGGCGCCTGGAGCTGCACCGGCGGCACGATCACGGCGGGCGCGCATCGGGTCTCCGCCATCGCCGGCGACAGCGCCGGCAACTACAGCCCGCCGAGCCCCTGGATCGACGTGACCTTCGCGGCGGCGACGACCGCTCCCACCGGCACGCCCAGCGCGACGCCGCCGGCCGCCCCCGGAGCCGCGCCCAGTGCGCCCGGGGCCGCCGCGTCTCCCGCTCCGAGCAGCGCGGCGCCGACCGCGTCCCCGTCGCCCGTCCGCCCCGGAGAGGCCGCGCCCGCGCCCGAGGACGAGCCGACCGCCGAGCCCACCGCAGCACCGGTCCCGGCTCCCGACCAGGACGGCGGTGACGTGCCGCCGCAGCCCGCCCCCGACGCCGGATCGGAGCCGGGCGGCTGGAGCGCGGCGACCGGGATGACCACCGCGCTGTCCGCCGGATCGCCCGTCGTCTCGATGGCCGACTGGATGCGCTCCCTCGCCCTCGCTCTGCTCTCGCTCGCCCTGGTCGTCGTGCCGGCCCGCCTCGCCGCGGCCGGGCGCGCGCCCCGCGCCGAGCGCAGCTGGCACCTCACGGGCCGCAACCGCGCCGCCGTCGAGTACGACGACAAGCCGGACACCGGTCCCGCCTCGCCGCGCCTGATGGTCGTCGGGATGATCGGCTGCGCAGCCGGCCTCGTCCTGCTCTCGGGACGCGTCGACGGCCAGCCCGCCTACCTGCGCCTGCTGATCGCCGTCATCGTGGCCGTCGCCGTGGTCAACGCGGTCGCCGCCGCCGTCCCCGCGCTGGTCGGCCGACGGATCGGCGTCAGCGGGATCGGCGTCGTCGCCGCTCCGCGCGCGCTGCTCCTGGTCGCGGCGGCCGCTCTCGTCTCGCGCTTCGCGGGACTGGACCCGGCGCTCCTCTTCGGCGTGGTGATCGGCCTCGTCCTCCCCGAGGGCGCGTCCGCCGTCGACCGCGCGAAGCTCTCCACCGTCCGCGTCGTCTCGCTGCTGGGTCTCGCCGGACTCGCCTGGGGCGCCTCCGCCGTGGTCCCGCCCGACGGCTCGTTCGGCTCCGTGCTCGCCGCGGAGGTGCTCAGCGCGACCACGCTGATCTCGGTCGGCTCGAGCGTGGTGCTGCTGTTCCCGGTCGGGCGCCCCGCCGGCCGCAGCATCCTGCGCTGGTCCCCGCTGCTCTGGCTCGGGCTCACGCTCCTCGCGACGACCGTGCTGTTCGTGCTGCTCACCCCGACCATCGCGTCCTGGTCGACCGACGGCGGAGCGGGTCCGGTGCTCTTCGCCGTCGTCGCCTTCAGCGCGGTGTGCACGTCGATCTGGGCCTGGCGGCGCTTCGTCGAGTCGGAGTAGCCGGCCTCGGCCGCCCGCTCAGCCGATCGAGACGGGCCGGTCGAGGTCGTCGCCCGGCAGCACGTCGGCCACGGCGCCGACGGTCAGCTCGCGCAGCGTCGCGATGCCGCCGTAGACGCCGAGGAACGCGGTGTCGGCCGCGTCGCGTCCCGTCGCGATCCGCACGAGGCTCGACCGCGGCGCGAGCGTCGTCGCGTCGACCGCCCGCCACTCCCCCTCGATCCAGGCCTCCGCGACCGCGTGGAAGTCCATCGGCTGCAGTCCCGGCGCGTACACGGCCGCCAGTCGGGCGGGCACGTCCAGCGCCCGGAGGAGGGCGACGACGAGGTGCGCGAAGTCGCGGCAGACGCCGCGGCGGGCGAGCAGCGTCCGCTCGGCCCCGTCCGTCGGAAGGCTCGAGCCGGGGACGTACGCGAGCCGCGTGCCGACCCAGGAGCTCACCGCGTGCAGGAGGTCCGCCCCGGACAGGCCGGCGAACTCGGCCCGGGCCGTCGCCCACAGCACGTCCGACTCGGCGTAGCGGCTCGGCCGCAGGTACCGCAGCCGGTCCACCTCGTCGCCCTCGAGCGGAGCGAGGCGTCCCAGGACGCGCGCGGAGTAGTCCACGACGAGGTGCCCGACCGGCGCGTCGAGCACGTGCAGCCGGGTGCCGTGCTGGTCGATCACCTCGCGAGCGGCGAGCGGGCGGCCGTCGACGGTGAGCGTCAGCGACTCCTCCGCCCCGTACGCGTCGGCCACCGCGATCGACAGGACGAGGGCAGCCGGAGCCGCGACGTCGAGGGTCAGGTGGGCCGAGACGTCGCGCTGCATGGGGCTCTTCTCCGGGGCGTGGCGGGTGGGGGTCAGGCGCCCTGCTCGCCCTTCGGCGGCGGGGTGGGGGCGGCGTCCGGCTCCTGCACGAGCTGCAGCCCGCCGGACGAGTTCGCCGAAACGGTCAGCAGGTCGATCCAGGTGCGGTTGATCGAGGGGACCCGTCCGCCGAAGTACTTGAAGTAGAGGGGCACGGAGGGGTCGAGCCAGATGCTCGAGCGGCCGTCGCCGACCGCGGGGTCGTCCCGCCAGGAGAAGAAGAAGCTCTCGCGGCGGCGCAGCTTGTTGGCGATGACGATCTGGACGTGCGTGAGCGTGCGGTCGTCGAACTCGATCTCGACTCCCGAGGCTCCGTAGAGCAGCTTCCCCATGGGGGCCTCCCGGCCGCCCGTCGCCGGGCGGTGCATGACGGTGCCCGCGGGCACGAGAAGCGGGACCGTTCCGGCGCCCGCCGTGGACCGGGCGGCTCGCATCCGGACGCGGGCGCCCGGGCTCGGAACCGCCCGGTGACGACTCTAGGCGAGGCGGCGCGGGCGCGCGGGATCCTCGTCCGATTCCCGAACACCGGGCTCCTCCGGCCGGAAGGACGACCGGTCCGGAGGCGCGCCCGGCGCCCTGCCGGATCCGGGCGAGACGCGCCGGGGCACTGCCGCGCGCATGTCGGAGGTCGGACGTACGGTACCCGCATGATCGAATGCGCACTCTGCGGAACCGACGCCGTCGTCCTCGACCGCTCCGGCGGCCGCGACACCGAGGAGGAGCTCGTCGTGCTCTGCGCCGACTGCACCCCGGGCGAGATCACCCAGGCCCTCGAGGCCGGGCTGCTCGAGCCCGCTCGACGCAGCACGCACGCCCGCGCCGCCTAGGGAGCGGCGCGTCGGACGGAGTGCCCCCACTGGGACTCGAACCCAGACTGAGACGATTTTAAGTCGTCTGCCTCTGCCGATTGGGCTATGGGGGCGACCACCGGGAGGAGCGATCCTCCCGGCGGCGGTGTCAGGACTTGGCGGGCTCGCCGCCGACCGGGACCGGAGCACCGGCCTGGCCGGGGATCTGCGCCGGGGCCTGCGCGGCCGGAGCCTCGGCGGCCGGGGCCGCCGGACGCGGACGCGACGCGTAGGTCTCGAAGGAGCCGCGGGGGTACTCGCGGGCCTCGATCGAGGCGATGTCGCGGCCGAGCCAGAGGTTGTTCCACCAGCCCCAGACCACGCGGAACTTGCGCTCCCACGAGGGCATGGCGAGACCGTGGTAGCCGCGGTGCATCACCCAGGCGGGGAAGCCCTTCACGGCGATCTTGCCGGACTGGAACACGCCGATGCCGATGCCCAGGCCCGCGACCGCGCCGAGGTTCTTGTGCACGTAGTCGACCGGCTCCTCGCCGCGGAGCACCGCGGTGATGTTCTTGGCCATGAGCTTGCCCTGGCGGACGGCGTGCTGGGCGTTCGGCACGCAGAAGCCGCCGACGCCGCCGCCGGTGAGGTCGGGGACGGCCGTCGCGTCGCCGGCGCCCCAGGCGCCCTCGACGAGCACGTCGTCGTGGCCGACGCGGAGGTCGGCGCGCACGCGCAGGCGGCCGCGCTCCTCGATGGGCAGGTCAGAGTTCTTGATCGACGGGTTCGCCATGACGCCCGCGGTCCAGATGATCAGGTCCGACTCGAAGCTCTCGCCCGTCGACAGCTGGATGACGCCGTTCTCGGCCGACTTGAGCTGCGTGTCGAGGTGCACGGTGGCGCCGCGCTGGTCGAGGTTCTTCAGCACCCAGTGGCTCGTCTCGAGGGCGACCTCGGGCATGATCCGGCCCATCGCCTCGATGAGGTGGAACTGCGTCTCCTCGAAGTCGATCTCGGGGTAGCGCTTGAGCAGCGCGCTCGCGAAGGAGCGCAGCTCGGCGAAGACCTCGATGCCCGCGAACCCGCCGCCGACGACCGTGACGGTCAGCAGGCGCGAGCGCTCGGGGCCGGCGGGGAGCGACGCGGCCTTGTCGAAGTTCGTGAGCATGCGGTCGCGGATCGCGGTCGCCTCCTCGATCGTCTTCAGGCCGATCGCGTTGTCGGCGACGCCCGGGATCGGGAAGGTGCGCGAGACGGAGCCGGCGGTGACGACGATCTGGTCGTACTCGAACTCGTAGGGCTCGCCCACGGTCGGGGTGATCGTCGCGGTGCGGTTCGCGTGGTCGATCTTCGTCACCTTGGCGGCGAGGATCGCGGTCTTCTTGAGGTGGCGGCGGAGCGAGACGATCGCGTGGCGCGGCTCGATCGACCCCGCGGCGACCTCGGGGAGGAAGGGCAGGTACGCCATGTAGGGCAGCGGGTCGACGATCGTGACCTCTGCCTCGTGCGGTCGGAGCTGCTTCTCGAGCTTCCACGCGGTGTAGAAGCCGGCGTAGCCGCCTCCGACGATCAGGATTCTGGGCACGGTTGACTCTCCAAGAGGGATGGACAATGCGAACACCCTCACGCAATGCGAAGTGCCCGCTCTCGATGCGGTGGGCAGCACTGACCCCGACTGGGAATCAGCTTAGCGAAGAGCGCGCCGGTGGTGGCGCCTCCGTGGCTCCGGTAGGAGCGGCTACGCGTCGAGCGGCCTGCAGGCGCAGCGCTCGGGAGACCAGTCGGCGCGGGCCAGGGCCAGATCGCCGATCGGATTGACGCCGGGGCCCGCCGCGAGGGCGTGCGCGGCGAGGGCGTGGAGGCACTTCACCCGCGAGGGCATGCCCCCGGAGGAGATGCCCGCGATCTCGGGGACGGAGCCGACGCTCTCGCGGTCGGCCAGGAACGCCCGGTGCGCAGCGGCGTACGCCTCGCGCAGCTCCTCGTCCTCGGCGAGCATCGCGTTGTACTCGACCATGACCTGGGTGGCCTCGAGCTGCGAGATCGCGGCCGTCGCGGCGGGGTGGGTCAGGTAGTAGAAGGTGGGGAACGGCGTGCCGTCGGACAGGCGGGGGCTCGTGGAGACCACCGTCGGGTCGCCGCAGACGCAGCGTGCGCTGATCCCGACGACGTCCCGGGCGGGACGGCCCAGCTGGGCGGAGACGACCGCGATGTCGCGCTCGGACGGCGGATCGAAGGGGGGCGTGGTCACGGGGGCTCCAGAGGACGGACGGCCGGGAGGACGCTCCAGTGTACGCGGGGTCGGGCGGGAGCGACGGAGTCGGGCAGGAGCTACGGAGTCGGTGTCAGCTCGTCGGCGGTCGGCTCGCCGAGGCCCGAGACCGCGATCGAGGACAGCAGGGAGCCGGCCCAGTCGCTCGGGGTCTCCTGCACCGTGTCGCTCGCGGGCTGCTGCGCCTGCTGGGCGAGCGTCACGTCGTCGAGCACGAGGTAGCTCACCTCGCCGGGCATCACGAAGTACAGCCGCTCGCGGGCCTGCGCACGGATGAACGCCGGGTCGGACCAGCGGGTGCGCTGCTCGTCGAGGTTCTGCGCCTGGGTCTTGGCCGCGTCGACCGAGCGCTGCAGCTCGGCGATCTCGGCGCGCTGCTCGACGAAGTTCTTGATGCTCGGGGCGAGCACGACCACCGCGAGGATCATGATCCCCATCACCAGCAGCGTGAAGCCCGAGCCGCGGACGCCGGCGATCCACGCGGACGAGGGCGGAGCGGGCGGCTGCTTCGGGCGGGGGGTGCGCGGGGCGGACGCGGCACGGGCTTCACGCTGCTGGTGAT
>NZ_PSWN01000041.1:0-8973 GCF_002932815.1 Rathayibacter sp. AY1B4 | reverse complement strand
CCCCCGAGAAAGGCTCCACGCCGTGACCACCTCCCCCCACTCGCCCGCCCAGGGCTCGATCCTGAAGCAGCCGCTGGCCGTCTGGGCCGTCGCCTTCGCCGCGGTGATCGCCTTCATGGGGATCGGCCTGGTCGACCCGATCCTCCCGGCCATCGCCGAGAGCCTGCAGGCGACTCCGACCGAGACCTCGCTGCTCTTCACGAGCTACCTCGTCATCACCGGCGTCGTGATGTTCTTCACCAGCTGGCTCTCCAGCCGCATCGGCGCCAAGAAGACCCTCATGATCGGCCTGGTGCTGATCGTGGTGTTCGCCGCGCTCGCCGGCACGGCGGGCAGCGTCGAGGGCGTCATCGGCTTCCGCGCGGGCTGGGGCTTCGGCAACGCGCTGTTCATCTCGACCGCCCTGTCGACCATCGTCGGCGCGGCGAGCGGAGGCTCCTCCGCGGCGATCGTGCTCTACGAGGCCGCTCTGGGCATCGGAATCGCCGTCGGTCCGCTGCTCGGCGGGCTCCTCGGCAGCGTCTCGTGGCGCGGTCCGTTCTTCGGCACCGCCGTGCTGATGGCCGTCGGCTTCATCGCCATCGCGACGCTCCTGCGGGAGGACGGCCCCAAGCCCGCTCCGACTCCGCTCTCGGCGCCCTTCGCGGCCCTCAAGGTCCCGGCCATCCGCACGCTGGCGGGCGCCGCCCTGTTCTACAACATCGGCTTCTTCGTGCTGCTCGCCTACACGCCCTACCCGCTCGGGCTGGACGAGATGGGCCTCGGCTTCACGTTCTTCGGCTGGGGCCTGGGCGTGGCGATCACCTCCGTGTTCGTCGCTCCGCTGCTCACCCGGCGCCTCCCGCGCACCGTCGTGCTGCGCTCGGTGCTGCTGCTGCTCGCGCTCGACCTGATCGCCGGCGGCCTCGTGATCTCGTCGCGCGTCGGCCTGATCGTCTGCATCATCGTCGGCGGCCTGCTGCTCGGAGTCGTCAACACGGTGCTCACCGAGTGCGTGATGGAGGCGACCGACCTGCCCCGCTCCGTCGCCTCGTCCGCCTACTCCGGCGTCCGCTTCCTCGGCGGCGCGATCGCCCCGCCCGCCGCCTCCGCCCTGGCCGCGGCGATCTCGCCGGCCTTCCCGATGTACGCCGCAGCCGGAGCCGTCGCCGTCGCCGCGCTGATCGTGCTGCTCGGACGCCGCACCCTGGCCCGCGCCGACGCCCACGAGCCCGAGCCCGAGCTCGTCGAGGCGCAGGCGATCACGCTCGGCGAGTGACGCGCCCGGCGGGCTTCAGGGGCCCGCCGAGGCGTCACGAACGGTCGTCATCCGAGCGGGATGACGGCCGTTCGTGACGCCTGGACGCGGTCGAGCGGGAGGGGCGCAAGGATCCGACCTGTGGAGAACCGGTTCACGAGGATCGGGAGGCGGGACAGTGGCCGGATGCACGATCCCTCGCCGCTTCCGATCGGACTCCGCGGCCGCGCCTTCACCGTCGCTGACGCTCGCGCGAGCGGAGTGAGCCGCGGGCGGCTCCGAAGCTCCGACCTCCACCGGCCCTTCCACGGGGTCCGCACCGCCGACCCCGACCCCGACCTGCGCCTGCGCACGGAGGCGCTCCTCGCGCTGGTCGGTCCGGAGGCTCTCCTGAGCCACGTGACGGCGGCGCGGCTCTGGCCGCTCGACCTCCCGCCCGCCGCTGCGGACGAGCCGGTGCACGTCAGCGTCCGCCGGCCGGGACGCGCTCCCCGGCACCGGAACGTCGTCGGCCACGCCCTCGCCGATCCCGACGTCCGCCGCGTCCTCCGCCGCGGACTCCCCCTCACCGATCCGGCCTCGCTCTTCTGCCATCTCTCCGCACTCCTCGAGCCGGACGACCTCGTCGCGGTGGGCGACGCGCTGGTGCGCACGCCGGTCGTCGGCGATCCGGCCGATCGACGGCCCTGGGTGCCGCTGCCCGACCTGCGGGAGCGCGTGTCGTCCTTCCGCGGTCGGGGCTCGGTGCGGCTCCGCGCCGCGCTCGCTCTGGTGCGCGACGGGGCGGAGTCGCGACAGGAGTCGCGGTTCCGGCTCGCCTCGCTCCGGGCGGGGCTCCCGGAGCCGGTGCTGCAGGAGCCGCTGTTCGACTCCGACGGGGTCTTCGTCGGGCGGCCGGACGGCTGGTACCCCGCGGAGCGGGTCGCGTGGGAGTACGAGGGCGACGATCACCGCACCAGCAACCGGCGCTTCGCGCGCGACCTCGGCCGCTACGACGACCTCGCCTCGATCGGGGTCCGCGTCGTCCGCATCGTCGGCGCCGAGTTCGTCCCCCACCCCGAGCGCTCCGTCGAGCGCCTGCGACGAGCACTCGCCGACCGGGCGCCGCATCGACGACCGCCGAGGGGTCGCGAACGGTCGTCATCCGAGCGGGATGGCGACCGTTCGTGACGCCTCACGGGAGGGCGCGCGCTCAGGAGTCAGGGCGCGACCTCGAAGAGGCGCGGGCGCAGCGCGGACGTGCGCGGGTCGGCGGCGCAGGCGGCGAGCGCCGCCGCGAGGACGCCGCGGGCCGGGTGCGGCTCGCGGACGTACACGTCGACGCCGGCGGGCGTGAACGGCGTCCGGGCGAAGCGGGTGAGCGCCCAGCCCGCCTCCTCGTCGGCGGCCACGAACGACCAGCGGCTGCGGGCGAGGAGGGTCAGCGGCTCGACGCCCCGCCAGCGGAAGCCGGACGGATCGTGCGGGTCGGGGGTGTCGATCCCAACCACGTAGTGCGAGCGCGTCCGGCCGCGCCAGCTGACGACGTCGCCGATCCCGCCGGTCGGGAGCGGCGCGTACGTGATCGCCACCCCCGACCGCGAGCGCCAGAGCGGCAGCGAGGAGCCCCGGACGAACCAGGTGCCGCTCGCGAGCGCCCGGGCGTCGATCATCGGAGAGCGTGCTTGATGTTGGTGCGGGCCAGCGCGACGGCCTCGCCCGCTCCTCCGTTCATCACGATCTTCGAGACCGCCAGCGCGAAGCCCTTCACCTGCGCGCCCGTGATCGTGGGCGGGAGCGAGAGGGCGAGCGGATCCGTCACCACGTCGACGAGGACCGGGCCGCCGTCGGCGAGCGCCGAGCGGAGGGCCTCCTCCACGTCGCGCGGGTCCTCGACGCGGATCCCGCGGATGCCGATCGCCTCCGCCACCTTCGCGTAGTCGACCATCGGCACGTCGACGGCGAAGTCCGGGAAGCCGTCGACCAGCATCTCGACCTTCACCAGCCCGAGCGTGGAGTTGTTGAACACGACGATCGTCACGGGCAGCCGGTAGGCGGCGACCGTGACCAGCTCGCCCATCAGCATGGAGAGCCCGCCGTCGCCGCTCAGCGAGACGACCTGGCGACCGGGGTGCGAGAGCTGCGCGCCGACCGCCTGCGGCAGCGCGTTCGCCATCGACCCGTGCATGTACGAGCCGAGCAGGCGCCGCTTCCCGTTGGGGGTGATGTAGCGGGCCTGCCACACGTTGCCCATGCCGGTGTCGGCGGTGACGATCGCGTCCTCGGAGAGCAGGCCGTCGAGCGT
Source organism: Rathayibacter sp. AY1B4 (assembly GCF_002932815.1). Lineage (NCBI taxonomy): Bacteria > Bacillati > Actinomycetota > Actinomycetes > Micrococcales > Microbacteriaceae > Rathayibacter > Rathayibacter sp. AY1B4. The sequence goes on along the minus strand of NZ_PSWN01000041.1, from coordinate 5,452 downwards.
GGACGCGACGAGCTCGGGGTGGATCGGGCTGCGCGTCCCGACCTCGGTGTACTTCCCGACGACTCCGGTGACCAGCTTCTCGTGCTTCTTCAGCGTCTTGTCGAGGAAGCGGTGGTCCTTCCGCTGCACGAGCGGGGTCAGCGCGGTGAGGGTCGCCGCCACGTCGCCGTGGACGGGGTGCGCGACGCTGACGCGGCGCCCGAGCTTCGAGGCGTCGCTGTCGACCTGAGCGATCACGACCTTCGAGGCGTCGGGGAGGAACTGCTCGTAGGGGAAGTCGGTGCCGAGGAGGAGGAGGAGGTCGGCGTCGTGCATGCCGGCGTGCGCCGCTCCGTAGCCGAGGAGGCCCGTCATGCCGACGTCGTAGGGGTTGTCGTACTGGATCCACTCCTTGCCGCGCAGGCTGTGCCCGACGGGCGCGCCCACCAGCTCGGCGAAGGCGACGACCTCGTCGTGCGCGTTCTGCACTCCGGCGCCCGCGAAGATCGCGACGGTCCGCGCCTGGTCGATCGCGGCCGCGAGGGCGCGGACGTCGGCGTCGGCGGGGACCAGGACGGGCGTCGACGGCAGCACGAACGCGGGGAAGCCGTCCACCGCTTCCAGCTCGGCGATGTCGCCGGGGAGGGTGACCACGGCGACTCCGCGGAGCGCCACCGCGCTGCGCATCGCGGCGTTCACGACCCGCGGAGCCTGGGCGGCGGTCGAGATCAGCTCGCGGTAGTTCGAGCACTCGACGAAGAGCCTGTCCGGGTGCGTCTCCTGGAAGTAGGACGAGCCGATCTCGTTGCTGGGGATGTGGCTCGCGATGGCGAGCACCGGGGCGGAGGAGCGGTGCGCGTCGTAGAGGCCGTTGATCAGGTGCAGGTTGCCGGGGCCGCAGCTGCCGGCGCAGACGGCGAGGCGCCCGGTGAGCTGCGCCTCCGCGCCGGCGGCGAAGGCGGCCGCCTCCTCGTTGCGCACGTGGATCCAGTCGATGCCTCCCTTCTCGGAGCCGCCGCTGCGGCGCACCGCGTCGACGATCGGATTCAGCGAGTCGCCGACGATCCCGTAGATGCGGGAGACGCCGGCGTCGATGAGCTGAGCGATGAGCTGGTCTGCGACCGTCTTCTGAGCCATGACCCCATTCGACCGGACCGGGCTGAGCGTCCGCTACTCCGGAAAGTGGAGATCCGGATCGAGTGCATCCCCCTCGGGACGGATGCCCTGCACCCCTAGCCTGGGAGCCGTCACAGGAGCACCTCCGTGCAGCAGATCCCGGGAGTCGTCATGAACCGCCGCAGAACCGCCCTCGTCCTGGCCGCCGGCGCGGCCCTCGCCCTCGGCCTGACCGGCTGCTCGGGCCTGAACGGCCTGATGGGAGGCGAGACCCGCGACGACGAGACCGGGGAGATCACCGAGGGCGGGACGACCGACGTCTTCCAGCTTCGCGTGGGCGACTGCCTGAACGGCGAGCTCAGCGAGGAGGCGACCGAGGTCACCGACGTGCCGACCGTGCCCTGCACCGACCCGCACGTCTACGAGGTGTTCCAGAACCTGACGATGGCCGACGCCGACGAGTACCCGGGCGAGTCCGTCGCGACGGAGCAGGCCGAGACCGACTGCGTCACGGCGTTCGAGTCGTTCACCGGGATCGGCTACCAGGACTCGGCGTACGACTTCAGCTACTACTACCCGACCGCCGAGAGCTGGGGCACGGGCGACCGCACGATCAACTGCATGATCACCGACCCGAACGGGCCGAGCACGGGCACGCTGGCGGGCGTCGCGGCCTGATCGCGATCCCCGCGCGCGGAGGTGCCGGTCCCGCCGAGCGCTCCGCGCGCGGCCGGGGTCAGTCGCGGTCGCGCGCGGGGAACAGGCGCAGCAGCAGGCCGGAGCCGATCCAGACCACGGCGATCCCCGCGACGAGCCAGGAGGCTCCGAGGCCGGACGCCGCTCCCGCCAGCACGGCGCCGACGGCCGCGGCGGCGGAGCGCAGCCCCGCGCCGATCGTGAACACCTGCGAGCGGACGGCGGCAGGGCTCTCCTGGTCGCGCAGCAGCAGCATCGCCGCGTTCGAGGGTGCCGTGAAGACGCCCGCGACCGCGAAGGCGGCGATCGCCACGACGACGCCCAGGTCGGGGACGGCGACCAGGAGGACGGCGCCGGTCGCGATGTAGGCGGCGCCCATGGTCCACGCCGGCGGACGGCGGGTCCAGCGGCGGGCCGCCACGGCGAGGGCGCCGAGCAGGCCGCCCACGGCGAAGGCGGTCAGGATCCACGCGGCGGCGTCGGTGCTGCCCAGCCGCTCCACCGAGAGGCTGATCGCCGCGACTCCCGCCGCTCCGCCCGCGACCTGGCTGAGGGTGCCCGCCGAGGTGACCACCGCGATCGGACGGTGCCGCACGAGGTGGGTGACGCCCGCGACGATCGTCCGCAGCACGCCGACGGTCGGCGCCGGACGGGCCTCCATGGCGAGGCCGAGCGACCCGACGACGCCGATGAGGGCGAGGACCGCCATGGCGAGCATCGCGGTCCGCGCTCCCCCGACTCCGACCGCGAGGCCCACGATGGCCGGCCCGCTGATCGAGGCGACCGTGTACGAGAGCGAGTCCTGCGCGTAGGCGCGGCGCGGCTCCGGGATGGCGCTCGTGACGAAGCTCGACATGCCGCCCATGTAGACGGGCGTCGCGAGCCCCGCGAGGAGCAGCAGCACCACGATGAGCGGCGTCGGCACCTCGCCGAGGAAGGCGGCGACCGCGAAGGCGACGGCGGTCGTGAGCGCGGCGCCGACCAGGAGCCGGCGGGGGCGGCGGACCCGGTCGAGCACCGTGCCGACGAGCGGCGCGGCGATCACGGCGGGGAAGAGCGCCGCTCCGGTCAGGGCGCCGCCGAGCGCGACGTCGCCGAGACGCTCGACGGCGAGGACGGGGAGGGCGACGACCATGCCGGCGCTGGCCAGGCGGAGGGGGATCGACGCGGCCTGGTAGCTGACCGCGCTCATGCGGGACCGGGGATCGACATCACCTTCGATGGTGCCACGGCTGCGGAACCGGGTCGGCCGGGGAGGCAGGCCACCGGCCTCTGAGCGGCCTGCGGCGGCGCGCCCTAGGCGATCGGCGTCCGCGCCGCGAGCTCGGCCGCCGCCGCGACGCCCAGGCGCCAGGGCGCGCCGTGGCCGGGTAGGAGTGTCCGCGCCCCGGTCCCGGCGAGGACCCGCAGCGAGTCGAGGGACTGCGCCGTGTCGGCGGTCGCGGCGCGCGCGACCAGGTGCGGGCCGGTGCGCGCGGAGTAGGGGTCGAGCGTGACCAGGGCGTCTCCGCCGATCACCGCGTCGCGCTCGGGCAGGTGCAGCGAGACGTGCCCGTCGGTGTGCCCCGGAGTCGCGAGCACGCGGGGCGATCCGGGCACGTCGAGCACCGCTCCGGCGGTCAGCGGCAGGGTCCCGTGCACGGGCGGCACCGCGAGCGCGCCCGCACGGGCCATCGCTCCGAGCACCGGGATCGCGGAGGGGTGCAGCAGCGGGTACACGAACGGCGTGCGCTGGCGGCGGTAGGAGTAGGGCTGCGCGGCGAGCGGCTGGTCGGCCGCGTGCAGGTGCACGGGGACGCCCCGGCGGACGAGGCTGCGGGCGACGCCGAGGTGGTCGAAGTGCGCGTGGGTCAGCACGAGGGCGTCGATGTCGCCGAGCGAGCGGCCGAGCACCTCCAGCGCGCGGATCAGGTGCGGCCACGTCCTCGGGAGCCCGGCGTCGACGACGGTCAGCCGACCCGCCTCCTCGATCAGGTAGAGGTTCGCCCAGGCGTGCTCGAGCCGGTGCACCCCGGGTGCGACGTCCCGGTGCAGGCTCGCGCCGCCCCCTCGCCGCTGCTGCCGGCCCTGCTGCTCGCGCTGCTGCTGCTCCATCGTGCTCCCGCCCCTCCGGGCCCGCGCCCGATCGCGACGACGCTACGAGCGTCTGCGACGGATCGGACAGGGCGTTGACGGCGGGGGTCCGCGTCGTGAAGGGCTCAGCGGCGCCGCCCGCGGAGGGCGAGCTGCACCGCGGCGAGCAGGAGGAGGACCGCGAAGAGGATCCCGGACACGCGCGCCGGCAGGAGGAAGGAGAGCGCGACTCCGGCGAAGGAGAACGCCGTGGCGGTGAGCCCGACCACGAGGCCCGCGCGCACGTCGAGCAGGCCGCGCCGGGCGTTCGCGATCGAGCCGGTGACCGCCGTGGGGATCATCGCGGCGAGCGAGGTGCCCTTGGCCAGGAGGTCCGCGAGCCCGAAGGCGCCGACCAGGACCGGCACGGCGATCGCTCCGCCGCCGATGCCGAAGAGGCCGGAGGCGACGCCCATCCCGATGCCGAGCCCGGCGAATCCGGGCCACACGCCCCAGCCCTCGGCGACGTCGCCGGTGTCGTTCGAGCCGAACACGGCCATCCGCACCGCCGCGGCCACGAGCAGCGCCACGAACATCCAGCGCAGCACGCCCAGAGGCAGCCGCGCGAGCAGCCAGGATCCGGCCACCGCCCCGAGCATCGCCGCAGCCGCGATCACCGCCGCCGGGACCCAGGCGACCTGGCCGGCGAGAGCGTAGCCGAACGCTCCGGCGACCGAGGTCGGAGCGATCGCGAGCAGCGAGGTGGCGGAGGCGCGGCGCTGGTCCATCCCGGCCCAGGCGATCAGCATCGGCACCATCACGATCCCGCCGCCGACGCCGAACGCGCCCGACAGGGTCCCGCCGACCGCGCCGATCAGGGCCAGGACGAGCAGGGCGCGCGGGCGCATGCGCGCGGCCGTCCGATCAGGGAGGGGCGCCTGCGGGGCGGTCGCGTCGGTCACGGCTCCATGCCACCACAGCACCGGGCCGAGGGCGAATCGACGGGCGTCGACCGCGTTCCTGAGAGGACCGGCCCGGCCCGGCCCGCCTCTCTGGCAGTTGCCTGGGCGGGCCGGATCCGACCGTGACGTTCGGCGTCGACGGAGCGTCCTACCTGCATACCCCGCCTGATCGAGCGATCGGGCCCCGAGCGAAAGAGGAGACCATGGCCGAGACCACCGCGACCACCACCCGTCAGACCAGCACCGGATCCGGACGCACCGTGATCGAGGACGGCGTCATCGCCAAGGTCGCCGGCATCGCCGCGCGCGAGGTCCCGGGCGTCCACGCCCTCGGCGGAGGAGCGGCCCGAGCGATCGGCGCCATCCGCAGTGCGATCGGCAACGACGACCGCGGCCAGGGCGTCAAGGTCGAGGTCGGCGAGCGCCAGGTCGCCGCCGACATCACCATCGTCGCCGAGTACCCCGCGCCGCTGCAGAAGGTCGCCGAGGACGTGCGCTCCGCCGTCGCCGACGCCATCCAGCACATCGCCGGCATGGAGGTCGCCGAGATCAACGTGACCGTCCAGGACGTCCACATCCCCGAGGACGACACCCAGGAGTCCGACCCGCGCGTCGTCTGACCCGTTCCCCCCGCACCGACGCCCCGG
>NZ_PSWN01000040.1:0-14328 GCF_002932815.1 Rathayibacter sp. AY1B4 | reverse complement strand
GCACAAGCACGCCGCTACCCGCACCGCCGCCACCCGGACGCCCGCGCCCGCGCCCGCGCCCCTCTCCCCCGCACCCTCCGCCTCCTTCCGCCCGGAGCCCCGCGCATGAGGGTCACCGACACGAGCGACCTGTGGTGGCGCACCGCCGTCTTCTACAACCTCGACGTGAAGACGTTCATGGACTGGGACGACGACGGCGTCGGCGACCTCGAGGGCCTCGTCCACCGGATCGACTACCTGGCCGAGCTCGGCGTCAGCTGCCTCTGGCTCGCGCCGTTCTACCGGTCCCCCGGCCGCGACAACGGCTACGACATCAGCGACTTCTACGGAGTGGACGAGCGCTTCGGGCACCACGGCGACGTCGTCGAGGTGATCCGGACCGCCCACGACCGCGGGATGCGCGTGATCGTCGACCTCGTCGTCAACCACACCTCGGACCAGCACCCCTGGTTCCAGGCCGCCCGCTCCTCCCCCGACAGCCCGTACCGCGACTACTACGTCTGGCGCGACGAGCCGCCCGCCGATCAGCCCGCGAACGTGTTCCCGGACGCGGAGGACGGCGTCTGGTTCCGTGACGAGGAGGCGGGCCAGTACTACCTGCACCACTTCTACCGGCACCAGCCCGACCTCAACACCGAGAACCCGGCCGTGCGCGACGAGATCGCGAAGCTCATCGGATTCTGGCTGCAGCTGGGCGTCGACGGCTTCCGGGTCGACGCGGTGCCGTACCTGATCGAGCCCGGCGAACGCGACGAGCACGAGTGGCTGCGCCTGCTGCGCCGCTTCGTCTCGCGGCGCTCCGGCGAGGCGATGCTGCTGGGCGAGGTCAACGTGACCCGCGAGGAGCAGCTCGGCTTCTTCGGCGGCGAGGACGCGGACGAGCTGTCGATGCAGTTCGACTTCATCGGCAACCAGCGCCTCTACCTCGCGCTGGCCCGGGAGGAGGCGGCGCCGCTCGTCGAGGCGCTCGCGAGCCGCCCCGAGATCTCCGTCGGCAGTCAGTGGGCGAACTTCGCGCGCAACCACGACGAGCTCACCCTCGACCAGCTGAGCGACGACGAGCGCGACGAGGTCTTCGCGGCGTTCGCTCCGGAGCAGTCGCAGCGGATCCACGGGCGCGGCATCGTCCGCCGCCTCCCGCCGATGGTCGACGGCGACCCGCGCCGCGTCCGCCTGGTCCACAGCCTGGTCTTCTCGCTGCCCGGGACCCCGGTGCTCTACTACGGCGAGGAGATCGGGATGGGCGAGAACGCCGACATCCCGGGCCGCAGCGCCGTGCGGACCCCGATGCAGTGGAGCAGCGCCGCCAACGGCGGTTTCTCGCGTGCCGACGCCTCCGACCTGATCGCCGCCCCTCCCGGCGGCGGCTTCGGACCCGAGCACGTGAACGCGGCCGCGCAGCTCCAGGATCCGGACTCCCTCCTGGCCCACGTGAAGGGCCTCGCCTGGCTGTACCGGCGGTCGCCGGAGATCGGCTGGGGCGAGTACACGCACCTCCCCTGCGACGAGCCGAGCGTGCTCGCGCACCGGATGTCCGCGTCGACCGGCACGACCGTCGCGGTGCACAACCTGGCGTCGAACCCGCGCACGGCGCACCTGACGCTCCCCGACACCCCCGCCGGGGCGCGGCTGGTCGACTCCCTCGGCGGCGAGTCGCTCCCGCTCGGCGAGGACGGCGCCGTGTCGGTGCCCCTCGACGGCTACGGCGCGCGCTGGTTCCGCGTGGTCACGGAGGAGTGGCGCCGGCTGGTCTGAGCGGAGCGGAGGGGCGGGGCTCTTCTCGACAGTCCAGGAGTCGTCGCAGTCGCGCACGAGTGCGACGACTCCTGCGTTCTCGCGCGAGCGAGCCGAGCGCGCGGCTCGAGAGTCCAGTAGTCGTCGCAGTCGCGCACGAGTGCGACGACTATCGGCGTTTCGAGGGGGGCGGGGCAGGAACGGAGGACGAAAGCACCCACCGCACGAAACGTTACGCACCCCAGTCCAGGGCATCGTTGACGCCGCTACCCTCCCCCGCCTACCGTGAAGCGCAACGTTTCGCCCCCGCCGCCGCACCAGGAGGATCCGCATGGCCCCCACTCCGCCGAGCCACCGCGTCCTCGCGAGCGGCAGCCGCATCCCCGCGATCGGCGCCGGGACGTTCGGCTCCGACCGCTACGACGCCGAGACCGTCGGCCTCGCGGTCGAGCACTCCCTCCGCGCCGGCTTCCGCCTCCTCGACTGCGCCACCGTCTACGGCAACGAGCCGCGCGTCGGCCGGGCGATCGCCGACTCCGGAGCCGACCGCGACGAGCTCTTCGTCATGTCGAAGATCTGGAACGACGCGCACGAGCCCGCGGCGGCCGTCGCCTCCGTCGAGCGCTCGCTCGCCGACCTGGGCCTCGACGTGCTCGACGCCGTCTTCGTGCACTGGCCCTTCCCCAACCACCACCCGCCGCACGCCGAGACCGACGCACGCGATCCGCACGCCCGCCCGTACGTCCACGAGGCGTTCCTCGAGACCTGGCGCGCGCTCGAGAGCCTGGTCGACCGGGGCCTCGTCCGGCACCTCGGCACCTCCAACGTCACGATCCCCAAGCTCGAGCGGATCCTCGCCGACGTCCGCATCGCCCCGCAGCTGAACGAGATGGAGCTGCACCCCTGCTTCCAGCAGCCGGAGCTCTTCCGCTTCTGCCTCGACCACCGCATCCAGCCGATCGGCTACTCGCCGCTGGGCTCGCCGTCGCGGCCGGAGCGCGACCGGGTGGAGGGCGACATCGTCGACATCGAGCACCCCGCGGTGCGGGCGATCGCCGACGAGCGGGGCGTGCATCCGGCCGTCGTGTGCCTCGCCTGGGCGGTGAACCGCGGCCAGATCCCGATCCCGTTCGCGGTGAAGCCGGAGCAGATCGAGGCGAACCTGGCCGCCGCCTCCCTGGTGCTCACGGCCGAGGAGCAGGAGGCGCTGCGCGGCGCCGAGCGCAACAACCGGCTGATCAAGGGCCAGGTCTTCCTCTGGCCCGGCAGCACCGGCTGGCTCGATCTGTGGGACGCCGACGGCACGATCCCGGGCTGGAGCGGCTACGGCTCGCCCCGCGCCACCCTGTGACGTGGCCACCTACAAGGATCTGCAGCGGCTGACCGGCCTCTCGCTCTCGACCATCTCGAAGCACTACAACGGGCTTTCCGTGCGCCCTGAGAACCGGGCGGCGATCGAGGCGGCGGCCGCCGAGGTCGGCTTCCGGGTCAACGGCTTCGCTCGAGGCCTGCGCTCGCGGCGCTCCCGCACGGTCGGGGTGCTGCTGCCCGCCCTCGACAACGAGTTCCACCTCTCGATCATCGCGGGCCTCGAGCGGGCCCTGCGCGAGGAGGGCATCGGCGTGCTGGTCGGTGTGAGCCGCCCCGAGCCGGGAGCCGCGGTCGACCTGCTGCTCGAGAAGATGGTCGACGGGATCGTGGCGGTGCCGTCCGCGGGCGACGTCGACGCGCTGCGCCGCGCCTCCGAGCAGGGCACCCCCGTGGTGGCCGTCGACTGGATCGACGACGCACTGGTCACCGATCGCGTCGCGCTCGACAACGCCGGCGCCGGCGCCTCCGCCGCCCGCCACCTCCTCGACCACGGCCACCGCTCGATCGCGGTGCTCGGCGGGGAGGACGGAGTGTCCTCCACCCGGGAGCGGACCGCCGGCTTCCTCGCCGCCCTGGCCGAGCGCGGCGTCCACCCCGCCGCCGACGCCGTGGTGCGCGGCCCCCTGACGGTCGAGAGCGGGGTCGCCGCCGTCGAGCGGATCCTCGCCCTGAGCCCCCGGCCGACCGCCCTGTTCGCGAGCAACCGCGAGCTGACGGCCGGCGCCCTGATCGCCCTCGGCGACTCCGGGCTGCGCGTGCCGACGGACCTCTCCGTCGTCGGCTTCGACAACGTCGAGCTGGCCCGCGTGGTCCGCCCGCACCTGACCACGATCGCCCAGCCGACGGAGGCGATCGCCGCCGAGGCCGCCGCCCTCGTCCGCCTCCGCCTCGACTCCGGGGCGGAGCAGCCCGGCCCCCAGGAGCGGAGGCTCCCCGGCCGCCTGCTCGCCGGCTCGTCCGTCGCCCACCTCCACGACCTCTAGGAGCTCCTCTTGCTGACCACGACCCTCCTCCACCCCGAGATCCTGCACGCGCTCGCCCGCGCGGGCCACGGCTCCCGCGTCCTCATCGCCGACGGCAACTACCCCGTCGGCACCACGCTCGGACCGAACTCCGCGCTGGTGCACCTGAACCTCCGGCCCGACATGCTGACCGTCGACGAGATCGTCGACGCCCTGCTCTCGGCGATCGTCGTCGAGGAGGCGACGGTCATGACCCCCGCGCCCGGCATCGACGTCCCCGCGCAGGTCTCCTTCCGCCGGTCCCTCGACGGCATCCCCTTCACCTCGCTCGAGCGGCACGCCTTCTACGCCGAGGCGCGCACCCCCGACGTCGCGCTCACCATCGCCTCGGGCGACCGCCGCATCTACGCGAACCTCATCCTCACGATCGGCGTGCGCCCGGCCGACGCGTCCTGAGCGAGGGGGCGGGCGGGGCGTCGTCCCGCCCGACCCCGCTCCCTGAGAGTCCACGAGGCGTTCTCACGGCCGGCATCCCTACTCTGGTCGGCGTGGATCTCGACACCCTCCTCAACATCGGCCTCGTCGTGCTGTTCGTCCTCCTCGGAGGCGTCTTCGCGGGCACCGAGATGGCCATCGTCAGCCTCCGCGAGAGCCAGGTACGCGCGATCGAGGCCGGCAGCGAGCGCGGCCGGCGCATCGCCGAGCTCGTCCGCAACCCCAACACGTTCCTCTCCGCGGTCCAGATCGGCGTCACGCTCGCCGGCTTCTTCTCCTCGGCGTACGGCGCCTCGACCATCGCGCCCGACCTCGTGCCGCCGCTGCAGTCGCTCGGCCTCTCGGCCTCCGCCGCCTCCACCGTCGCCCTGATCCTGATGACCCTCGTCATCGCGTACCTCTCCCTGGTGCTGGGCGAGCTGGTCCCCAAGCGCCTGGCGATGCAGAAGTCCGTCGCGTTCACCAAGGCCCTCGCACCGCCGCTCAACGCCCTCGCGCGCCTGATGCGCCCCGTGATCTGGCTGCTGTCCGTCTCGACCGACGCCGTCGTCCGCCTCCTCGGCGCCGACCCGCGCGAGAAGGGCGAGAGCGTCTCGGCCGACGAGGTGCGCGACATGATCTCCAGCAACACCGAGATCCACGAGGACAGCCGCCGGCTGCTCACCGACATCTTCCGCGCGGACGACCGTCGCGTCGCCGAGGTGATGCGCCCGCGCCCGGACGTCGACTTCCTCCGCGGCGCGCTCAGCGTGGCCGAGGGCTACGCGGCGGTCCTCGACCAGCCGCACTCGCGCTACCCGGTGGTCGGCGACGACTTCGACGACGTGCTCGGCTTCGTCCACGTGCGCGACCTGATGTCCGCGTTCCCGGAGGCGGGCCGCGCCGGCACCGCGAGCAGCGTCGCCGACATCACCCGCCCGATCCTCGCGGTCCCCGGCACGACGAAGGTGCTCGCGGCCCTGCGCACCATGCGCCAGGACGGCCACCAGATCGCCGTCGTCATCGACGAGTACGGAGGGACCGACGGCATCATCACGCTGGAGGACCTGCTCGAGGAGCTCGTCGGCGAGATCTACGACGAGTACGACGGCGCCCGCCAGGCGGTCGACGCGAAGGCGGCCGAGCAGCTGCACGACGTCGACGGCGGGATGATCCTCGAGGACCTGGCGGAGCAGCTGGGAATCGAGCTGCCCGAGGGTCCGTACGAGACGGTCGGCGGATTCGTCCTCGACCGGATCGGCCGTGTGGCCGTCGTGGGCGACTCCGTGCTCGTCGGCGACCACCTGCTCCGCGTGGCCGAGACGGACCGCTACCGCATCTCGCGGCTGACCCTCGTGCCGCAGCCCGCGTCGGAGCCGAGCCCGCCGACGGCGCCCGCCGTCTGACGGGCGACCGGCCGCGCCTAGGGCAGAGGGCCCTCCACCCAGCGCGTGGCGGCGCGGCCGCGGGCTCCGGGCTGCGCGATCCACAGTCCGCCGGCGTGCGGATGACGCGCCCGCTCGTCCGCCGAGAGGTCGCGTGATGCGGAGGTGACGACCGCGATGTCCAGGTCCTCGCCCGCGAAGGCGATGCTGGAGGAGTGCGGGGCGTCGATCCTGATGCCCTCGCCCTCGACCGGGCTGCCGTCGGCCTCGAACACCCGAACGCCGCTCCCGCCCCAGACCGCGACCCACACGCGGCCGTCGGCGTCCACGGTCAGTCCGTCGGCGAACACGCCCTCCTCGAGCTCGACGAACGGCTCGCGCGGGCCGTGCTCGGCGTCCGCATAGGAGCGGCGGTGGATCACGCCCGACTCGGTGTCGGCCGAGTACAGCACAGAGCCGTCCGGCGAGAAGCCGAGTCCGTTCGAGAGCCGCAGGTCGTCGTCGAGCACGGTGACGGATCCGTCGTGCTCGATGCGCAGCAGGACGTCGTCGCCCGCCGACTCGCCGAGGGTCAGCGAGCCGACCAGGAGGCGCCCCTGCGGGTCGATCGTGCCGTCGTTGAAGCGGTGCCCCTCCGGCAGCAGCTCGGAGCCGCGCGTGAGGGAGCCGTCGACCTCCAGGATCGCGAGCCGCCGGGTCAGCGCGACGAGCGTCCGCCCGTCGCCCAGGGGCAGCGCGGCGCCGACCTGCTCGCCGACGTCGGTGCGCGAGATCGCTCCGATCCCCTCCGCGGTGACGGGGGCGGACAGGACCGCGCCGGCCTCGATGTCGACCCAGGTGAGGCGGGCGGTGTCCGGATCCCAGACGGGCCCCTCGCTGAGGACGTAGGTGGGGGTGCCCGCGGGCGTCGCGTCGATCATGCCTCCACGCTAGGCCGAGGAGGCGGGCGGTGTCAGGCCCCGCGGGACGGATCCGGGCTCGCGTCCACCGCGCCTCGCTCCGGATCCGGGCCGATGAGCTCCGCGCCTCGCTCCGCCTCCGGGTGGGCACAGATCCCCGGGATACACCCGCTCGGCCGTCCGTGACAAGGGGTGAATAGCCCGGCGATATGGAGCCGCCCGCGGGTCTAGTGTCGTCTCGCCGCGCTCGGGACAGCGTTCCTCCGCAACGACGCCGGGGCGACAGGAAGGCGCTCGCCATGTCGACATCCACCAGTCCGCGCGGCCCGGTCCGGAGCCTCGTGCCCGCCCGCATCGACAGGCTCCCCTGGACCCGCTTCCACTGGTCGATCGTCGTCGGCCTCGGCTTCTCGTGGGTGCTGGACGGCCTCGAGATCCAGATCGTCGCCTCCGCCGGCTTCGCGAAGGAGTTCGGGCTCTCGGCCTTCGAGGTCGGCCTGCTCGGCACGATCTACCTGTGCGGCCAGATCGCGGGCGCCCTGATCTTCGGGCGGCTGAGCGACAAGCTCGGGCGGCGCAAGCTGTTCATCCTGACGCTCGTCATCTACCTGGTCGCCAGCGGCCTGGCGGGACTCGCGCCGAACTACGTCTTCCTCGCCGTGTTCCGCTTCTTCGCGGGCATGGGGATCGGCGGCGAGTACGCGGCGATCAACTCCGCGATCGACGAGCTCATCCCCTCCAAGTACCGCGGCCGCGTCGACATCGCGATCAACGGCACCTACTGGGGCGGTGCGGCTCTGGGCTCCGCGGCCAACCTGTTCTTCCTGAACGACGCGCTCTTCGCCGAGAACGTCGGCTGGCGCCTCGGCTTCTTCCTCGGCCCGATCCTCGGACTGGCGATCATCTACCTCCGCCGCCACATCCCCGAGAGCCCGCGCTGGCTGATGACGCACGGCCGCGAGGAGGAGGCGGAGCGCACCGTCGACGAGATCGAGCGCCGAGTGGAGGCGGAGGGCGGCGTGCTCGAGCCTGTCGACGACGCGAAGGCGATCACCGTGAAGGCGACGGAGAGCATCCCGTTCCGCACCATCGCCCGGGTGCTGCTGCGGCAGTACCCGAAGCGGACGCTGGTGGGCGCGACGATGATGATCACCCAGTCGTTCCTCTACAACGCGATCTTCTTCACCTACGCGCTGGTGCTCGAGAACTTCTACGGAGTCGAGCAGAGCGCGATCTCGTACTTCTTCTTCCCGTTCGCGATCGGCAACCTCGTCGGGCCGCTGGTGCTCGGCCACCTGTTCGACGTGTGGGGCCGGCGGAAGATGATCTTCCTCACCTACGGCGTCTCGGGAGCGGTCCTGGCCGTCTCGGCGGTCCTCTTCAGCATGGACGTCCTGACCGCGACGACGCAGACGATCCTCTGGTGCGTGTCGTTCTTCTTCGCCTCCGCCGGAGCCTCGAGCGCCTACCTCACCGTGAGCGAGATCTTCCCGCTCGAGCTGCGCAGCCAGGCGATCTCGTACTTCTTCACCCTCGGCCAGATCGCCGGAGCGGTCGCCCCCGCCCTCTACGGCGCCCTGATCGGCGACGGCAGCGACCGCGGTCCTCTGACGATCGGCTACTTCGTCGGCGCCGCCGTGATGATCCTCGGCGGCGTGATCGCCCTGATCTTCGGCGTGGACGCCGAGCGCCGCAGCCTCGAGAGCATCACCGAGCCCCTGTCGACCGTGAAGTCCTGAGGGCGGATCGCCGCGAGGCCGGGAGCAGTCCCGCGACGTCTCGGAGCCGGCGTCTCGGAGCCGGAGTGGGTCCGCGTCAGTGAGCCGGGCGGTAGCCGGTCCGGTCGTCGGGGGTGATCGAGCGGAGGACGCGGGCGGGGACGCCGGCGGCGATGGTGAGCGGGGGGACGTCGCGGGTGACGACGCTGCCCGAGCCGATCACGGCCCCGTCGCCGATGGTGACGCCCTGGTTGATCGTGACGCCGCCGCCTATCCAGACGCCGTCGCCGACGACGACCGGCTTCGCGGTGCAGGCACCGGCGGCGCGCTCGGCCGGGTCGAGGGCGTGGTTCGACGTGTAGATCGAGACGCGCGGGCCGAACAGCACGTCGTCGCCGATCGTGATGGGGGCGCCGTCGAGCAGGATGCAGTCGAAGTTCGCGTAGAAGCGGTCGCCGATCGTGATGTTGAACCCGAACTCGCAGCGGAACGTCGGCTCGAGGTGCGTGTCCGCGCCCACCGAGGCGACGAGCTCGCGGAGCAGAGCCTCCCGCTCGACCGGTGGGCGTCCGAAGCTCGCGTTGTACGCGTTCGAGGCGAGGACCGCCCGCTCGCGCGCGGCGACCAGCTCGGGGGTCATGTCGTCGTACACGGCGCCGGTCAGGATGTGCGCGCGCTGGTCCTCGAGGGTCATCGTCGTCCGTTCGTCGGTGTCGACGCCCCGACGGGCGTCCGCGCCCACGCTACGGGGCCGCGCGCCGGGACACCGCTCCTCCGCCGACGCACCGCTCCTGCAGCGATGACTCGATGACGGAGCGGCGTCTCGGCGGAATCGCGCAGCAGGAGCGGCACCTCGGCGCCGCCACGCCCCGCCCCGCTGCAGGCGTCAGCCCACGTGCACGCCCGGTCGGCGGTCGCGGCGGGACTCCGCGCGGCGGAGGACCTCGCGGGTGACGGGGGCGACCTCGCCGGTGCCGGTGATGAGGAAGCGGAACATGTTCGAGATGGGGCCGCCCTCGGTCCACTCGAAGTAGACGTCCGGGATCACGCCGGTGAGGTCGCGGATCTCGAGCAGCACCGTGGCGATGGTGTTCGGGATGTTGCCGCTGGTCACCGTCAGCACGCGGAAGCCGTGGCAGACGCGGCCCTGCACGACCAGGTCCTCCTCGAAGTCGGAGGAGTCGGTGGTGTGCACCTCGAGGAAGAGCACCGGCCCGCGCATGGGCAGGTTGCTGTCGCGCTGCTCCTCCGCCAGCTTGTCCCGGTACTCGGCCTCGGAGCCGTCGTCGGGCTCGTTCGCGAGGATGCGGATCACGCCGTAGTCGTCGGCGTCCGTGGTGAGGAAGTCGATCGCGGCGGCGTCGAACACCACGGAGGTGGCGCGCAGCTGGAACGAGCGGTGCACCCGCGAGACGAGGGAGACCGCGAGGATGCCGACGATGAAGACCGCCGCGATCCGCACGCCGTCGGGCCTCTCGACCACGTTCACGACCGTCGTGTAGACGAAGACCAGCGCGATGACCGCGAAGCCCACGGCGCGCTTGCGCTGCTTCCTGCGCTTCGCCGAGAGGAACACGGCGACGGACGCGGAGGTGATCAGCACCAGCACGCCGGTCGCGTAGGCCCCGCCCTGCGCGTCGACGTCGGCGCGGAAGAGGATCGTGATGACGAAGGCGACGACGGTGAAGACCAGCACGAGCGGACGGACGGCGCCGGCCCACTGCGGAGCCATGCCGTAGCGGGGCAGGTAGCGCGGGACGATGTTGAGCAGGCCGGCCAGCGCGGAGGCGCCCGCGAACCAGAGGATGCAGATCGTCGCGATGTCGTAGACCGTGCCGAAGCCCTCGCCGAGGTACTCGTGTGCGAGGTAGGCCAGCGCGCGGCCGTTGGCCTCGCCGCCCGGCTGGAACTGCGCCTGCGGGATGAGCAGCGTGGTGACGAAGCTCGAGGTGATGAGGAACGCCGACATCGTGACGGCGGCGGTGATGAGCAGCCGCTTCGCCCCGCGGATGCGGCCGACCGGGGCGTCCTCGGTGTCGCCCGCGTCGCCGCGGATCTGCGGCATGACCGCGACCCCGGTCTCGAAGCCGGAGAGCCCGAGCGCGAGCTTGGGGAACACGATGAGGGCGATGCCGACCATGATCAGCGGATTCCCGTGCTGGGTCGTGAGCGCCGACCACCAGTCGCCGATGACGACGGGGTTCTCGGCCACGTGCCCGATCGCCACGGCGATCACGATCGCGTTGAGCAGGAGGAACACGGCCACGAGCACGACCGCGATCGAGATGGCTTCGCGGAACCCGCGGAGGAACACGATCCCCAGCAGGGCGATCAGCCCCAGCGTGAGCGGCACCTCCGCCCCGTGGAACCAGGCGGGGGCGAACGGGTTCTCGACCGCGTGCGCCGTCGCGTCGGCCGCCGAGAGGGTGATCGTGATCATGAAGTCGGTTGCCGCGAACCCCAGCAGCACGAGCACGAAGAGCTTGCCGCCCCACCAGGGCAGCAGGCGCTCGAGCATCGCGATCGACCCCTCGCCGCGGAAGCTCTCGCGGGCCACGCGGCGGTAGACGGGGAGCGCGCCGAGGAGGGTCAGCACCACCAGGACGATCGTCGCGAGCGGCGAGACCAGGCCGGCGGCGAGCGCCGCGATCGCCGGCTGGTAGCCGAGGGTGGAGAAGTAGTCGACGCCGGTGAGGCACATGACGCGCCACCAGGAGTGCGTCCTGCCGGTGGCCGCGTGGGGGCCGGGGTGGGCTCCGGAGTCGTCGCGGAGGCCCTCGAGGAGCCACGCCTTCACCCCGCCCGCGCGCGCGGAGGAGAGAGGGGAGGGTTCGAGGGCGTCGGGGTCGCCACGGACGACGGAAGAGGTCACTGGATGTTTCTACTCGCCGTGAGGAGCGCGCCCGCCCGGAATGAGCGGATCCTCACGCTTTCCTCACGGGTAATCGGCTGGGGAGGGACGTCGACGCGCGATCCCGCGTCGTGAGGGGGTCGTGAGCGTCGCGCGAGCGGACCGTGCGGATCGGCCCGGTACGCGTCCGCGTTCCGTCAGGACCTCCTCCCACCCGCCGTCGCGGGCCGACGATGGCGCTCGTGCACCTGCTCCTCCGCCTCCTCGACGCCGGTCCCCGCTGGGGCCGCCACACCGTCGGCGCGAGCCGGTACGGCGTCGTCCGGAGCGAGCTCGTGGTCTTCGCGCCCGGCACCTCCGTCGAGGAGCGGAGGCGCCTCCGCCTGCACGCGGCCGGTCCGCAGCTGGTCGTGGCCGTGACGGCCGCCGGCGCCGTCGGGACGCTCGCGCTCGACCGGCTGCCGCTCCTCCTGCTGGCCGCGCTCGCCCTGCCGACCGCGTCGCTCCTGCTCCTCTCAGCCCGCTCGACCCGCCGCCTCCGCCGGGCCTGCGCCCGCCGGCTCGTGATCGCGGACGTCGACTCCCCCGCCGTCGCCGAGCAGGCGGCGATCGCGGCCGCGCTGCGGCGGGCCGACCGGCTGCTCGACGCCGGCGTCCTCACTCCGCTCGAGCACGAGGAGGTGTGGGCCTGCGCCCACGACCGGGTCGCGGGCCGCGTGGCTGACCGCCGCTCCCAGCCCCGGGCGGGAGGATCGGGGACGTCCGCCACCGATGGGAGCCCCTCATGACCACACCGCGCCGCGCACTGATCCTCGTCGACGTGCAGCAGGAGTACTTCAGCGGTCCGCTCGAGATCCAGTACCCGCCGCACGCGCAGTCGCTGCCGAGGATCGCCGCCGCCCTCGACTCCGCCGCCGCCGCGGGCCTCCCGATCGCCGTCGTCCAGCACAGCGCGGGCGAGGGAGCGCCGATCTTCGACCCGTCGGGTCCGTCCTTCGCGCTGCACCCGGAGATCGAGAAGCGCCGCTCGGATTCGTGGAAGAACGTCACGAAGCGGTTCGGCACGGTCTTCGCGGGGACCGACCTGCTCGACTGGCTCCGCGAGCACGACGTCGACACGATCACCCTCGTCGGCTACATGACCAACAACTGCATCCTCGCCTCGGCCGCCGAGGCGGAGACGCACGGGCTCCGCGCCGAGGTCCTCTCGGACGCGACGGGCGCGATCGCGATCGCGAACGACGCCGGCTCCATCGACGCGCACTCCCTGCACACCACGCTGATGGCGCTGCTCAACTCGAACTTCGCCGCCGTCGCCCCGACCACCGTCTGGATCTCGGCGCTGAAGGGCGAGTACACGCTCCCGATGAGCAGCCTGCCCGAGTCGGCGACGGCGGGCGCCGCTCGCTGACGGGCACTCCTCCGGACGGATCGGCCGGCTCTACTCTCGGTGCATGGCCCTTCTGCACCGTGCGACGATCACCCCCGGGAAGCTCGAGATCGTGGAGGCATGGGCGCCGACGCAGCCCTGGTGCGAGGGCGGCGGATTCACGCAGCTCGGCGCCTACCGGTTCGACGACCCCGATGGCGAGGTGGGAGTGGAGACGCTGATCGTCCAGTCGACCGGGCAGCCGCCGCTCCAAGTGCCGCTGACCTACCGCGGCTCGCCTCTCGCCGGCGGTGACGCGCATCTCCTCGCGACCGTCGAGCACACCGTCCTCGGTCGTCGCTGGGTCTACGACGGTGCCGGCGACCCCGTCGCGATCGCCGCCTTCGCCACGGCGATCCGCACCGGCGCCCGGGAGGTCGAGCAGCATTTCGAGGAGGACGGGCAGCGCATCGTCCGCCCGCCGACCGCGACGGTGCAGGGCAGCGGATCAGGCGCCGGAGCGTCCGGGCCGCCGTCGACGGTGCTCGTCCGCAGCGACGCACGGACCACCACGACCTCGGCCGACGGTCTGACTCTCGTCCTCGCACGGGTCCTCGCGCCGCCGTTCCTCGAGGGCGAGGAGCGGCTGACCGGCAGGTGGAGCGAGGCGCTCCCCGTCACCCTCGCCGTCCTGGCCTGAACCGGCTCCGGTGGTCCGCCGCCCTCCGTCGCCCGGGTCGTGGGCGACGGACGGCGGCGCGCTCCGGGAGGACCTGCTCAGTGGCCGCGCAGTGCCGCGACGGTCCGAGTGGGACTAGTCGTTCAGGTGCGCGATGGCGTAGTCGGCCTCGTCGCTCGTGAACTGCTCCCCGTACTCGCTGGTCAGCTGGTCGCGGATGGCCTCCGGCGCCATCGCCATCTGGGCCTGGTAGTCCTTGGCCTTCGCCAGCGCGTTGGCGTTCCAGTCGGCGGAGACGGTGTCCACCGCGTACTGCGCGGCCTCGGGCGAGAACTGCTCCCCGTACTCGGAGGTGAGCTGGCCGTACAGGCCCGCCTTGCTCATGTGGAGCATCTCGGAGTAGCTCTGCGCCTTGATGAGTGCCGAGGCGAACTCGGGCGAGACCTGCGCAGCAGCCGCCGTCTCGACAGGCGCCGGGGCAGGGGCGACCGTCTCGACGGGTGCGGGCTCCGCCGTCTCGACGACCTCCGCCTCCTCCGTGGCCGGCACGACGGGAGCGGTCGTGGGCTCGGACGACTCGACGATCACGGCCGCCGGGCGGTCGCTCGAGGCGGAGTTCACGGCGGCTCCGAAGCCGATCGTCGTCAGGAGCGAGGCGAGGACGGCCAGACCGCCGAGGACGACGCCGGTGATCGACATCGCCTTCGACTGACCGCGGCGGAGGGCGAGGATGCCCAGGACGACGGCGGCGATCCCGACGAGTGCTCCGAAGACCGGCACGAGGCCGACGAGGAACGCGACGATGCCGACGACGAGTGCGGCGATGGCGAGGCCGGTCGGGCCGGTCTTCGGAGCACTCGTCGGGATCGCCGCCGTCGTCCTGGGC
>NZ_PSWN01000004.1:135787-215241 GCF_002932815.1 Rathayibacter sp. AY1B4 | reverse complement strand
GGTCGACTCCGACGGGCAGTCCCGGAGCGACGCGACGAGGGGGACGGCGAACAGGAACGGGGAGGGACCGGGCGGCGGGCGCCCGGTCCCTCCCCGAGGCGGAGGCTAGGCCTCCTGGTCCTCACGGCGACGGCTGCGGGCGATCAGGAGCGAGCCGAGGCCGAGGGCGACAGCACCTCCCGAGAGCAGCAGCCAGGAGCCGGTCTCCACTCCGGTGGAGGGGAGGCCGCCGGGGCCGGTCGGTGCGGTGATCGGCGCGGCCGTGGCGGTCGGTCCGGCCGTCGGCACGACGGTGGGCTCCGGGGTCGACGTGGGCTCGGGGCTCGCGGTCGGCTCGGGCGTCACGGTCGGCACAGGAGTCGCCGTCGGCTCGGGGGTCGCGGTCGGCTCCGGTGAGCCGGTCGGCTCAGGAGTCGCCGTCGGCTCGGGAGTCGCGGTCGGCTCCGGTGAGCCGGTCGGCTCCGGCGTCGGCGTGGGCTCCGAAGTCCCCGGCAGCTCGACGGCGGCGCCCTCCGGCGCCACGGCGAGCAGCGCCCGGGCGACGTCGCTGAACGCTCCGACCGGGTGGTTGCGGAACACCGGCGAGGTGCCGAAGAGGAAGCCCTCGGTGCCCGACTCCGTCGAGAACGAGACGGCCGAGGCCTGCCCGGCCGCGTCGCTCCGGGACTGCCCGTCGGAGTCGACCCAGTGCCCGGCGACGAACGTGCCGTCCTCCGAGTAGCTCTGCTCGACCGCGACCGACTCGTCGAAGCCGGCGAACCACAGTGCCGGCGAGACGAACGCGGTGTCCTGCGGGTAGTCGCCGAGGACTCCGCCGCCGGGCGTCTCGACCGAGACGATGCCGTTGGAGCCGCTCGTGCCGGTCTGCGCAGTCAGCTCGGCCAGGCCGAAGTCGGACACGAAGGCCGCTCCTGCGCCGCCGCGGCCGACGACGTCGCCGCCCGCCGCGAGGAACTCCTCGACCACGGTGCGGCCCACGGCCTGCTCCGCGGTGAAGGAGAGGGCGCGTCCCACGTAGAGCACGTCGGCGCCCTCGAGGGTCGCGGTGCCCGCGGTGAGCGCGGCCGCGTCGACGGCGACCGCGTCGGCGAAGCCGAGCTTGGCCAGCGCGTCGCGGTCCTCGTTCGTGCCGGAGTAGGCGACGCGGAGGGCGTCGAGCGCCTTCCCGTCCTCGGCGCGCACGCGGTCGGCGGTGGTCGCCGTGAAGTCGACGCCGAAGACGGCGGCGGCTCCCTCGGCGGCCGCGAGCCCGGCGGCGTCTGCACGGAGGGCGATCGTGCCGTCCTCGAACTGCTCGAGGGCGACGCCGTCGGCCAGCAGCGCGTTGACGGCCTGGTACTGCAGGACGCCGCGCGGCTCGAAGGCGAGGTAGTCGGCGCCTGCCGGGACGGAGCCGACCGGAGCCACGGCGGTCACCGGCTCCAGGCCGACGGCCGGGAGGGCGTCGGTGGTGGAGCCGATCGCCTGCACGTCGGCGCCCCAGAGGAGCGAGAGGCTCCAGGCCGAGACGTCGTACATCTCGGGCACGCGGCTCGAGATGTCGCTGCCGTCGGCGAGGAGGACGTTGGCGAGGCCGCGGACCGACTGGTGCATGTCGACCAGGTAGGTGCCCGCGGGGTAGGAGACTCCTTCGACGCTCGTGGCGGCCGTGGTCCGCGACACCTCGACGCCGTGGGCGAGCAGCTGCGCGACGAGGGTCTCGGCGTCCGAGACGGAGCGCTGCGTGCCGTCGACGGGGATGACGTAGGCGCGCGGGTACTCGGTCGTGTAGACGTCGGTCTCGTCCCAGATCTCGGTCCACTCGGTCGGCACGCCCGCGGGCAGGTCGGCCGCGGAGACGTCGGCGGGGATCTCGACGGCGGGGGCGCCGGTGACGCCGCGCTCGAAGATGGCGACCTGGTTGCTCAGGAGCGCGTCGCGGTTGGCCTCGATGTAGTCGACGGAGGCGTCCATGACGATCCCGGCGACCTCGACGTCGATGTCCGCGTTGGCCTGGCCCTGGGCGATCTCCTCCGGAGTGCTGTTGGCCGTGCGGCCGAGCGGAAGCTCCACCGTGTTGGTGATCGCGCCCTGGAAGGCGACGTACTGCGGGGCGAAGATGGGGGGCCAGTCGTCCCAGCCCGCGCGGATGTCGCGGTAGGGGATGAGGATCTTCCCGGTGTTGTCCGTGGTGGCGCTGCCGTCCTCGGCGAGGTAGGTGTTGCCGGGCACGTCGGCCTCGACGACGCGGCGCTCGATCTCGAGCGCGGTCGCGTAGGCGTGCGGGAGGAAGAGGTCGTACTCGTAGTTCTCGCCGTGCGGCGGGCCGCAGGGCTCGACCTGGAGGATCCCGGTGTAGCCGTGGATGTCGATGAAGTACGTGGGCTGGAGCACGCTCGAGAGGTCGCGGATCACGGCCGCCTCGCTGGTGGCTCCGGTGATCATGTCGCGGTTCGGGTCGTAGCCCGCGGCGACGGCGCGCTGGCCGAGGGCGCGGCCGTCGGGGTTGTTGGTGACGGTGAAGTAGAGGCGGTTGCCCTCGAGCAGCGCCTCGGTCTCCGCGTCCTCGGCGGTGGCGACGCCCTCGATGTACTCGAGGATCGCGTCGCTGCCCTCCCACTCGTTGCCGTGGATGTTGCCGTTGAACCAGACCGGCACCTTGTAGCCGTCCATCAGCTCGGCGTCGGCGGCCGCGGCGGCGGGCTCGTACTTGAGCCGGTCGCGCCACTCGGCCTGCTGCGCCGTCTCGGCCTCGGTCTCGGGGGCGGTGACGGTGACCAGGTAGATGTCGCGGCCGAGGCCGGACTTCCCGACCACCTGGGTCGAGACCCGGTCGGAGCGGGCGGCGAGCGCGTTCAGCTGCGGCGCGATGGCGTCGTAGGGGGTGACTCCGCGCAGGAGCGAGGCGTCGGTCGGGTCGACGGGCACCTCGGTCAGCGGGCTCTGCTGCGGGTAGCTGGTCGGCACCGCGATCGGAGCGGACGGAGGACGCACGATGTCCACGCGGGTGTAGTCGGCGGGTGCTGTCGTCGTGGCGGTCGCCGGCGGGGCGACCAGGAGGCCGCCGGCGGCGAGCGCGAGCGCGGCGCATCCGGAGGCGAGGGCGGTTCGAGATCTCAAGCGGAGTTCTTCCCTTGTCGAGGCGTGACGGAACGGATCGGGCCCCCGTCGGCGTCTGGATCTCCGAATCGGATGTGAACCCTCTCAGGAAGATAGAGGCTCCATGTTTCCGTCACGTGTCGGCCGGGTCACCTCCGCGAGATGCCTCTTCGGTACGCCTGGCCCGGCGACTCGAGTACCCGAGTGGCATCCGGCGGAAGGAGGAGGGAGGGCCCGGTCAGAGGAAGAGGGAGAGGACGAGCGTGGCGCCGAGCGCGAGGACGGAGGCGAGGGAGACGCCGACGGTCACGGACTTGAGAGCGCCGCGGACCGACTGGCCGAGGAAGCTCTGCAGCAGCCAGAAGGTGTTCGAGGTGACGTGGATGCAGAACAGCGCGCCGGAACCCGCGGCGAGCGCGATCAGCAGAGGGTCGAGGCCGAGCGTGGCGGCGACGGGTGCGACGACTCCGGCCGCCGTGATCGCCGAGAGGGTGACCGAGCCGACCGCGATGTGCAGCACGGCCGCCATCACCCAGACGAGCAGCAGCGGCGCGGTCGCCGAGGTCGAGAAGTAGCCCTTCAGGATCTCGCCGAGGTCACCCTGCGCGATCACCGCGGCGAGCGCCCCGCCGACGCCGGTGAGCAGGAAGATCTGCCCACCGTCCTGGAAGCCCTTGGCGACCGCCTTCTCCATCCGCGCGGTTCCCACGGTGGACCGGCCGACCACTCCGGTGCCGATCACGGCGAGGAGGAGCGCGATGACGGGGTTCCCGATGAACTGCAGCACCGGCAGCTCGACCCCGGAGACGGTGAGCACCGCCTGCGCGGCGATGAGCAGGAGGGCGAGGAGCATGGGCGCGAAGAGGAACAGGAGCGGGCGCTCGCGGGCGGCGTGGGCGTCCTGCGCCTCGGCGGGACCCGCCGCGTCCTCGACGGACGAGCCGGACGAGCCGCCCGATGCCGCTCCGGCTCCGCTCGAGGACGCCCCGCCGCTCCCCCGCGCGCCGAACGACGGCAGCCGTCCGCCGTCCGCGGCCGACGCCGCCCCCACCGTCGCGAGCCCGGTCGTGTCGTCGCGCACGACCAGCTGCTCGTCGCGCGCCGGGTCCCAGAAGCCGAGGCGGAACGCGAGCGACATCAGCAGGATCGTGACCACGACCGTCGGCGCCACCACCGCGAACCCGCCGAGCATCATCACGCCCAGCGGCACTCCGAGCAGCCCCGCGAGCGCGACCGCGGCGAAGCCGGGCACCATCATCACGATGCCCGTCTCGAGCCCGACGGCGAAGGTCACGGCGACGATGCCGGTGCCCGCGCGCCCCAGCCGCGGCGCGATCCGGCGCGCGAGCGGGGCCGCGATCACGATCAGCGCGTCGACGAAGATCGTCTGCAGGTACGTGGCGAAGGACAGGCCCAGCGCGTAGGGGATCCCGCGGCGGCCGAAGACGCGCAGCAGGCCCTCGACGAGCCGGACGACGGCGCCCATCTCGTTGAGCATCGCGCCGATGAGCACGCCCCAGCCGATCAGGAGGCCAGCCTCCATCATCACCTCGCCGAAGCCGGTGGTCATCGTGGAGACGGTGTCGACGGGGCCGAGCCCGGTGAGCAGGCCGATCGCGGCGGCTCCCACGGCCAGCGCCAGCACCGGGTTGAACCGGAACCGCACGATCGCGACGACCACCACGACGATCACGAGGGCGACGACGCCCAGGGTGTACCACTCGGGCATGACGTCCTCCTCCGCCCGCGACTGCGCGTGCCGTCACACCCTAGGGGACCGCCGCGCACCCCCTCGCCCCCGCCGGGCACGGGGCCCTAGCGTGGACGCATGGCACTGACGCTCCCCGAGCCCCGACTCCCCTCCCTCCTCGACTCCCCCGTCCTGCGCTGGGGGGTGATCGCGCCCGGCTCGATCGCCGGCTCGTTCGTCGAGGCGCTCCAGAAGCACACCCGGCAGCGCGTGGTCTCGGTCGGCTCCCGCTCGCTCGAGCGCGCGGAGCGGTTCGCGAGCCGGTTCGGGATCGAGCGGGCCTCGGCCGGCTACGAGGCCGTGGTCGAGGATCCGGAGGTCGACGTGGTCTACATCGCCTCCCCGCACTCGGAGCACGCGCGCCAGGCGCTGCTCGCCATCGCCGCGGGCAAGCACATCCTGGTCGAGAAGCCGTTCGCGCCGACCCCGGGCGAGGCCGAGATGATCGTGCACGCCGCGCGCGACGCCGGAGTCTTCGCGATGGAGGCGATGTGGATGCGCTACCTGCCGCACATGGACGTCGTGCGGCAGCTGCTCGCCGACGGGGCGGTCGGCGCGCCGGCCGTCGTCTCGGCCGACTTCGGCGCCGCCTTCGACTTCGACCCCTCCAGCCGGATCTTCGACCCGGCGCTCGCGGGGGGCGGCCTGCTGGACGTCGGCGTCTACGCCTCCTCCTTCGTCTCGATGGTGGCCGGCACCCCGCAGAGCACCGTCGTCGCCGGCAGCATGACCTCGACCGGCGTCGACGCGACCGCGACGATCGTCGGCAGCCACGCGCACGGGGTGCAGTCGGTGGCCACCTCGACAGTGCTGGCCGACACCCGCCACGCGGCGAGCGTCGCGGGGCGGGCGGGGCGGATCGACGTGCACCCGTCGTTCTGGACGCCGGGCGGCGTGACGCTCACCCGCGGCTCCGAGAGCGGGTCGTGGATCGACGAGACGCCGCTCCAGGGCGGCGAGGGCCTCGCCTGGGAGGCGCTGCACGTCGCGCAGTACGTGACGGAGGGGCGCACCGAGTCGCCGCTGCACCCGCTCGACGAGGTGGTCGCCGTGGTGCGGACCCTCGACGACGCGCGCCGCCGACTGGGCGTCTCGGTCTAGGGCGGGCGGCGGGAGACCGCCGTCCCTGCCCTCAGCCCGCCGGCAGCTCGACGCGGAAGCTCGTCCGCCCCGGCTCGGACGCGACGAGGACGCGCCCGCCGTGGGCGTCGACGACCGCCGCCACGATCGCCAGCCCCAGCCCCGTCGATCCGGTCGTGCGCGCTCGGGAGGAGTCGCCGCGGGCGAAGCGCTCGAACAGCACCGGTACCAGCTCCGGCGCGATGCCCGGGCCGGAGTCGGTGACCGTGACGACCGCGATCGGCCGCCCCTCCGACACCTCCTCGGCGAGCGCCGCCACGACCCGGGTGCCGGGGGGCGTGTGCACGGTCGCGTTCCGCAGCAGATTGGCGACCACCTGGTGCAGCCGGAAGCCGTCGCCGCGGATCTCGATCGGCTCCTCGGGGAGCTCGAGGTCCCACTCGTGGTCGGGCCCCGCGGCGTGCGCGTCCGAGAGCGCCTCGATCACGAGCAGCGTCAGGTCGACGGGCTCCTTCTCGAGGTCGCGGCCCTCGTCGAGGCGGGCGAGCAGGAGGAGGTCCTCGACCAGCGAGGTCATCCGGGTGGCGGCGGACTCGATCCGATCGAGGGAGTAGGCCGCCGACTCCGGCAGCTCGGTCCCGCCGCGCCGGGGCAGCTCCGCGTAGCCGCGGATCGCCGCGAGGGGGGTCCGCAGCTCGTGCGAGGCGTCGGCGACGAACTGCCGCACCTTGTCCTCGCTCGCCTGCCGCGATTCCAGCGCACCGGTGACGTGGTCGAGCATGCGGTTGAAGGCGGCGCCGACCCGGCCGACCTCGGTGCGGGTGTCGGCGTCCTCCTCCGGGACCCGCTCGACCAGCTCGACGGCGCCGCGGTCCAGCGGCAGCTCGGCCACGCGGGTCGCCGTCGCCTCCACCCGCTCCAGGGGCCGCAGGGCCACGCGGATGATCGCGGTGGCGACGAGGGCGACCAGCAGCATCGCCAGCAGCACCACCACGACGACCACCCAGGTGAGGGAGGCGAGCGTCTCGGCGACCTCGCCCAGGGGGACGCCGACGACGACGACGGAGCCCTCGACCGCCGCCGCGCGCACGCGGTAGGTCCCGAGGCTCCCGGGCAGCTCGATGGTCGCCTCCTCGCCCCCCGCGGCGACGGCCGCCGCGAGCACCGAGTCGGCCGGGTCCGAGAACTGCCGGCAGACCCCGTCGGCGTCGACGTAGGCGCCGATGAAGGAGCCGTCCGAGCCCTGGACGGCGGTGATGGTGCTGAGGTTCTGGCTCGGGCCGCCGCCGAAGGATCCGCTCGGGCAGGTCGTGGCCTGCTCGATCGCGCTCGACCCGCCGAAGCGGCTCGGCCCGTCGAAGTCCTGGAGGCGCGTGACCGACTGGCTGAGCGACGCGTCCGTGCTGCCGTAGAGGATCGAGCGCGCGGAGAGCACGCTGACCGCTCCCACGACGCCCGCCGTCACCGCGACGAGCGCGACCACGGCGACGACCATCCGCCGCCGCAGAGTCCACGGCGCGCGCCGGCCCCGGCGGGAGCTGCGGAGGGCGGAGCGGGTCGCGAAGTCGCCGAGCGACGGGCGGCCGGTGCGGCTCACTGGTCGGCGGGCTTCAGGAGGTAGCCGGCGCCGCGCACGGTGTGGATCATCGGCGATCGGCCGGCGTCGATCTTCTTGCGCAGGTACGAGATGTAGATCTCGACCACGCTCGACTTGCCGCCGAAGTCGTACGACCAGACCCGGTCGAGGATCTGGGCCTTGCTGAGCACGCGGCGCGGATTGCGCATCAGGAAGCGCAGCAGCTCGAACTCGGTGGCGGTCAGCTCGATCTCGTCGCCGCCCCGGCGGACCTCGTGGCTGTCCTCGTTCAGCACCAGGTCACCCACGACGACCTCGGGGTCGTCCGCGTCGTTGGCGAGCAGGGTGCTGCGGCGGATGAGACCGCGCATCCGGGCGACCAGCTCCTCGAGGGAGAAGGGCTTGGTGACGTAGTCGTCCCCGCCTGCGGTGAGCCCGGCGATCCGGTCGTCGAGCGCGTCCTTCGCGGTGAGGAAGAGGACCGGGGTCTCGCTGCCGTCCGCGCGGACCCGCTGCAGGACCTGGAGGCCGTCGATGTCGGGGAGCATCACGTCGAGCACGATCACGTCCGGTCGGAACTCGCGGGTGATCGTGATCGCGGCGCGGCCCTCGGCGGCGGTGCGCACCTCCCAGCCCTCGTAGCGCAGCGCCATCTGGAGCAGATCGGTGAGGGTGCTCTCGTCGTCGACGACGAGGACGCGGATCGGCGTCCCGTCGGCCCGCTTGAGGCGGGTGCGCTGCGCGGGGGCGAGGTGCTTCGAGGGGGCCGGGGTGCTCATGACTCCAGTATCGGGAGTTCCCTATGGATCGGCTATGACCGGCCGATGCCGTCGCTGTGCGCTCCCGATGCGTCCTCCGCGGGATCGGCGTCGAGCTCCTCCGGAGCGATCGCCGCGGTGCGCGCATAGCCGCGGACCCGCCGGTCGATGAAGGTCGCCGCCCAGAGCAGGACGCCGATCACGAGCAGCACCCCCGCGATCCCGTACTGGGCCGTGTCGCGTCCCGAGGTGATCGGCAGCACCAGGTAGACGCAGGCGATCGTGCCCAGCACCGGCAGCACGGTGGGGGTCCGGAAGTGCCGGTGCTCGACCGGCTGCCGCCGCAGCACCAGCACGGAGACGTTGACGACGGCGAAGACCGCCAGCAGGAGGAGCGACGTGGTCCCGCCCAGCAGCACCGCGATGGGGTCGGAGGGGTCGCGCGACACGTAGGCGGTGAGGAGCAGGGCGATCACCGTCGTGAAGAGGATCGCCGCCCACGGCGTGCGCCGTCCGCGCAGCACGTTCTGCAGGAACGGCGGCAGCACGCCCTGGCGGCTCATCCCGTAGAGCAGGCGGCTGGCCATCATCATGTTGATCAGCGCGCTGTTGGCCACGGCGAAGAGCGAGATGAAGGGCAGGAGCGTCGAGATCGGGAAGTCGGGCGCCGCGGCCTCGACGACCGTGACGAGCGGAGTGTCGTTGCCGGCCAGCTCCCCCACGGGGACGATCGCGACGGCGAGCGTGGACACGAGCACGTAGACCACGGCGGTGATGCCGAGACCCGTGAGCATCACGCGCGGGAAGATGCGGCTGGGCTCCTTCGTCTCCTCCGCCATGTTCACCGAGTCCTCGAAGCCGACCATCGCGAAGAACGCCAGCGAGGTCGCGGTGCTCACCGCGAGCAGCAGCGACTTGTCCTCCGGCGCCTCGAACGCGACCACCCGCGAGAAGTCGGCCTGCCCGCCGAACACCGCGAAGAAGCAGACGAAGATCACCAGCAGCAGGCCCGAGAGCTCGATCAGGGTGAGCACCACGTTCAGCCCGACGCTCTCGGCGACGCCCCGCAGGTTCACCAGGGCGATGCAGACCATGAACACCAGCGCGATGCTCAGCCGCGTCCCCGCACCGTCCCCCAGGCCGAACCCGATCGCGAAGTTGCTCGCGAAGGCGCCCGAGGCGGCGGAGGCCGAGGTGATCCCGCTCGCCATCACGGTGAAGCAGACGAGGAACGTGACGAAGTGGATCCCGAACGCCTTGTGCGCGTAGAGCGCGGCGCCCGCCGCCTGCGGGTACTTCGTCACCAGCTCCAGGTAGGAGCAGGCGGTGAGCGTGGCGACGACGAACGCGATCACGAAGGGGAGCCACGCGGCCCCGCCCACCTCGGCCGCGACCTGCCCGGTGAGCGCGTAGATCCCGGTGCCGAGGATGTCGCCGACCACGAACAGCAGCAGCAGCTTGGGGCCGAGCACGCGCTTGAGCTCGGGCGGGGCGGACGTCTCTCTCGTGGCGGTCATCGTCGGCCCCTCCCGTTGCGGATGAGCGCGAGCCTACGACCGCGGGCACCGCCCCGGGAAGAGCGGGCGCCCGGGGAGCAGGAGTCGACGTCACCCACGACTCCGCCGTCGCGCCGTGGGCAGCGCAGCCTCCACCCCGCCAGCGGGAGGCTGCGCGAGGCCGGCTGACCGGATGCTGCCACGGCCGGAGCCTGCCCGGGCGTCCCGTGGGCCCCCGAACCTCCGCCCCGCGCGGAGCCGGGGGTCCGCCGCATGTCCGGATGCTGCCGTGCCCGGATGCTGATCTGGTGCCGCCGACGGCCCTCCGCGAGGCTCGGAGGACCACGACGAGAGGACGGACCATGACCGCCACTGCACCCGCCGCCACCCCGCACCTCGGCCCCGTCGCCGCCGGAGGCGCCCTCGCCTGGGCCGCGCTGGCCGCGCTGCTCCTGCTCGGGGAGCCGCACCCCGCGGCTGTCCTCGTGCTCGTGCTCGCGGCCGCCGCCGCGACCTCCCTGAGCGTCGTCGCCGTCGCCCGCCGGCAGCCCCCCGCCCGCCGCACCGGCGTCGTGATCGGTCTCCTCGCCCCCCTCCTCGCGAACGCCGGTCTCACTCCGCTCGCCGCGCTGGTCGGCCCGGCCGTGTTCGGAGCGGTGGCGCTGGTCCTCGCCGGTGAGCTCGCCGTCGTCGCGGTTCTCGCGCGGCGGCGCTGAGTGCGCGCCTCCTACACTCGGGAGGGTCGGGAGAACGGGGGGCCGCCGGTGCTGAGCGAGAACGCGATCGCGCTGTACCTGCACGCGTCCGTGCGCGGAGACTGGTCGCTCGAGAGCGCGTCGGACGAGCTCGGCGTCACCGTCGACGGCCTCCGCGAGGCGCGCGACGAGCTGATCGGGCTCCGGCTGCTCGCTCCGCTGCACGCGGGGGCGGAGTCGCTCGCCACGGCCGCACCGGACATCGCCCTGGCCGAGCTGATCGCCGACGACGAGCGGCGCCTCCTCGAGCTGCAGACCGGGATCACCCGCCGCCGCAGCGAGCTGATGGCCCTCGTCCCCGCCTACCGGAGCGCCCGCAGCGCCCTCGCCGCCGCGGAGCAGGTGGAGGTGATCGAGGACCCGGCGACCGTCCTCCGGCTGCTCCTCGACCTGCAGCGCGGAGCCTCGGAGGAGGTGCTGATCGCCGCTCCCGGCACCAGCAGCGTGGAGCGGCACGAGGCGAGCGACGCCGTCGACCGCGAGCTGCTCGGGCGCGGCATCGCGAGGCGGACGCTGTACCACGACCGCCGCCGCGACAACGCGGCCCTCCGGCGCTCGGTCGCGGAGCTCGAGCCGCTGGGCGCGCGGTTCCGGACCCTCCCGACGCTGCCCTTCCGGCTGGTGGTCTTCGACCGCTCTCTCGCGATCGTCGCCCGCTCCCGCGACGAGGACGACCGCGCCGCCCTGGTCGTCCGCTCCCCCGAGCTCGCGGCGACCCTGGCGCGCGTGTTCGACGCGGCGTGGGAGTTCGCAGCGCCCCTGCACGCGGCAGGTGCCGAGGAGGAGCCCTCCCTCTCCGCGGTGCAGCGGTCGATCCTGCAGGGCCTCGCCGCCGGGCTCACCGACGAGGCGCTCGCGGCACGGCTGGACCTCAGCGTGCGCACCTGCCGTCGGCACATCGCCGGTCTCTTCGAGCTGCTCGGCGCCGAGAGCCGCTTCCAGGCGGGCGTGCTCGCGTCTCGGCGGGGCTGGCTGCCGGTCCGGCCGCGCTGACTCAGGCCGTCGGCGAGCTCAGTGCCGCTGTGCCCTGCGCCGTCCGTCGAGGGCCCGCTCAGCCCGCGTGCGCTCCGAGGAACGCGAGCGCCCGCGGCCAGGCGTCGGTCGCCGCCTCGGCCTGGTAGGTCTGCTCGTTCGCGTCGTTGAAGAAGGCGTGGCCCGCTCCCGGGTAGACGACGACCTCGACGTCCTTGCCCTCGGTCGCCTCGCGGATGCGCGGCACCTGCTCGACGAGGGGAGCGTCCTGATCGCCCAGGAACGCCAGCACCGGCACCTGCAGCGTGCCGAGCTCCTCGGCGGACGCGGTGACGTGCCCGTAGAACGGCACGGCCGCCGCCAGCCGCGGCTCGGCCAGCGCGAGCGCCCACGAGAAGGTGCCGCCGTAGCAGAACCCGGTGACGGAGACGCTGGTCGCGCCCTCCTGGCGCAGGAGCCGCTCGACGAGGGCGCGGAGGATCGCGACGGTGCGCGTCGCGTGCTCCGGAGTGAAGACGGGGGCGAAGAAGGTGCGCAGCTCGACCTGGCGCGGCAGGCGCCGCACCGGGTGGTCGTAGTCGGCGCGCTGCTCCTCGTCGAGCTGCTCGAGCAGGCCGCTGTCGGCCAGGAGCTCGGGGGCGACGACGCTGTAGCCCTCGGCCGCGTAGCGGTCGGCGACCGAGCGGATGTGCCCGTCGACCCCCCAGACCTCGTGGATCAGGATCAGCGCGCGGCCGCCCTCACCGCTGCGGTACACCGGTACGTCGTGCTCGGCCAGGGTCCAGGTCTCATCGCTCGTGGGCATGCTCGAACCCTAGCCCCGGACCCCGGGAGCACGCGTCGTCAGAAGTCGTACTCGCAGTTGCGGAGGTTCGCCACGTCCTCGGTGAGCGTCGGCTCCCCGCCGAGCAGGAACGCGTAGTTCTTCGAGTTGGAGGCCAGGAAGCGCAGCGTCGAGTCGTGCACGCAGTCGCGCTCGGTCAGCAGCACGGACGAGCCCAGGGCCGCCGCCGTCGTCGCTCCCGAGAGGGCGTCGGCGAAGGAGGACCCCGCGGCGAGGAAGACGCTGTCCTGCAGCAGCGACTGGGGGTAGGCGCTGTTCAGCTCGACGCTGGTCTCGTAGCGGTCGCGGCCGGCGATCCTCGAGACCGAGGGGGCGAGGCCGCGACGCGCGAAGTCCGCCACGTACGCGTCCCGGATCGAGGGGTCGCCGCCGAGGAACTCCACGTGCTCCGGCGCCAGGTCGCGCACTGCGGTCTCGGTCGCGGAGTCGGCGCCCGAGGTCGCACCGTCGACCAGCAGCACGGGCTGCGCACGCCAGCCGGCGATCGGCGCGGCCGACAGGGCGTCGGGGAAGTTCGTGCCGGTCGCGACGAACATGTTCGAGTAGGGACCGGCGCCGAAGGCGTCCGCGACGATCCGGCGGGAGGTGTCGTAGCGGTCCGTCCCGCCGATGCGCTCGGTGCCGCCGACGATCGAGCGGATCGCGGACAGGACCCCGGGGCTCACGCTCAGCTCGCTGCCGACGACCACGACCCGCTCCGGGCGGAGGCGGCGGATCTCGTCGGAGACGACCCGAGGCAGGCGATCGGGATCGGTGAGCAGGAGCGCGCCTCCGAGTGCGGCGGCGGCCGGGCCGGCGCTCAGCGCATCCGGCCAGTTCGCCCCGCTGGCCACGTAGAGCACCGGGATGCCCGGGGAGAAGTAGCCCGTCGCCTCCACCGAGGTCGCGTAGCGGTCCGATCCGGCGAGGCGGCCGGTGTACTGCTGGTAGTCGCTGCTCAGCGAGAGGTCGATCCCGGCGGCCGATCCGCCCACCGGGACGCGCACGTCGCCCGCGTCGCCCGAGCGGAGGACGTGGTCCCAGTAGCTGTCGTCGATCACGTCGTCGCGGCTCGACGCCCGGACGAGGTAGTCGCCGGGGACGACCTGCTGGAACGAGTACGGGTTGTCGCCGCCCGTGATCAGGTCGAGCTCGCCGGTGCGGAAGTAGCCGTCGGTTCCCGGGTCGCGGTACCAGATGTCGACGCGCTGGTCGCCCGCGACGCCGCTCAGGCGTCCCTCGAGCGAGCCCAGCCGTGCGGTGCGCAGCTGCACGCCGGCCGCAGGGGCCTGGAGCGGCTCGGCGCTGCGGGCGACGGCGCTGCCGCCGGACCAGAGGTCGGCGTACAGGTCGGCGTTGTCCTTGATCAGCAGGTAGTAGGTCTGCCCGGCGGTGAGCCCGTCGATGCTGAAGGTGAGGTCGCCGGCGACGGAGTGGTTCCCGAGGAGCCCCGCCTCGCTCGACCAGACCTCGACGTTCAGGAGGGCGCCGCGGGGAGTGGTGGTCGCGATCGAGCCGTCGGCCTCCTCGACCACGACACGGCCGCTGATCGACGCCGCAGCGCTCGCACGGGCGGCGCTCGGCGCCTCGTCCGGCACGGCGGGCAGGGGGGACTCGGCGCTGGGCTGCCAGAGCGGCTGCCCCTCGGGGAGCACGATCGAGCGGGGCGCGTCGGAGGCGGCGACGGGGGCGGCCGACGGCGCGGCCGCCGATGCGGAGGCGAGCGGGCTGGAGGTGATCGCCAGGGCGGCGACGAGGACCGCGGAGGCGGCGGACCTCAGAACGAGCGGGGACACGGCGGAGTGCCTGCTTCCAGGAGGAGGTCGCCCTGCGGCCGACCCGGCGGAGGGGATCGCGCTCATGCTAGCGGCGGCCCGCGCCCCGTCGTCCTCCCCGATCAGGGGTCAGGAGACGGGCGGCGCGACGAGGATGTCGTCCCACTCCAGAGCGCGCTCGAACCGGAAGCCGTGCCGCTCGTAGAGGCGGCGGGCGTCGCTGCGCTTCAGCACGTCGAGGCGGAAGGGCAGACCCGGCCTCGCCTCCTCCGCCATCACCCGGCGCAGGACGGCGCCGCCGACTCCGCGTCCCTGCGCGTGCGGCGCCAGGTAGAAGTGCTCGATCCAGACCGCGTCCGGCTCGACCCGCGCGGCGATGCTCCCGGCGAAGGCGCCGTCGAGCTCGATCACCCGGGTGAGCTCGGGCCGGTAGCCGTCGAGGAAGCGGTGCCGCACGCGGTGCTCGTCGTAGCGGTCGAGCGTCTCGAGCGACGGGCGCATGACGACCGCGCGCAGCTCGGCGATCGCCGCGGCGTCCTCCGAGGTCGCGGGGCGGAGCGACCAGCCGACGTCATCGACCACGGTCAGCGGCCGCGGGGCTTGCGGGTGCGCCGCACCGCCGGCGCGGACGCCTTGGCGCGGGCCGGCTTCTTCTTGCCGCCGCCGGCCCTCTCCGCCTTCTCGCGCGCCTCCCGTGCCTTCGCCTTGGCGGCCTTCGCCCGCGACTCGACCTTCGGCGTCGCGGCGGTGCCGCGCGTGGTGTTCGCGCTGCGGCCTCGGACGACTCCGATGAAGTCCTCGACGTCGTCGCCCTTGTCGTCCGTCACCCAGGCGAGGCGGACGGAGGAGGGGGGGACGCCGGTCACCGGCACAGCGATCACGTCCTTGCGGCTGTGCACGCGCGCCACCGACTGCGGCACGATCAGAACGCCCACGCCGGCCGCGACCTGCTCGACCGCGTCGTCGAGGCCGGCCATGCGCGGCAGCGGGCGCCGCGAGCCGTCCGCGATCTCCTCGGCGACCGCGGCCCACTCGGGCACGTCCTCCGGGTCCTGGAGGAGGTGCTCGCCGGCCAGCTCGGCGACGTCGAGCTCCTCCGCGGCGGCCAGGACGTGCTCGCGGCCGACGACGGCGACGGGCTGCTCGTCGTAGAGGTGGATGGAGCTGAGGGCGGAGGAGGAGACGTCGCCGCGGACGAACGACAGCTGCGCGCGGCCGTCGAGCAGCGCCTGCTCCTGATCGCGCTCGGCGACGACGGTGATGCGCAGCGGGAGATCGGAGCGGCGCTGGCCCCAGACGCGGGTCCACTTGGTGGGGGTGACGCCGGGCACGAGGGCGACGGCGAGCACGGGGCCGGCGGGGACGGCGTCCCCGGCGTCGGCGTCGTCGGAGTCGCTGTCCTCGGAGTCGAGATCGTCGGAGTCGAGGTCGTCGGAGTCGCCGTCGGCGTCGTCCGACTCGGTTCCGGCTCCGGCGCCGACCGCACCCGATCCGGCCGACGCGTCGTCCGCCGCCGCGTCCGCCCCGCCCTCCGGACGCTCCTCCGCCTCGGGAGCGGCCTGCGGGTCGACGGTCTCGGGCTGCTCGCTCATCCCCTCAGGGTAGGTGGTCCGCGCCGCGCCGGTAGGGTTGCCGCATGGCCAAGGCGACACAGACGATGAAGGCTGCGACCGCGGCGAAGAAGCTGCAGGTCTACCTGCCCGCGACCCCGGAGGAGTTCCAGGAGTCGGCGATCACGCGCGAGCAGTACGACGAGCTCGCCGCGAACCCGCCCGCCTGGCTCGTGCAGCTGCGAGAGGAGGGGCCGCACCCCCGCTCCGTCATCGCCTCCCGGCTGAACGTCTCCATCTCGGGGCTCGCCCGCGGCGGCGTCACCGAGGCGCTGACCACTCCCGAGATCCAGGCCCTGCTCGACGAGGTCCCCGAGTGGCTGCGCGTCGAGCAGAACCGCTACGCGGAGGTCCGCCGCGAGCAGGCCCGCATCAAGTCCGAGCGCGCCGCCAAGGCCGCCGACTGACCCCACCCCCGCCTCCGGGACCCCGATCCGGCGCGCGCGACGTGCGCTGCGGGCCGGAGCGGGATCCCGCCGAGGAGAGCCGCGCGGCTACTGGTTCGAGAACGCGGCGTCGAACGACGCGGTCGGGGTCCTCCAGAGCAGCGAGCGGATGAAGCCGACGGCCTCCTTCGCGCCGTGGAGGCGGTCCATCCCGGCGTCCTCCCACTCGATGGAGATCGGGCCGGAGTAGCCGATCGACTCCAGCGCGCGGAACGCGTCCTCCCACGGGACGTCGCCGTGCCCCGTCGAGACGAAGTCCCAGCCGCGGCGCGGGTCGCCCCACGGCAGGTGCGAGCCGAGCACGCCGGCGCGGCCGTTCTTCGGGCGCAGGCGGGTGTCCTTGCAGTCGACGTGGTGGATCCGGTCCTTGAAGTCGACGATGAAGCCGACCGGGTCGATGTCCTGCCACATCATGTGCGACGGGTCCCAGTTGAAGCCGAAGGCCGGGCGGTGCCCGATCGCCTCGAGGGTGCGCACGCTCGACCAGTAGTCGTAGGCGATCTCGGACGGGTGCACCTCGTGCGCGTAGACCACGCCGTTCGCGTCGAACTCGTCGAGGATCGGGTTCCAGCGGGTCGCGAAGTCCTCGTACCCCTCGTCGATGACGGAGGCCGGCACCGGCGGGAACTGCGCCACGTAAGGCCAGATCTTCGAGCCGGTGAAGCCGACGACCACGTCCACGCCGAGCTTGCGGGCGACCCGCGCCGAGCGCTTCATGTCCTCGGCGGCGCGCTGCCGCACCCCCTCCGCGTCGCCGTCGCCCCAGGTGTAGTCGCGCACGAGTGCCTTGTGGCGGAAGTCGATCGGGTCGTCGCAGACGGCCTGGCCGGTGAGGTGGTTCGAGATGGCGAAGACCTCGAGGCCGTAGCGGTCGAGGATCTCCAGGCGCGAGGCGGCGTAGGCGTCGTCCTCGTCCGCGCGCTTGAGGTCGAGGTGGTCGCCCGAGGCCGCGATCTCGAGTCCGTCGTAGCCCCACTCGGCGGCGAGTCGGGCGACCTCCTCGAAGGGCAGATCGGCCCACTGCCCGGTGAACAGCGTCACGGGGTGGGTGGCGGGGTAGGTCTTCTCGTCGCTCATGCGGCGATCTCCGTCCGGTCGTCGGCGGCGGGCACGGTCACCCAGGCGCCTGTCTCGGCCGCGTCGAGCACGGCCTCGGTGATGCGCGCCGCGCGGAGGCCGTCGGCGAAGGTCGGCAGACCCTCCACGTCGGCGCCCGCCACGGCGGCGTAGGTGTCGCGGGCGAACGCCGTGAAGGCGTCCTGATAGCCCATCGGATGACCGCTCGGCACGATCGAGAGCCGGGCCGCATCGGGCGCGAGGATCGAGGCGTCGCGCGGCACCAGCAGGGCGCTGTCGCGCCGGCCGACCCACAGCGTCTCGGGGAGCTCCTGCTCGAAGCGCAGCGACTCCTCCAGCCCGGACACCTCGAGCACCAGCTCGTTGCGGTGGCCCGCGGTGACCTGCGAGACGAGGAGCGTGCCGACGGCGCCGCCCTCGAGCCGGACGATCAGGCCGGCCACGTCCTCGGTGCTCACCGGGCGGCCGCCGCGCTCGGCGTGGACGGTGCTCGTGATCGCGGCGAGCGAGTCGATCCGGTCGCCGGTGACGAACTCCAGCAGGTCGACCAGGTGCGAGCCGATGTCGCCGAAGGCGCGCGAGCGGCCGCCGGCGGCCGGGTCGACGCGCCAGTTGTCGTCGGAAGCGCCCAGCAGCCAGTCCTGGAGGTAGCTCCCGCGGACGGTGACCAGGCGGCCGGTCTCGCCGGAGGCGACGCGGGCACGGGCCTCGCGCACCATCGGGTGGAAGCGGTAGGCGAACGGGACGGTCGCCACCACGCCGGCGGAGGACGCGGCCGCAGCGAGCGACTCCGCCTCCCGCAGCGTCGCGGCGAGCGGCTTCTCGCAGACCACGTGCTTGCCCGCCTCGATCGCCGCGAGCGCGAGTGCGGCGTGCGTGGCGTTCGGGGTGCAGACGTGCACGAGGTCGATGCTCTCGTCCTCGATCAGGGCCCGGGCGTCCGGGTAGGCGCGCTCGACGCCGAGCTCGGCCGCCGCCCGCTCGCCCTTCTCCGGGGTGGAGGAGGCGACTCCGGCGAGCACCGCTCCGGCGCTGCGGGCCGCGCGGCTGTGCACGGCCGCCATGAAGCCGCCGCCGAGCACGCCGACGCGCAGGGGCGCGGGCATCAGGAGAGGGTCGCTTCGGTCGGGTCCCAGCTCTCGGGCAGTGCGGGGCGGGGCGTCACGGAGCTGGTGACGAGGACCTTCTCGCCGGTCTCGGCGGCCTCGAGCAGCGAGAGCATCACGTCGGTGACGTGGTACGCGAGGTCTCCGGAGGCGGCCTCGGGGCGGTCGGCCCGGATCGCGCGGGCGAGCTCGAGCACGCCGGTGCCGCGGGAGGCGGTCGAGCCGGTCGCCGCGATGACCTCCGGCTCGGCGGACCCGCGGCGGTGCAGGGTGATCTCCCCGTCGTGCTGGTTCGGGTCGGGGAGGACGAGGGTGCCCTCGGAGCCGTTGATCTCGACGAAGCCGGTGCGCGGCAGGCTCGACTCGAAGCTCCACACGCCCTGGGCCGAGGCCCCGGACTCGAAGCGGAGCAGCCCGCCGATGTGCGTCGGGATGGTCACCGGGAACTCGGTGCCCTCCTTCGGGCCGGAGCCCACCACGCGGGTGGCGCGGGCCTGGGACGAGACGGCGGTGACGCTCTCGACGGGGCCGAGGTTCTGCACGAGCGTGGTGATGTAGTACGGGCCCATGTCCAGCAGCGGTCCGCCGCCCTCGGCGAAGAAGAACTCCGGGTTCGGGTGCCACGACTCGGGGCCGGGGCCCTGGAAGAGGGTGAGGGCCGAGAGCGGCGTGCCGATGGCTCCGCTCTCGATCACGCGCTGCGCCGTCTGGAGGCCCGCGCCCAGGAAGGTGTCGGGAGCGGTCGCGACGCGCAGCCCCTTGTCCTTCGCCAGCGCGAGCAGCTCGATCCCGCTGTCGCGGTCGAGCGAGAAGGGCTTCTCGGTCCACACGTGCTTGCCCGCCTCGACCGCGCGGCGCGCGACCTCGACGTGCGCGGCCGGGATCGTGAGGTTCACGACGATCTCGACGCCCTCGTGCGCGAGGAGCTCCTCGACGGTGCCGGAGGCGGGGACGCCGAAGGCCTCGGCCTGGGTCCTCGCCCGCTCGAGGTCGATGTCGGCGACGAAGAGCACCTCGAGGTCGGGGAAGACGGTGAGGTTGGTCAGGTACTGGGTGCTGATGTTGCCGGCGCCGATGACGCCGACGCCCACGCGGCCGGTGCCGCTCATGCGCCGAGCCCCGAGACGTAGCGGTGGGCCGACTCCAGGCCCTCGAAGATGTCGCCGGCGTAGGCGTCGAACTCCAGCACGGGCAGGGCCTGCGGAGCGGCGGCGAGGATCGCCGGGACGTCCATCGCGCCCTCGCCCGCGGGCAGCTGCTCCTGGGTGTCGGTCGAGATCGGGCCGTCCTTCACGTGCAGGAAGCGCACCTGGTCGCCGAGGCGTCCGAGCACCTCGACCGGGTCGTCGCCGCCGACGGCCGCCCAGTAGGTGTCGAGCTCGAGGACCATGCGCGGGTCGAGCAGGCCCGCGAGGTGCTCGAAGGCGCTGCGGCCGTCGACGCGGTTCTCGAACTCGAAGGCGTGGTTGTGGTAGCCGAGCACCAGGCCGCGGGCGGCGGCGGAGTCGACCAGCGCGTTCAGCTCGTCGGCGATGCGGGCGACGTCGTCCGCGGTGGTCCAGCGGGTCGGGTCGACGAAGGGGTCGATCACGGTCTCGACGCCGAGCGAGGCGGCCGTGTCGAGGATCTCGTCGACGGTGGCGTCGCCCTGCGGGCCGAGGAGGCGCGCGTGGGCGCTGGGAGCGCGCAGTCCGCTGGCCGGGAGCGCCGCGCGGTAGGCGTCGGCCAGGTCGACGAACCCGAAGAGCTCGACCGTGGTGAAGCCGATCGCCGCGAGGCGGTCGAGGGTGGCGGGAAGATCGGCCGCGAGCGGCTCGCGCACCGAGTACAGCTGGACAGAGAGGTCTGGGGGTGTGGCCACCGGTGGGGCTCCTGATCGCATCGGAAGGTGTGCCTCGAACCCTACGCGGACTTTTGCTCACGGACAAGCAAAACTAGCCCTGCGCGCCCGCCAAGTCGGGCGCCCGCCGCACAGAAGCACGGGCGCTGTGGTTGACTCTGGCCATGTCCCCGCGCCGCCGCATCACCGTCAGCGCGGTCGGCGAGCTGCTGCTCCTGCTGGCCGACGGGGCTCCCCGGACGCGGGCCGACGTGGTCGCCGAGACGGGCCTGCCGCGCGCGGCCGTCTCCGCCCAGCTCGACGTCCTCACCGCCTCGGGCCTGGTCGCCCGGCAGGACGACGCTCCCTCCTCCGGCGGCCGTCCCGCCGCCCGCGTGGCCTTCGACCCCCGGGCGCGCAGCCTCCTCGCCGTCGACCTGGGAGCCGCGCACGCCGTCGTCGCCCTGACCGACCTCGACGGCACGGTCCTCGCCCGCCGCCGCGAGAGCATCGCCATCGCCGACGGCCCCCTCGCCGTCCTCGGCCACGCCCTCGACGTCGCCGCGGCCCTGCTCGGCCGGACTCCGGCGGCCGGCCCGCTCGCGGGAGTCGGCGTCGGCGTCCCCGGACCCGTCGAGCACGCGACGGGCCGCCCGGTGAAGCCGCCGATCATGCCCGGCTGGGACCGCTTCGACATCCCGGAGTTCGTCGGCCGCCGCCTCCCCGTGCCCGTCCTCGTCGACAACGACGTGAACCTGCTGGCGCTCGGCGAGCACGCCGACCACTACGCCGACGTCGACGACCTCCTCTACGTGAAGGTCTCCACCGGCATCGGAGCCGGGATCGTCAGCGGCGGCGCCCTGCAGCGCGGAGCCCTCGGAGCCGCGGGCGACCTGGGCCACGTGCAGGTCCCCGGCGACCGCGGCGAGGCCGACCTCGAGGCGATCGCGAGCGGCTCGGCGATCGCCCGCCGGCTGACCGAGTCCGGGATCGACGCCGCCAGCACCTCCGACGTCGTCACCCTGCTGACCGGCGGGGACCCCACCACCGTCGAGCTCACGCGCGCCGCGGGCCGCGACATCGGCGAGGTGCTCGCCACCTGCGTGAACCTCCTGAACCCGTCCGTCATCGTCGTCGGCGGCAGCATCGCCCAGGCCAGCCACGAGGTCCTCGCCGGGGTCCGCGAGGTCGTCTACCGCCGCTCCCTCCCCCTGGCGACCCGCGCGCTCGACATCGTGCAGGCCGCGGCCCAGGGCGGAGGCGTCCGCGGTGCCGCCCTGATGGTCCGGCGCCATCTCCTCTCCCCCGCGCACGTCGACGCCTTCCTCGACGCCTGAGCCGCCGGCTCGGGCCGTCGCGCCCCGGTGAGAGGCCGCGGGTCGGCGTGCCGATTCGACCGGGCGCCGCAGGGGGCAGAGAATGAATCGGTGCCCGACCTGCAGCTCTCCTTCCCCTGGGAGACGCAGCCCGTCTTCACGGACGCCGAGCCCCCGCACCTCCGGAGGGTCGTCGCCGACTCCTCGGACCGCGTCGCCTGGCTCCGCGCCCGCTCGCGCGGCATCACGGCGACCGACGTCGCCCGCCTCTCCTCCCCCGCCGCGATCGGCAGGGCCGCGCTCGACAAGCTCTACGGCACCGGCTTCGGCGGCAACGCCTTCACCGACCACGGCCGCGCCCGCGAGCCCGAGATCGCCGCCTGGGTGCGGAGCGAGCACGCGATCGAGCCCAGCAGCACCCTCTTCCACGCGAGCCAGGAGCGGCGCCACCTCGCCACGCCCGACGGCATCGGCCTCCGCGAGGACGGCCGGCTCGAGCTCTGCGAGATCAAGACCACGACGAAGCCGTGGCGGAGCATCCCGCGCCACTACCTGCGGCAGGTCTTCTGGCAGCAGTACGTCCTCGGCGCCGAGCGCACGCTCGTCGTCTGGGAGCAGCACCGCGACTTCGTGCCGATCGAGGGCGAGCCGAACTCCCGCTGGGTCGACCGCGACGAGGACGAGATCCACATCCTCGTGCGGCTGGCGGGGATGCTGATGGCCGAGCTGCACGAGCGGACGCGCGCCCGGTGACGGTCCTCCTCCTGCACGGCCTGGGCGGCGACCGCTCCCAGCCCCTGGGGCTGCTGCGCTCCGCCCTCCCCGCCGGCAGCGAGGTCATCGCTCCGGACGTCCGCGCCCACGGCGCCTCCGAGCTGCTCGGCGCGCCCGGCGACTTCGCCCTCGAGGCGCTGGCCGACGAGGTGACGGAGGAGGTCGTGCGGGCCGGAGCCGCGCACAAGCCGCTCACGGTGCTCGGCATCTCGATGGGCGCGGCGATCGCCCTGCGCCTCGCCGTCCGACGCGTGCTGCCGATCGACCGCGCCGTCTTCGTGCGTCCCGCCTTCACCGCCGAGCCGCTGCCCGAGAACCTCACCGTGTTCCCCGTCATCGCGCAGCTGCTGCACGACCACGGAGCGAAGCGCGGCGAGCGGATGTTCCGCGCCTCGGGCCCGTTCGCGCGCGCCGCCGAGGTGTCCCCCGCGTCGGCGGAGGCGCTGACGCTGCAGTTCCGCTCCC
Organism: Rathayibacter sp. AY1B4; assembly: GCF_002932815.1. Taxonomy (NCBI): domain Bacteria; kingdom Bacillati; phylum Actinomycetota; class Actinomycetes; order Micrococcales; family Microbacteriaceae; genus Rathayibacter; species Rathayibacter sp. AY1B4. Next base: position 192,565 of record NZ_PSWN01000004.1, on the reverse strand, counting down.
CGCGGGCGGCCGAGCGCGCCGTTCGGCTCGCCCAGATCCCGCGGAACGCCGCCTACCGAGACTCCGGAGAGCTGGGCGAGGTCATCGCGCGCACCCTGGTGATCGCGGCCGAGCGCGACCCCGTGCACCCGGTCGAGGTCGCGGAGGCGTGGGCTAGGGCTCTTCCGGATGCGGACTGCGAGCGGGTGCCGTCGCGGGACGAGGGCTTCGCCGCTCAGCAGGACCGGATCCGCGGGCACGTCCGCGGCTGGCTCGCTCGGCGCTGAGGTCCTCGAGCGCGAGCACCAGGCCGACGAACGCGAGCCAGAGCACTGCGATCGCCGTCGCCACGAACTCGAGCGTGCCGCCGAGCCGCAGCCACACGCGCAGGAGCGACAGGATCCCGCCCGTCCCGGCGACGACCGCCACCGAGATCCCCGCGGCGAGCGAGAGCCGCGCGACCGCAGGGCGCCCCCGCACGGTCGCCAGCTGGAGCATCGCGGCGCAGGCGGCCCCGAAGCCGAGCACGGCGGCCGAGGTGTGGATGAGGTCCTGCCAGCGGAAGGCCGGCCCGACCGGCAGCGGGCAGCCCGCCGTGCAGGTCACCTGCGAGGCGAGCGCGAAGCAGGCGGCCGCCAGGAGGATCGCGCCCGCCGGGCGGAGGGCGGGGAGCAGGCGGGCGCGCACCGGCCAGGCGCCCGCGGCGATCAGCGCGCCGCCGGCCGCCACGAGCAGAAGGGCGGCCTCGAAGGCGCCCGCCGTCGGCAGGTCCGGCGCGCCCATCTCGCTGACGTAGACCCAGCGGCTGGTGCCGATGCTGATCCGGGCGGCCAGGAGGACCACGAGCCCGGCCAGGACAAGGAGGGCACCGCCGACCAGCAGGGTACGTCGGCGTCGCATCCCCTCATCGTGCCAGACCGGGCGCCCGCGGCTCCGCGCGCCAATCTTCTCCCGAGGGTGACACCCCCGTAACAGCGCCGACTCATTGCCTCGATTGACTGGTCGCGGCGTCGGATGCGGGGATCGGGGGCGACGTCCTCGGCACGCTCCACCCGCACGCCTCAGCGACAGGAAAGGCGACGATGCACACCAGCGCGCTCGGGCACGGCCTCGCGATCGGCGAGATCCCGGAGGAGGTCGTCCTCCCCGACACGATGACGGCGGCGGTGATCGACGCGCCGGGCGACGCCTCCGCCCTGCACCTGGCGACCGTGCCGACACCCTCCGCCATCAACGCCGAGTTCACCGTGAAGGTGGTCGCGGCCGGCGTGAACCCGCTCGACGCGAAGACGCGCGCGGGCCAGGGGGTCGCCTCGCAGATCGCCTCCTACCCGGCGGTCCTCGGCCACGACTTCTCGGGCGTCGTCGTCTCGAGCCCCTACCCGGCGCATCCGCTGCGGCCGGGCGACGAGGTCTACGGCTTCGTCATGGTGCCGCGCTACTCGGGCTCCTACGCGGAGTACGTCAGCGTGCCGAGCGTCTCCATCGCGCGGAAGCCGTCGACGCTCTCCCACGTCGAAGCGGCCGGCGTCCCGCTCGCGGCGCTCACCGCCTGGGGCATGGTCGTCGAGCTCGCCAAGGCGCACGAGGGTCAGCGGATCCTCATTCACGCCGGGTCGGGCGGAGTCGGCCACTTCGCGGTGCAGTTCGCCGCCTACTTCGGCGCCTCGGTGATCGCGACCGGCTCGACCCGCAACCTGCAGTGGCTGCACGAGCTCGGCGCCGCGCAGGTGATCGACCACACGGCCGAGCGCTTCGACGAGCTGCTGTCCGGCGTCGACGTGGTCATCGATCTGGTCGGCAACGTCCACGACGACACGGGCTCGCGCTCGCTGAGGGTCCTCCGCCCCGGGGGCCTGATCGTGAACGCGCCCACCGGGAGCTGGCCCGGGTTCTTCGAGGAGGCGGCCGCTGCGGGCGTGCGCGCCTCCACCTACCGCGTCGCTCCCGACGGGGCGACCCTCGGCGTGGTCTCGCGCCTTCTCGAGTCGGGCGACGTCCGCGTCTTCATCGACGGCATCTTCCCTCTCGCCCGCGCCTGCGAGGCGCACGAGCAGCTCGAGACGGGCCACACCCGCGGCAAGATCGTCCTCACCGTCTCCGAGGGCTGATCTCCGCGAGGGGCCGCTCCGGTACGCGACGCGGAGCGCGTCGCGTGCCCGGGTGGCGTCTCGCGGGGAGGGTCAGGTGAGAGAGCGCTCGAGGACGAAGTCGTCCTCCCAGCGGTCGCCGACGAGGAAGCGCTTGCGGCCGACGACCGCGAAGCCGTGCTTGGAGTAGAAGCGCTGAGCACGCGCGTTCTCCTCGTTGACGCCGAGCCAGACGCCCGCGGCATCGTGAGCCCGCGCCTCCTCGAGGGTCGCGGCCATCAGCGCGGCCGCCGCTCCGGAGCCGTGCCGGCCGGGCAGGAGGTAGAACTTGCTGAGCTCGACGGTCGGACGCAGCCGGATCGCCGCGACGACGTCGGCGTCGGCGGGCTCCCCGCGCACGAGCATCGCGTAGCCGGTCAGCGCGCCGGAGTCGTCGTCGACCAGGAGCGAGCGGAGCGGATCGGCGAGGTGGTCGCGGAAGCGCTCGACCGAGAGCACGATGCGGACGAACTCGGCCTTCGCCTCCGCGGTGGTGTGCGGCGGGCAGGCCAGCGGGAAGGTCGCGGCGGCCAGCTCGGCAACGGCCTCGGCGTCGGCGGCCGACGCGCGGCGGACGGTCACGGGAGGCGCGGCGGAGTGGAGCGGCGGATCACCGGTCCAGTATGCCGGGACGACGAAGGAGGGGGCCCGCCGAAGCGGACCCCCTCCTCACGTCAGTGCGTGCCCGGCTCAGGCCAGGACGTTGACGTCCAGCGGGATGCCGGGGCCGAAGGTCGTCGAGACGGCGGCCTTCTGGATGTAGCGGCCCTTCGAGGAGGACGGCTTGAGGCGGAGGATCTCGTCGAGCGCGGTCTTGAAGTTCTCCTGGAGCTGCTCCTCGGTGAACGCGGCCTTGCCCACGACGAGGTGCACGTTGGCGTGCTTGTCGACGCGGAACTCGATCTTTCCGCCCTTGATCTCGGTCACGGCCTTCGCCACGTCCGGGGTCACGGTGCCGGTCTTCGGGTTGGGCATGAGGCCGCGGGGGCCGAGCACCTTTCCGAGACGGCCGACCTGGCCCATGAGCTCCGGGGTCGAGACGGCGGAGTCGAACGAGGTGTACCCGCCCGCTACCTTCTCGATGAGCTCGGCGCCGCCGACCTCGTCGGCACCGGCGGCAAGCGCGGCCTCGGCGGCCGGACCGGTAGCGAACACGATGACGCGGGCGGTCTTGCCCGTGCCGTGGGGCAGGATGACCGTGCCGCGGACCATCTGGTCGGCCTTGCGGGGGTCGACACCGAGCTTGAGGGCGACCTCGACGGTGCTGTTGAACTTGGCGGAACCGGTCTCGCGGGCGAGCGCGACGGCCTCGTCGGCCGTGTAGAACTTGCCCTCTTCGAGCTTGGCCGCGGCGGCCCGGTAGGCCTTCGACTTCTGTGCCATGTTGTTTCTCCTTGAAACGAGAATGTGGTTCTAGAGCCTGGCGGGCTCTCCCACGGGGGTGATGGAGTTCTGGTGGTGCCGCGATCGCGGCCGTGACTGCTGCTCGCGGGAGGCGGAGAGGTCCTGCGGAGGCGCTTCCGGACCGGGCGCGACCCCGCTGAGGGGCCGCCGTCGGGTTCTCGAGGCTTCCGCGGTGGGTCCGCGCCGGTGGGCGCGTCGCTCCCGCCGTCGAGCAGCCGTCGCGCTACTCGACCGTGATGCCCATCGAGCGGGCGGTGCCGGCGATGATCTTCGCGGCGGCGTCGATGTCGTTGGCGTTCAGGTCGACCTGCTTCGCCTCGGCGATCTCGCGGACCTGCGCCTGGGTGAGCTTCGCGACCTTCACGGTGTGCGGGGTCGAGGAGCCCTTGGCGACGCCGGCGGCCTTCTTGATGAGCTCCGCCGCGGGCGGGGTCTTCAGCACGAAGGTGAACGAGCGGTCCTCGTAGACGGTGATCTCGACGGGGATGACGTTGCCGCGCTGCGACTCGGTCTGCGCGTTGTACGCCTTGCAGAACTCCATGATGTTGACGCCGTGCTGACCGAGCGCCGGACCGATCGGGGGCGCGGGGTTGGCCGCGCCGGCCTTGATCTGGAGCTTGATCAGGCCGGTGACCTTCTTCTTGGGGGCCATTCTGATTCCTTTTCTCAGGGTTCGAGCGGTCGGGGGCTCCCGGCCGCTCTCCCGCGCATCCGACGGTGCCGGATCGCGGTGGAGGAGGGTCGTCCGGCGCGCACAGAGGCGGGCGCCGACACGAAAACCCGTACGAGCTTACACGAGCGGGGCCACCCCCGACAGGGCGGAGGAGGGGCCGACGCCCGGGTGCGCGTGGGGCGGTGCCGGAGGGAGCGCCGCCCGGAACGGCGAACGCCCCCTCCGACGTGCGGAGGGGGCGTTCACGCGGCGCGGAGGCGACGCGTCAGAGCTTGGTGACCTGGTCGAACGACAGCTCGACCGGGGTCTCGCGCTCGAAGAGCGAGACGAGCACGGTGAGCTTGCCGCTCTCGGGCTTGATCTCGCTGATCGAGCCGGGAAGACCCGCGAACGAGCCCTCCTTGATGGTGATGGTCTCGCCGATCTCGAAGTCGACCTCGGCGGGCAGCACGCGCTGGGCCTGCTTCTGGCCCTTGGCACCGGAGGTCTTCGAGGGGGCGACGTCCTTGATCTCGACGAGGCTCTTCAGCATCGTGAAGGCCTCCTCGAAGCGCAGCGGGGTCGGGTTGTGGGCGTTGCCCACGAAGCCGGTGACGCCCGGCGTGTGGCGGACGACCGACCACGAGTCCTCGTTGAGGTCCATGCGCACCAGCACGTAGCCGGGGATGCGCACGCGGGTGACCATCTTGCGCTGGCCGTTCTTGATCTCGACCACGTCCTCCATCGGGACCTGGACCTCGAAGATGTAGTCCTCGGCCTCGAGCGAGACCTTGCGGTTCTCGATGTTGGACTTCACGCGCTTCTCGAAGCCGGCGTAGGAGTGGATGACGTACCACTTGCCCGGCTTGCCGCGCAGCTCGGTGCGGAAGGCCTCGTACGGGTCGATGTCGGCGAGGTCCTCACCGGCGGACTCGGCGTCCTCGGCGGCGACCTCGGCCTCGTCCTCGACGGCCTCGAGGGCCGCTTCGGCCTCCTCGACGGTGTCGATGTGCGCGGCCTCGTCGACCGCGGAGTCGGCCTCGGGGTCGTCGACGGAGCCGATGGCGTCCAGCGCGGCCTCGAGGTCGGAGGCGAGGTCGTCCTCGGACTCGTTCTCGTCGATGATGCTCAGCGCACCCTGCTCGGCGGGCTCGACGGCGTCCTCAGCCTGCGACTGGACGTCGCCCTCCTGCTCCTCCTCGACCTCCGACGACTGCTCGGCAGCCGTCGCCCAGTCGACGTCGTCGCGGTTTCTGTCAGACACTCGTCACAACTCTCTCTCGATCGATCGGTCGCGCCCCTCGGGGCGCGTCCCGCTGTCGCCGGCACCCTCCGCTCGCGCGGCCCGGATGCTCTCGGGTCAGGCGGCGGGTGTGCCGAACACGTACGTCACGGCCAGGGCGAAGACCCAGTCGAGGAAGGACACCAGCGCCATCATGATGACGACGAAGATCAGCACGACCACGACGTAGTTGCCCAGCTCCTTGCGGGTGGGCGTCACGACCTTCTTCAGCTCGGCGATGACCTGCCGGATGAAGAGGGCGATGCGCGCGAACGGGTTGCGCCGCGCGGCTCGCTGCTGATTGGCGATCGCGACGACGTCCTCGCTCGGCTCGTCGACTGCTTTCCCGGCCACCTGCACGCACCTTTCCCGCACCGGAACCTCCGGTGTGGCCGACCGCCCGTCATGGGCGGCCCTGGACCGATGACCGCAGCGTCGCGGGGACCGCGTGCGACGGGCATCGATGTGCAGGGCGGACAGGGCTCGAACCTGCAACCTGCGGTTTTGGAGACCGCTGCTCTACCAATTGAGCCACCGCCCTATGGATGCCGTTGCGAGCATCCGAGGAGGAGACCGACCCGCCGCCCGTCCGCCGCGACCCTCGCGGGCGCTGTGGATGAGGGCAGAGATCGACTACCTCGGACGAGTGTACGTGGACCCGCAGGGCGTGTCCAGCCGAGCGGCGGGGGGCCTCGGAGCCCCGTGCGCGCGCAGGATACGCTGGCCGTCGTGTCCTCCACCACGCGCATCTCCGCCCGCATCGCCGCCATCGCCGAGTCCGCCACTCTGAAGGTCGACGCCAAGGCGAAGGCCCTCCAGGCCCAGGGCCGACCGGTCGTGTCCTACGCCGCCGGCGAGCCCGACTTCCTCACTCCCGAGCACATCGTCGAGGCCGCCTCGGCCGCCGTGCTCGACCCGGGGAACTACCGCTACACCCCCGCGGCGGGCCTCCCCGACCTCCGCGCGGCCATCGCGGAGAAGACGGCGCGCGACTCCGGATGGGCCGTCGACCCCTCGCAGGTCGTGGTCACCAACGGCGGCAAGCAGGCCGTCTACCAGGCCTTCCAGACCCTCCTCGACGACGGCGACGAGGTGCTGGTGCCGACCCCGTACTGGACCACCTACCCCGAGGCGATCAAGCTCGCCGGCGGCGTGCAGGTGGACGTGTTCGCGGGCGCCGACCAGGGCTACCTGGTCACGGTCGAGCAGCTGGAGGCAGCGCGCACCGAGCGCACCAAGGTGCTCCTGTTCGTCTCCCCCTCCAACCCCACCGGCGCCGTCTACTCGGCCGAGCAGACCCGCGAGATCGGCGAGTGGGCCGAGGAGCACGGCCTCTGGATCATCGCCGACGAGATCTACCAGAACCTCGTCTACTCCACCGGCGACCAGGACGACGCGAGCCCGCTCGAGCACGCGACCTCGATCGTCGAGGCGGTGCCGGCCCTGCGCGACCGGACGATCCTCGTCAACGGCGTCGCGAAGACCTACGCGATGACCGGCTGGCGCGTCGGATGGATGGTCGGCCCGGCCGACGCGATCAAGGGCGCCTCGAACCTCCAGTCGCACCTCTCGAGCAACGTCTCGAACATCTCGCAGCGCGCCGCGATCGCCGCCCTCACCGGCCCGCAGGAGCCGGCCGAGGAGATGCGCCTGGCCTTCGACCGCCGCCGCCGCACCATCGTCGCCGAGCTGAACTCGATCGACGGGATCGAGTGCCCGACCCCCGGCGGCGCGTTCTACGTCTACCCCGACGTGAACGGGCTGCTGAACCGAGAGTGGAACGGCACCACCCCGACGACCTCCCTCGAGCTCGCCGACCTCATCCTCGAGCAGGCCGAGGTCGCCACCGTCCCCGGCGAGGCCTTCGGACCGAGCGGCTACCTCCGCCTGTCCTACGCCCTCGGCGACGACGCGCTCCTCGAGGGCGTGCGCCGCTTGCAGCGGCTCTTCGGCACCGTTTAGCCTCTCTCCTCCTGCGTCGTCGATCGGCCGCGGTCGGCTCGACGTCGGGGTGCGTTGCAGAGAGCGGGACGCGTCCCGCGGACGATCCGCTGACACGCGGATCGCCGCTTGGCCGTGCCGCACGGTGACGGCGGGTACTGCGACGGGCCTGTCCGACAGGTGAGGGGTGCGTGGCATCTCGGGGCGGGGAGGGCAAGAGGGAGGCGGAAATCGGGGATCACTGTCGCCGGAGGGGTGCGACAGGGCACGCTGTGACGATGAGCGAAGACCACGCCGTCCGAGTCCGCGACCTGCGGAAGGACTACGGGGGCGCTCCGGCGGTCGCGGGAGTCTCCTTCGACATCCACCGGGGCGAGACCTTCGCGCTCCTCGGCCCCAACGGCGCCGGGAAGTCGACGACCATCGAGATCCTCGAGGGCTACCGCGACCGCTCCGGCGGCGAGGTGTCGGTGCTCGGGGTCGACCCGCGCCACGGCGACCTGGCGTGGAAGGCGCGTCTGGGGATCGTCCTGCAGTCCAGCGGCGAGTCCGGCAACGCGACGGTGCGCGAGCAGATCGCGCACTTCGCCAGCCTCTATCCGCGACCGCGCGACGTCGACGAGACCATCGAGGCCGTCGGGCTGACGTCCAAGGCCCGCTCGCGCATCGGGCGCCTCTCCGGCGGCCAGCGCCGCCGTGTCGACGTCGCCCTCGGCATCATCGGCCGTCCCGAGCTGGTGTTCCTCGACGAGCCCACCACGGGCTTCGACCCCGAGGCCCGCCACTCCTTCTGGGACCTGATCGCTCTGCTCAAGAGCGAGGGCACGACCATCCTGCTCACCACCCACTACCTCGACGAGGCCGCCCGCCTGGGCGACCGCGCCGCCGTGATCTCCGGCGGGCGGCTCCTGGCCATCGGCCCGATGAGCGCGATCGGAGGGGACGAGGCGCGCGTCCCGATCGTGCAGTGGCGCGAGGACGGCGTGCTGCACCGGCTGCGCACCACCGAGCCCGCCCGGACCGTCGCCGAGCTGCACTCCCGGATCGGGGAGCCGACGGCCCTCGAGGTCGTCCGCCCCAGCCTCGAGGACATCTACCTCGACCTCATCCGCGAGGACCGCGACGCGGTCGACCTGATCGGAGAGCCCGCGTGACCGCCGTCGCCACCCGCCCCCGCACCCTCTCCACCGGCCCGGGACGCACCGTCCGCCTCGGACTCGCCCGCGCCCGCTACGAGATCCGCTCGTACTTCCGCGCTCCGGACCAGGTGTTCTTCACCTTCCTCTTCCCGGTGCTGCTCCTGACGATCTTCTCGGTCGCGTTCGGCGACACCGCGGTGATGCAGGCGAACCCGCAGGACCCGGGCATCCCGATGGCGGAGTACTACGTGCCGGGCCTGGCCGCGGCCGGGATCCTGCTCTCGGGCGTGCAGAACCTGGGGGTCGACATCGCGGTCGAGCGCGGCGACGGCACGCTCAAGCGGCTCGCGGGAGCCCCGCTGCCGGTCTTCAGCTACTTCATCGGCAAGTTCGGCCAGGTGCTCGTGACGAGCCTCGCGCAGACGGCCCTGCTGCTCCTGGTCGCGGCGACGGTGTTCTCGGTCGAGCTGCCCACCGACAGCGGGCGCTGGGCGACCTTCGCCTGGGTCTACCTGGCAGGAGTCGCGACGTCGGCCATCCTCGGCATCGCCGTCTCCGCGCTGCCCCGCTCGGGCAAGAGCGCGACCGCCGTGATCGTGCCGCCGCTGCTCGTGCTGCAGTTCATCTCGGGGTCGTACCTGTCGTTCACGACGCTGCCTGACTGGCTGCAGAACACGGCGAGCGTCTTCCCGCTCAAGTGGATCGCGCAGGGCATGCGCGCCGTGTTCCTGCCGAGCGGGTTCGAGGAGGCGGAGGTGAACGGGTCGTGGGACCTCGGCGGCGTCGCGCTGGTGCTCGGGATCTGGCTCGTCGTGGGGCTCGTCGCCTGCCGCTTCGGCTTCCGCTGGATCCGCCGCGACAGCTGAGCCGGAGGAGGCCGCGGCCGGAGGGCGCTCGTCCCCGGGAGCGCGGCGCCTGCGGGCGCAGACCGCGCGGACTCAGACCGCGGTGCCGACCACCACGGGCTCGGGGTGCAGCAGCACGCCGAACTCCGCCAGGACGCGGCCCTGGACGTACCGGGCGAGCTCGGCGACCTGCTCAGCCGTCGCTCCTCCGCGGTTGGTCAGGGCGAGGGTGTGCTTGCTCGACACGGCGGCCCGCGAGCCGGGCAGGGCGAAACCGCGCGAGACGCCGGCGTGCTCGATCAGCCACGCGGCGCTGAGCTTCACCAGGCCGTCGGCGCGGGGAGGCACGGGCAGCCCGACGGGCGCTCCTGCCTCGACCGCGGCGAGCGGAGTGATGACGGGCGCCTCCGCCGTCGGCTCGACCGGCCAGCGCGGCGCCTCGGGCGGCAGGGAGTCGGCGAACGCGCTCGTGACGAGGGGGTTGGTGAAGAAGGAGCCGGCGCTCGCGGTGTCCGGGTCCTCCGGATCGAGGACCATGCCCTTGCCCGCGCGCAGCGCCAGCACGGTCTCGCGCACCCGCGCGAGCGGCACGCGGTCGCCGAGAGCGACTCCGAGCGCCGACGCCAGCTGACCGTAGGCGACGGGAGTGCCGTCGCCCTCGGCGCCGACCTCCTCGAGCGCGAACTCGACGGCCAGCACCGCGCCTCGGCGGCCCTGCTTGATCACGGAGGTGCGGTAGGCGAACTGCAGCTCCTCCGCCGTCAGCCGGACGGGCTCGCGGGCGCCCTCGTCGAGGAAGTCGACCGCGACCAGCGTGTCCGAGAGCTCCTGGCCGTAGGCGCCGATGTTCTGCACCGGCGACGCACCGACCGTGCCGGGGATGCCGCTGAGGGCTTCGAGGCCCGCCCAGCCGCGCTCCACGGTCGTCGCGACGAGGCCGTCCCACGACTCGCCCGCCTGGACCCGCAGGAGCACGCGCCCCGGCTCGTCGGAGGGGAGCCGCTCGACGCCGGTGGTGCGCACGCGCACGACCGTGCCCTCGACCCCGTCGTCGCCCACGAGGAGGTTGGAGCCGCCGCCGAGCAGCAGCCACGGCTCGTCGTCCGACCACAGGCCGACGAGCGTCTCGACCAGCTCCGCCTCGGTGGCGGGCTCGACGAGGCGCTCGGCGGGTCCGCCGACGCGGAGGGTGGTCAGGGCGGAGAGCAGCGGCGCGGAGGTCACGCGAGTCGGACCCGCGCCTGGGCCTTGCCGAGGACGGACTGGCCCTCGACCGAGACGGCGAGGTCGACGCGGACCCAGCCCTCCTCGGCGTTCACAGCGCCGATCCTGGCGACCACGTCGATCGCGGCGCCGTCGCGCGGGTCCACCACGACGGGGCGGGTGAAGCGCACCTGGTAGTCGACCACGCGTCCGGGGTCGCCGACCCAGTCGACGACGACCTGCACCGCGGTGCCCATCGTGAGCATGCCGTGCGCGAGCACGCCGGGCAGGCCGACCTCGGCGGCGACGTCGTCGCGGTAGTGGATGGGGTTGAAGTCGCCCGAGGCGCCCGCGTAGCGCACCAGGGTGCCGCGGTCGATCGGGAAGCGGCTCTCGGCGACGACCTGGCCGACGCTCAGCTCGGCGAGAGCGGGCAGTGCGGTGCTCATTCGTCTCCCCTGACCACGAGGGTCGAGATCGCGGTGACGACGTGCTCGCCGCTCGCGTCGACCATGCGGGACTCGGTGGTGACCATCGAGTGGGCGCCGAGCTTCTTGATGGCGGCGACCGAGAGGGTCGCGGTCAGCTCGTCGCCGGCGACGACCGGACGGGACAGCACGAAGCGCTGGTCTCCGTGCACGACGCGGCTGAAGTCGATCCCGCCGTCGGGCTCGGCGAGCAGCTGCTGGAGCGTGAACTCCTGCACGACGACGGCGAAGGTGGGCGGAGCGACGAGGTCGGGGTGCCCAGCGGCGCGGGCGGCTTCGACGTCGTGGTGCAGGGGGGAGGTCGCGGAGACGGCGCGGGCGAACTCGCGCACCTTCTCGCGCCCCACCTGATAGGGCTCCGTGGGCGCGAAGACGCGCCCGACGAGTTCGGGGTTCACTGGCACCCGGCCATACTAGGCGCTGCCGTCGCGGGGCCCTCGGGGCTCCGGAGGCGCCACCGGTGGCCACCCGGGTATGACCACCGGGAATTTCCCATCCGTGTATGGCTGACCCGCGGCCGAACTTCTCCGAAGCTGGCGGGCATGTCGACACCCACTCCCGAGCGCGACTGGGCGACCTACGCCCGCGAGCTCGGCACCAACATGCACCGGGCCCGCATCGCCAAGGGCGCCAGCCAGGAGCGGATCGCCCACGCGGCCGGGCTCGCGGGCTACACCTACCAGAAGTTCGAGAAGGGCGAGTCGAAGCCCGGCTCGCCCGCGAACCCCACGCTGCACACCCTCCTCGCGCTCTGCGAGGCGCTCGAGATCGAGCTGACGGACCTCCTGCCGCCCGACCCGCCGCGCACCTCACGCAGCGCCGAGTAGCCGGAGCACCGCGCCGGCCAGCCGCGACCCCGAGCTGAGATCGAGGTCGACCTCGCCGAGCCCGTCGGCCTCCAGGCGGAGCCTGTCCTCCCCCGACTCCCCCGGGCGGCACAGGGAGACGTGCACCGTCGCGCCCGCGGCCCCGTCTCGGCCCGCCCAGAGCACCACCGGGAGCGAGCTCGCCGCGGAGCGGTGCAGCCGCTCCCCCGCCGCGACCAGCTCGTCGTGCTCGCCCGCGCACCAGCGCGGGCACCCCTCGTCGTTCCTGCCGTCCATCCGCTCCTCCACGTTCCGCACCCCTCGGTCGAGGAGACCAGCTCACCAGGCGGTACCGACACCGAGGGCCCGCCGCGCCCCGATCCCGACCGGGGTGTGGACAGGAGACGGTCGTCCGCCCGTTGTGGAGGAGCGAGGACCAGGGTCCCATACGCAGGTGGTGCCGCCAGGGGTCCGGCACGAAGCACCGGCGCGGTGTCAGCGGTGGACGATCAGCCAGGTCGCGATCGCCGTGGTCGAGCCCGTGTTGACCATGCGGTGCGGCCGCTCGCACGGGAACGTGATGGCGTCGCCCGGCCCGAGGACGACCGACTCGTCCTCGAACTCGACCGTCAGCTCTCCGAGCGTCACCGTCCCCATCTCGAACCCGTCGTGGCGGAGCAGCTGCCGGTGCGCCGTCGAGGTCGAGCCCGGCGGGTAGGTCGACTCGAAGAAGTCGACGGCGTCCAGCGGACGCGGCGCCAGACGGCGGAACAGCACTCCGCCCTCGAGCGCCACGGGCGCCGACTCGCGCGCCCGGACGACCGCGGTCTCGACCGGCGCCGACGCGCCCTGGTCGAACACGGCGGACAGCGGGACCCCCAGCGCGTCCACGAGGGCGATCAGCCGGCCGACCGAGGGCTGCATGGCTCCGCGCTCGATCTGCGAGACGGCGCTCACGGAGATGCCGAGTCGCCCGGCGAGGGCCTTCAGCGACAGGCCCGCCGAGAGCCGCAGCTCCCGCAGTCTTGCGCCGAGCCCGGCCCCGTCCGCGATCGCCCGGGCGGCCGCCTCGTCGGGCGCGGTGTCGTCGGAGGGCATGGCCCGTCCCCTCTCGCGGATCGTCACACAGCCGTAACGGAGCCGAAACGAGCGGCGGCCTCCCGACTCGTAGCGTGGCCCGCGTGAAGTGATCACTTCACTCGGAACGCTCTCCGCGACGCCCCGCCTCCTCGGCCGGACGTCCCGACCACCCTGACACATCCGCTCCGTGCCGCTCTGCGCACGACCGCCCGAGAGGTGGATCCACCCATGTCCGACCGCGCCACCGCACCCCGAGTCACCGCTCCCCCCGTCGATCCGGATCCCGCCGCCGCGGCGAGCGCCGGCTACGACGACCGCCTCTCCAACGAGGACCTCGCCCCGCTCCGGAAGCAGCGCTGGTCGAGCTACAACATCTTCGCGTTCTGGATGTCGGACGTGCACAGCGTCGGCGGGTACGTGACCGCGGGCTCGCTCTTCGCGCTGGGCCTGGCCGGCTGGCAGGTCCTCGTCGCCCTGGTGGTGGGCATCGTGATCGTGCAGGTCTTCTGCAACCTCGTCGCCAAGCCCAGCCAGGTCACCGGCGTGCCCTACCCCGTCATCAACCGCGCGATCTTCGGCATCCGCGGCGCGAACATCCCGGCGATCATCCGCGGACTGATCGCGATCGCCTGGTACGGCGTGCAGACCTACCTGGCGGCGCAGTCGCTGAACATCGTCTTCCTCAAGTTCTTCCCGGGCATGGCCGCCCTGAACACGCCCGAGGCGTCGTTCCTCGGCCTCTCGGCTCTGGGCTACCTCTCCTACGCGATCCTCTGGGTCGCGCAGGCCGCGCTGTTCTGGAGGGGCATGGAGTCGATCCGCCGCTTCATCGACTGGGCGGGACCGGCGGTCTACGTGGTGATGCTGGTGCTGGCCGTCTACCTGGTGTCGCAGGCGGGCTGGGAGAACATCTCTCTCACCCTCGGCTCCGGCGAGCCGCTCGACCTCGCCGCCGCGGTGCCGGTGATGATCTCGGCCGTCGCCCTGGTCGTCTCCTACTTCTCGGGCCCGATGCTCAACTTCGGCGACTTCTCCCGGTACGCCCGCAGCTACGGCGCCGTGAAGCGCGGCAACCTGCTCGGCCTCCCGATCAACTTCCTCTTCTTCTCCCTCCTCACCGTGATCACCGCCTCGGCGACCGTGCCGGTCTTCGGCGAGCTGATCACCGACCCGATCGAGACCGTCGAGCGGATCGACACCTGGTTCGCCGTGCTCCTCGGCGGGCTCACGTTCGTCATCGCGACGATCGGCATCAACATCGTCGCCAACTTCATCTCCCCCGCGTTCGACTTCTCGAACGTCAACCCGAAGAAGATCAGCTGGCGGATGGGCGGCATGATCGCCGCCGTCGGCTCGGTGCTGCTCACCCCGTGGAACTGGTACTCGAACGACACCGCCATCCACTACACGCTCGGCATCCTCGGCGCGCTGATCGGACCGCTGTTCGGCGTCCTCATCGCGGGCTACTACCTGATCAGCCGCCAGCGCGTCTGGGTGGACGACCTGTACACGATGAGCGAGAAGGGCCGCTACTGGTTCTCGCGCGGCTTCAACCCCAACGCCGTCTGGGCGACCGTGATCGGCGGAGTCCCCTCCGTCGCCTCGGTGCTCGTGCCGCGCTGGATCGCGGAGGCGGGAGGCGCGGAGTTCACCTGGCTCGGCGACTACAGCTGGTTCCTCGGCTGCGGGCTCGGATTCGTCGCGATGGCCGTGCTCGAGCGGCGCGCGCCGCGGATCGGGCGCCTCGACGAGGACCTCGAGCACGTCAGCGACGGCTCGACCGTCTGATCCGGCCGGCACGGAGGAGGGATCCGCTCCGGCCGCTCCGCATCCCGCGGACCGGCGGCCGGGCGGGTCCCTCCCCCTCCCGGCACCCGAACCGAGGAACCACCATGCGCATCACCGTCGTCAACCCGAACACCAGCACCGCGATGACCGCGGCGATCGGCGCGGCTGCCCGCTCCGTCGCCTCGCTCGGCACCGAGATCACGGCCGTCACCCCGCCGATGGGTCCGGCGTCGATCGAGAGCCACTACGACGAGGCGCTCGCCGTGCCCGGCGTCCTGCACGAGATCGCCCGGGCGGAGGCGGCCGGCAGCGACGGCGCGGTCATCGCGTGCTTCGGCGACCCGGGCGTCGACGCCGCGCGCGAGATCGCGAGCGGCCCGGTCGTGGGGATCGCCGAGGCCGCCATGCACATGGCCGCGCTCGTCGGCCGGGGCTTCAGCGTGGTCACCACGCTCTCGCGCACGAGCGGCCGCGCCTGGGACATCGCCCGCCGCGCCGGGTTCGGCGACGCCTGCCGTCAGGTGCGCGCCTGCGACATCCCCGTGCTCGAACTCGACGACCCCCGCTCCGACGCCCGCCGCGCGATCCTGGCGGAGTGCGCCGAAGCGCTGGCCGTCGACGGGTCCGACTCGATCGTGCTGGGCTGCGCGGGCATGGCCGACCTGTGCCGCGACCTCTCACGGGAGCTGGGCGTGCCCGTGATCGACGGCGTCGCCTCGGCGGTGCGCCTGGTGGAGGGGCTCGTCGCGATGGGCGTCAGCACCTCGCGACGCGACGAGTACGCGGCGCCGCGGACGAAGGCGATGGCGGGGCTGCTCGCTCCGTTCGAGCGGGTCTGAGGCTCCGCACCCCGCACGGTCGGGTGTTCTACCGGACCGCCGGGCCGGACCCACCTGCGAGGATCGGGGGATGAGTGTCCTCCGCGATCTCGGCCTCGGTGCCCGGCTCTTCCTCCGCGGCTTCCGCACCTGGGTCCGCTCGCCGCGGGCGATGCTCCTCGGCGCGATCCCGCCCCTGATCGTCGGCCTGGTCTTCGTCGGCGTGCTGGTCCTGGTGCTCACGCGGGTGCAGGACGCGGTGACCGCGCTCACCCCGTTCGCCGGCGGCTGGGACGAGGGCACGGCCGCCACCGTCCGCCTGGTGCTCTCGATCGCGGTGGTCGGCGCCGTGCTCGCCCTCGGCGTGGTCCTCTTCGCCGCGGTGACCCTGCTGGTCGGCGACCCCTTCTACGAGCGGATCTGGCGGCGGGTCGAGGACGACCTCGGCGGCGTGCCCGACGAGCGCGAGAGCACCTTCTGGCAGGGGGTCGGCCGCGGCCTCCGCGACTCCGCCGTGCTGGTCGCCACCTCCCTCGGGATCGGCGTGGTCCTGGTGCTGCTGGGCCTGGTGCCGCTGGTCGGCTCGATCGTCGGCCTCGTCGCCGGCGCCCTGGTCGGCGGGAGGGCCCTCGCGCTCGAGCTGACCGGGTTCGCGGGCGACGCCCGGGGGCTCTCCCTCCGCGACCGCCGCCGCCTCCTCGGCGAGCACCGCGCGGTCTCGCTCGGCTTCGGCATCGCCGTCTACCTGGCGTTCCTCGTCCCCGGGGGCGCGGTCGTCGCCACCCCCGCCGCGACGGCCGGCGCGACCCTCCTGCTCCGGACCCTGCGGGGCGAGCCGACCGAGCGGCCGGCCGCCTGACACCGCTTGGCCGCCGCCCGGCTCTCCCCTAGACTCGCCGCGTGCGCACGTCGATCCGAAGCCCCTGGTGGCCCGCCTCCTAGGCGGACCGACGCGCAGACCCCTCGCACGCGACCGCCTCCTCCGGGCGGTCGTTCTGCATGTCAGGGCCCGGGTGGGGCACGACCCGATACAAGGACCACGATGACCTCGCTCCTCTCCCGCATCCTCGCCTCCGACGGGACGCTGCCGTTCGCGGTGGTCCTCCGCCAGGGCCGCGACGCCGTCGACGTGTTCACGGGCGACGTGCTCGACGTCGAGGGCCTGGCCGACATCCCGCTCGACGGCGACGACGTGCTGACCCTCGTGCCCTACCGGCAGGTGCGCGAGCGCGGCTTCGCGGCGAAGGACGACGGAGCCCCGCTGCGCAACCTCGTGGTGCGCGAGCGCGAGAGCGTCCCCCTGGCCGAGGTGCTGCGGCTCCTGCCCGAGCGGGAGATCCCGGTCGAGGAGCGCGGCTTCGACGTGCCGGACGACGAGTACGCCGACATCGTCCGCCGGGTGATCGAGGACGAGATCGGCCGCGGCGAGGGCGCCAACTTCGTCATCAACCGCGCCTTCGTCGCGCAGACCGACGCGCCGCCCGTCGAGGCGGTCCTGGCCTGGTTCCGCCGCCTGCTCACCGACGAGTCCGGCGCGTACTGGACCTTCGCGATCCACACCCCCGGCGTCGACGGCGCGCAGACGGTCACCGCCGTCGGCGCGACCCCCGAGCGCCACGTCTCGGTGCGCGACGGCGTCGCCATGATGAACCCGATCAGCGGCACCTTCCGCCACCCCGCGGCCGGACCCACCGGGGAGGAGGTGCTCGCGTTCCTCGCCGACGTCAAGGAGAGCGAGGAGCTCTTCATGGTCGTGGACGAGGAGATGAAGATGATGAGCGCGGTCTGCCCGGACGGCGGCCGCATCCTCGGGCCGTTCCTCAAGCAGATGTCGCGGCTCAGCCACACCGAGTACCTGCTCGAGGGCCGCACCGGACTCGACGTGCGCGAGGTCCTGCGGCTGACGATGTTCGCGCCCACGGTCACCGGCTCGCCGATGGAGAACGCGTGCGCCGTGATCGCCGAGTACGAGAAGGAGCCGCGCGGCTACTACTCCGGCGTGCTCGCCCTCTTCGAGCCGGAGGAGCACGGCTACACGGTCGACGCCCCCATCCTCATCCGCACCGCCTACCTCCGCGCGGACGGCCGCCTCACCGTGCCGGCCGGCGCGACGCTCGTGCGCCACTCCACCCCCGAGGGCGAGGTCGCCGAGACGCGGGCGAAGGCGTCGGGCGTCCTCTCCGCCCTCGGCCTGCTGCCGCACCGCGAGGTGCCGCCGGCCATCGACTTGAACGCGCAGCCGGGCGTGCAGGAGGCGCTCGAGGCGCGCAACGAGCGGCTCGCCTCGTTCTGGCTCCGGCCCCAGGCGCCCGAGCACATCGCCGGCCTCGCCGGGCACACCGCGCTGATCGTCGACAACGAGGACCAGTTCACGACGATGCTCGCCCACCAGCTGCGCCACCTCGGGATGGACGCCCGGGTCGAGCGCTGGTCGGAGGTCGCCGACGTGCTGAGCGACGACCTCGTCGTCTTCGGCCCCGGCCCGGGCGACCCCCGCGACGACTCCGACCCGCGGATCGCGCACCTGCGCTCGCTGATGACCACCCGCCTCGAGGCGGAGCGGCCGATGCTCGCCGTCTGCCTCAGCCACCAGATGCTCTCACTGCTGGCGGGCCTCCCGGTCGAGCCGCTGCCCGCGCCCCGCCAGGGCGTGCGCCTGGCGGTGGACGTGTTCGGCGAGGACGCCGCGATCGGCTTCTACAACACCTTCTCCTCCGTCGCCCCCGGCGTCGCGCGCACGCCCCGGCTGGGGCTCGAGGTGTCGGTCGATCCGGAGACGGGAGTGGTCAACGCCCTGCGCGGCGAGCACGTCGCGTCGGTGCAGGGGCACCTGGAGTCGGTGCTCTCCTCCGACGGCCTGCGCACCCTGGAGCGGCTGGTCCGCACCGCGACCGCTCAGCCCGCGCGCGCATGAGCGGCCTGCGGCTGATCGCATCGCCCGCCTACCCGGCCGAGCTGCAGGAGGCGGTGGCCGCCGCCGTGCGCGCGGCGGCCGAGGCGGCGCGCGGCTGGTACGGGCGCGGCGACAAGGTCGCGGCGGACGAGGCGTCGGTCGCGGCGATGCGCGCCGTGCTGGCCGACGCTCCGTTCGACGGCGTCGTCGTGATCGGCGAGGGCGAGAAGGACGAGGCCCCGATGCTCGCGAACGGCGAGCGCCTCGGCCGCGCCTCCGCTCCCTCCTGCGACGTGGCGGTCGATCCGCTCGACGGGACCCGGCTCACGGCGGAGGGGCTCCCCGGCTCGGTGAGCGTGATCGCGCTGGCCCCGCGAGGCACGCTGTTCGACCCGCGCGACGTCTTCTACATGGACAAGCTGGTCTGCTCCGGAGCGGGCCGGGGCGCCGTCTCGCTCGACCTCCCTCCCGCCGAGAACGCCGCACGGCTGGCGGCGGCGCTCGGGAAGCCCGTCGCGGAGCTGGTCGTCGTCGTGCTCGACAAGCCGCGTCACTCCGGGCTCATCAAGGCTCTGCGCGCGGCCGGGGTCGCGCTCGAGCTGCCCGGCGAGGGCGACGTGTCGGTCGCGATCGAGGCGGCCGATCCCGCGGGCCGCGTCGACCTCGTCCTCGGCATCGGCGGAACCCCGGAGGGAGTGGTCGCCGCGTGCGCCGTCCGCGCCCTCGGCGGGGTCATGGAGGGGCGCCTCGCCCCCCAGACCGCACCGGAGCGCGCGAACGCCCTGGCCGCCGGCCACGACCTCGACCGCCTGCTGAGCCTGGAGGACCTGGTCTCCTCGGACGACGTGCTCTTCGCGGGCTGCGCGGTCTGAGACCTCTCCCGCGGGCAGGACCTCGCCCGGGAACGCCGAAGGCCCCGGTTCGACGCGCGAACCGGGGCCTTCTCGCTGTAGCGGGAGCGGGACTTGAACCCGCGACACCACGATTATGAGCCGTGTGCTCTAACCACCTGAGCTACCCCGCCGCGCGTTCTTCGCAGGTCTGGCCTGCGGGGAACGGAGCCCCCTGTGGGAATCGGACCCACTACCTCTTCCTTACCAAGGAAGTGCTCTACCAATGAGCTAAGGGGGCGCACCTGCGGGTCTGACAGCCCCTCTCGGGGCGTGCCCGCGATTTGGCACCGTTAGACGATAGCACCTCCGCGGAGCGTCGATGACCGCGGGGGACGCGCCCCCGCGGCCGCCCGTCTGCGGCTACGCCCGGCTCGCCTCGTCGAGCGCGGCGAGCTCCTCCGCGCTCAGCTCGAGGGAGGCCGAGGCGATCAGCGCCGGCAGCTGCTCCATCACGCGGGCGCTGGCGATCGGCGCGACCACTCCGGGCTGCGAGCGGAGCCACGCGAGCGCCACCGTCGCCACCTCGGCGCCGTGCGCCTCCGCCGCCACGTCGAGCACCGCCAGCACCCGGCGGCCACGGCCGTCGAGGTAGCGGGAGGCGCCGTCGGCGCGCGGACCCTCGGGCGTCGATCCGTCGCGGTACTTGCCGGTCAGGAATCCCGACGCCAGGGCGGAGTAGGGGACGACGGCCAGCCCCGCCTCGCGGGCGAGGGGCAGCAGGTCGGCCTCGATCCCGCGCTCCACGAGGTTGTAGTGCGGCTGCAGCGCGACGGGCGAGTGCAGGCCCTCCTCGCCCGCGATGCGCAGCCACTCCGCGACGCGCTCGGCGCTGAAGTTCGACACTCCGATCGCGCGGACGAGGCCCTGGTCCACGAGCTCGGAGAACACGGCGGCGATGTCGGCCATCGGCACGGCCTCGTCGTCGAAGTGGGCGTAGTAGAGGTCGATCCGGTCGGTCGCGAGGCGCTCGAGGGAGGCGCGGGCGGCCGCACGCACGGTGTCGGGCGCGAGGCCGGTGAACTGCGGGTGGCGGCCCGCCTTCGTCGCGATCACCACGTCGTCCCGGTCCCCCGAGCGCTGCGCGAGCCACTCGCCGATGATCGTCTCGGACTCGCCGCCCGTGTTGCCCGGGACCCAGGCGGAGTAGGCGTCGGCGGTGTCGATGAAGTCGCCGCCCGCGGCCGTGTAGCCGTCGAGGACATCGAAGGAGGTCTGCCGGCCCGCGGTCCAGCCGAAGACGTTGCCGCCGAGCGAGAGCGGGAAGACGTCGATGCCGGAGTCGCCGAGCGGCGAGCGGGTGACGGAGGAGGATGCTGCGCTGTCGATGGTCATCTCCCGATTCAAGACCCGCTCCCCGCCGTGATCGATCCCCCTCACGCGCATGCGCGGCAAGGACTCAGGCTCTCAGCGCCGCGGGTAGTCGGCGTAGGCGAAGCGCGTCGAGTCCGGCGCCCAGCCGGAGACGTTGATCGTCCCCTGCCCGCCGTGGAGGCGCTCCAGCACGCGGCCGGGCTCGAGCGTCGAGCGCCCGGGGAGGTCGAGCAGCCGCAGCTCGACGTCGACGTTCTCGGGGTGCCCGGCCGTCCCCTCCGGATAGGCGAGATAGAGCAGGTGAGCGCCGTCGGGCGACTCGTGCGGGAACCAGTCGACCGTGTCCGACTCGACCAGGCGGGAGAGCGCGGAGCCGTCGAGGCCGATCCGGAACAGCTGCGCACCTCCTCCGGCCCGCTCGGAGTTGAAGACGAGGGTGCGGCCGTCGGCCGAGACGTCGACGCCGTCGTCGGCCGGCTCGTCGTCGGTCAGGGCGGTGAGCGCGCCTCCTCCGGCCGGCATCGTGTAGACGTCGGTCCGCCACCGCCCGGAGGCGTCGCCGCCGCCGATCAGCGCGAGGGTCGCGCCGTCGGGCGAGACGCCGTGCAGGTAGTGCTTGAAGCGCGCGCCCTCGCGCTCGGCGGTCAGGCGGCGGGCGGGGGCGGAGCCGTCGAGCTCGACCGCGTAGAGGTGCCCGTCGCGCGCCGAGACGTAGGCGAGCCCGCCGGACGGGGCGAGCACGTGGTCGTTGTTGAGCTCGGCCGGCACTCCGTCGAGCGGGATCGGCTCGAGCACAGGCGCCCCCTCGAGCGGCAGCCGGAAGAGGCCGCCGTCGCCGTTCACGATCAGGGCGGAGCCGTCCGGAGTCCAGTTCGGCGCCTCCACGAGGACGGAGTCGGACTCGAAGACGGTCGTCGACTCCCCCGACGCGAGGTCGTGGACGCGGAGTCGGCAGAGCTGGTCGGGGAGGAGCGAGCGGGCCATGCTCCCCACGGTAGAGCCCTGGCGGATCACGACGGGGCCGTCAAGCCTCCGCGCACTCAGGTTCCGCGAGAGGGCGCTCCGATATTCTTGACCGACTTATGCGCTGGGTACACCTTGGGAGGAACATGTGATGCTCCTCATCCTCGTGATCTCGTTCGCGATCGCCGTGGTGACCCCCTGGCTGGTGGACCGGTTCGGGCCGAAGACGTTCTACGCGCTGGCGCTGATCCCGGCCGCGAGCTTCGTCGCGACCGCGACCGCCCTGCCGACGATCCTCGACGGCGGCGAGATCCGCGAGTCCGTGCCGTGGATCCCCGCGCTCGACATCGCCCTCTCCTTCCGCCTGGACGCGCTCTCGATCGTCCTCGCCCTCGTGGTCAGCGGAGTCGGCGCGCTGGTCCTCGCCTACTGCGCGACGTACTTCAGCCGCGACGAGCCCTCGCTGGGCCGGTTCGCAGCGCTCCTGTCCGCGTTCGCCGGAGTGATGTACGGGCTGGTCACGGCCGACGACGTGATCATCCTCTTCGTCTTCTGGGAGGCGACGAGCGTCCTCTCCTATCTCCTCATCGGCCACTACAGCGGGCGCAAGGAGAGCCGGGGTGCCGGTCTCCAGGCGCTCCTGGTCACGACTCTCGGCGGGCTGGCGATGCTGGTCGGGATCATCGTCCTGATCGTGCAGGCCGGTACCACCAGCCTCTCCGGGATCGTCGCCGCCGCCCCCTCCGGCCCGATCGTGTCGACGGCGCTGGTGCTGGTGCTGCTCGGCGCGTTCTCGAAGTCCGCCCTGGTGCCGTTCCACTTCTGGCTGCCGGCCGCGATGGCCGCTCCCACGCCGGTCAGCGCCTACCTGCACGCCGCCGCGATGGTGAAGGCGGGCATCTACCTCGTCGCGCGCCTCGCGCCGGGCTTCGCCGACGACTCCGTCTGGCTGCCCGTGGTGGTGAGCGTCGGAGTCTGGACCATGCTCGTCGGCGGCTGGCGCTCGCTCCGGCAGTACGACCTCAAGCTCGTGCTGGCCTACGGCACCGTCAGCCAGCTCGGCTTCCTGACCGTCGCCGTCGGCTTCGGCTCGCGCGACGCCGCGCTGGCCGGACTGACCCTGCTCGTCGCCCACGCCCTCTTCAAGGCGCTGCTCTTCCTCACCGTCGGCATCGTCGACCACCGCGCCGGCACGCGCGACCTCCGCAAGCTCAGCGGCCTGGGACGGCAGGCGCCGGTGCTCGCGGGCGCCGCCCTCGTCGGCGTGCTGTCGATGGCGGGCATCCCGCCGCTGCTGGGCTTCGTCGCCAAGGAGGCCGTGTTCACGAGCCTGATCTCGGCGATCGAGCAGGGCTCGTTCTGGGCCTGGGTCGCGCTGGTCGGCCTCGTCCTCGGCTCGATCCTCACCGTGGCCTACTCCGCGCGCTTCTTCTGGGGCGCCTTCGCCCGGAAGAAGGGGCTCGAGGACACGCACCTGCACGCCGAGCCGTGGACCTTCACCGCCGCCCCGGTGCTGCTGGCCGCCGCCAGCATGATCGGCGGGATCGCCGCCTCCGTGCTCGACCCGCTCGTCGCCGTCTACGCGGACACCCTCCCCTACGCCGCCCCGGACGCCGACCCGGAGCTCGCCGCCGCCGCGGAGGCCTCCGACCACGGCGGCTACCACCTCGCGCTCTGGCACGGCTTCGAGCCCGCGCTGGCACTCAGCGCCCTCGTGATCGCCGTGGGACTCCTGCTCTTCGCCAAGCGCGTCGCCGTCGCGCGCGCCCAGTCGATGCTGCCCAACCGGATCGACTCCGCCGAGGGCTACTGGGCCACCGTCCGCTGGCTCGACCGCGTCGCCAGCACGGTCACCGAGTCCGTCCAGCGCGGCTCGCTCCCCCGCTACCTGACGGTGATCTTCGCGGTCTTCGTCCTCGGCGTCGGCGGTGCGGCCGCCCTCAACCGCACCTGGCCGGGCGATCTCGTCTTCTGGGACAGCCCGGGCCAGCTCGCGGTCGCGGCCGTGATGATCCTCGCGGCGGTGCTGTGCGCGATCGCCCGCAACCGCGTCGCCGCCGTGCTGCTGGCCGGCGCCACCGGCTACGGGATGGTGGCCCTCTTCGCCCTGCAGGGTGCACCGGACCTCGCCCTCACCCAGGCGCTGATCGAGACGGTGACCCTCGTGGTCTTCGTCCTGGTGCTGCGCCGCCTCCCGACCCGCATCGCCGCGAAGCACCAGCCGATGCGCAAGCGCCTGCGCGCCGTCATCGGCATCGCGGTCGGAGCAGTCATGGCCCTCGCCGCCACCATCGCCCTCGGCGCCCGGACCGCGACGCCGATCTCGGCCGAGCTGCCCCGCCTCGCCTACGAGGAGGGCAAGGGCCGCAACATCGTCAACGTCCTGCTCGTCGACATCCGCGCCTGGGACACGATGGGCGAGATCTCGGTCCTCGTCGTGGTCGCCACCGGCGTCGCGAGCCTGATCTTCCTCTCCAGCCGGGCCGGAGGCGCTCCCCGCCTCGAGTCGCAGAGCGCCGACGACCGCCGCGAGCGCGCGATGGACCTGACCGCCTCCTCCGCCGACGCCGAGCGCGACGGCGACCGCGGCTCCTGGCTCGTCGCCGGGCGCACGCTCCGGCCGGAGAACCGCTCGATCGTGCTCGAGGTGCTGGTGCGCCTGCTCTTCCACCCCGCGATGATCGTGTCGGTCTACCTGCTCTTCACCGGACACAACACCCCGGGCGGAGGCTTCGCGGGCGGCCTGCTCGCCGGTCTCGCCCTCGTCGCGCGCTACCTCGCCGGCGGCCGCTTCGAGCTCGGCGAGGCCGCGCCGATCGACGCGGGCAAGGTCCTCGGACTCGGCCTCTTCTTCGCCGTCGGCACCGCCGTCTCCTCCCTCGCCTTCGGCCTCGAGGTCCTCGAGTCGAGCTGGCTCGACCTCGAGGTGCCGGTGCTGGGCGAGCTCCACCTGGGCACGTCCACCCTCTTCGACATCGGGGTGTACCTGATCGTGATCGGCCTCGCCCTCGACATCCTCCGCAGCCTCGGCGGCGAGGTCGACCGCCACGGCGAGGAGGCCGAGCAGGGCTCCCCCTCGGGCGACGGCGTCACGCACTCGACGGACAGCACCCCCGGCCCCGGCCAGGGCACGGTCGACGGGCTCGAGACCTCGCTGCCCACCGGCTCCACGGTCGTCGGCGGACCGGGCAGGGGGGACGGCGCATGAGCATCACCCTCGTCCTCGTCGTCGTGATGGCGGTGATGTACGCGGCGGGCGTCTACCAGATGCTCGAGCGCAGCCTCACCCGCATCCTGATCGGGTTCCTGCTCGTCGGGAACGCGACCAACATCCTCATCCTGCTGATGGCCGGCCGCTCGGGCATCGCGCCGTTCGTCACCGACGACGGGCGCTCCTACGAGCAGATCGCCGCCGAGATGGCCGACCCGCTGCCGCAGGCGCTGATCCTCACCGCGATCGTGATCACCTTCGGGGTGTCCGCCTTCCTCCTCGCGATGATCTACCGGCGCTGGCGCCTCGCCAACGCCGACCAGGTGGAGGACGACGAGACCGACGCCTCCGTCCGCGAGGACGCGGCGGGCATCTCGGCCCAGACCACCGCCGACGACCGGGCGCTCGACGTCCTGCTCGAGTCCAGCGACGAGGGCACCGCCGCCAAGCACGGGGAGAGCGCCATGACCGACGACAGGAAGGAGGACCGATGAATGCCCTGATCCCGCTCGTCGTCACCCTCCCCCTCCTGGGAGCGGCCGTCGCGCTGATCCTCGGACGCCACCGGCGCGCGCAGATCACCGTGAACATCGTGACGCTCTCGAGCGTTCTGGTGATCTCCTCGGTGATGCTCGTGCTGGTCCTCACCGGCGACGGAGGCGGCAGCGCCGTCTACGTGGGCGGCTGGGAGCCGCCGTGGGGCATCGTGCTGGTCGTCGATCCGCTCGCCGCGCTGATGCTCGTCATCACCTCGATCACCCTGCTGGGCGTCCTGCTGTTCTCGGTCGGCCAGGGCCTCGTCGACGGCAACCGCGAGACGCCGGTCACGATCTTCCACCCGACCTACCTGATCCTCTCGGCGGGCATCCTCAACGCCTTCGTCGCGGGCGACCTGTTCAACCTCTACGTCGGCTTCGAGATCCTGCTGGCCGCAAGCTACGTGCTGATCACCCTGGGCGGCACCGCGCCGCGGATCCGCGCCGGCACGACCTACGTGGTCGTCAGCCTGGTCTCGAGCGTGTTCTTCCTCTCGGCCATCGGCCTGCTCTACGGCGCCACCGGCACGGTCAACATGGCGCAGCTCTCGATCCGCATCGCCGAGCTCCCCGCCGACGTGCAGCTGGTGCTCCACGTGGTGCTGCTGCTCGGCTTCGGGATCAAGGCGGCCGTGTTCCCCCTGTCGTTCTGGCTCCCGGACTCGTACCCCACGGCTCCGGCGCCGGTCACCGCCGTCTTCGCCGGACTCCTCACCAAGGTCGGCGTGTACGCGCTGATCCGCACCGAGACCCTGCTCTTCCCGGGAGGGAGGCTGAGCGAAGTGCTGCTGGTGGTGGCGCTGCTGACGCTGATCGTCGGCATCCTCGGTGCGGTCGCGCAGGCCGACATCAAGCGGATGCTGTCCTTCACGCTGGTCTCGCACATCGGCTACATGGTCTTCGGGATCGCCGTGGGCACCCCGGCCGGCTACGCGGCGACGATCTTCTACGTCATCCACCACATCACGGTGCAGACGACGCTGTTCCTCGCGACCGGCCTGATCGAGCGCGTCGGCGGCACCACCTCGATCCTGCGCCTCGGCGGGCTGCTCAAGGCCTCGCCGCTGCTGGCGCTGCTCTACTTCATCCCCGCGATGAACCTCGGCGGGATCCCGCCGTTCACCGGCTTCCTCGGCAAGGTGGGGCTCTTCGTCGCCGGCACGGAGTCGGCCGTCGACCAGCCCTCGTGGCTGATCTGGGCCGTCATCGCCGCCGGAGCCGTGACCTCGCTCCTGACCCTCTACGCCGTCGCGCGCGTCTGGAACATGGTGTTCTGGCGCCGCCAGGAGGAGGTGCCCGGCTACGAGTCGCCCCTGATCGACCAGCTGCAGGAGGACCCCCACGACACGGGCAGCATCCGCACCCGCCACTCGCCGCCGATGATGGTGCTCGCCACCGCGGGGATGGTCGTCGTCGGCGTCGTGCTGACCGTCGGCGCCGGTCCCCTCTACGACGCGAGCGAGCGAGCGGCGAGCGCGGTCGCCGACCCCGCGACCTACATCGCGACCGTCTACCGCGACTCGTCCTTCGGAGAGGAGGGGCCGCGATGAGCCCCCGCCGCCGCGTCGACATCTGGAACCGCGTCGCGATGTTCGTGACCCTCGTCGGGATCTGGGTGCTGCTCTGGGACGACGTCTCGGTGCTGTCGATCGTCACCGGCTTCCTGGTCGCCCTGCTGATCACCCGGGTGTTCTACCTGCCGCCGGTCGAGTTCTCGAACCGCATCAACCCGTGGTTCGTGCTCCTCTTCCTCCTGCGCCTGCTGGCCGACATCGCGGTGGCCTCGGTGCGGGTGTCCTGGCAGATCCTGACCCTGCCCGTCCCGGTGCACAACGCCATCGTCGCCGTGCACCTGCGCAGCCGCTCCGAGGGGATGCTCGTCTGGACGACGGAGGCCGTCTCGCTCGTCCCCGGCTCCCTGGTGATCGACGTGGACCCGCAGCTGAACGTCCTCTACCTGCACGTGCTCGGCGTGACCCACGACGAGGGCGAGCGGATCGACGAGGTGCGCCGGACGGTCCTCCGGACGGAAGCGCGCATCGTCCGGGCCATCGGCTCCCGCGAGGACGTGCAGCGCGTGAATCGGCCGATCGAGGCCGGATCGGGGGTGGTCCGGTGATCGACTGGCTGATCTGGATCCTGGTGCCGGTCTTCGGCGCCGCCTGCCTGCTCGCGCTCGTGCGGATCCTCCGCGGTCCGTCCGTGCTCGACCGGGTCGTCGCGGCCGACGTGCTCGTCGCGACGATCATCTGCGGGATCGGCGCCGAGATGGCGGTCAATCACCACGCGCGGACCCTGCCCGTCGCGCTCGGGCTCGCGCTGTTCGCCGTCTTCGGGTCGATCAGCGTCGCCAAGTTCATGGCCAACCGCGAGGAGGACTGACGTGGACCTGTTCTTCGACGTGCTCACCGCTGTGCTGCTGCTGGTCGGCGCCCTGCTCTCGCTGCTGGCCGCGATCGGCCTGATGCGGTTCGACGACCTGCTCTCCCGGATGCACGCGGGCACGAAGCCGCAGGTGCTCGGACTGATCTGCGTGATGCTCGCGGTCGCCATCCGGAACCCCGGCTTCGCCGCCGCGGGGACCATCGTGCTGGTGATCGGCTTCCAGCTGCTGACCGTGCCCGTCTCGGCGCACATGGTCGGCCGGGCGGCCTACCGGGCCGAGGCCGTCTCTCCCGGGTACCTCGTCGCCGACGAGCTCGCGGAGGCGGTCACCCGCGCCGACGAGCAAACCCGCGCGACCGGGCCCGAGACCGCGCACGCGTCCGAGGAGCGGGCGCGCACCTCCTCCGCGCCCCCGCCCGAGGACGAGGACAGCCCGGCCGCGACCGCCTAGGCGACGAGGACGAGCTGCACGGCGGAGGCGCCGGTCATGCTGCGCAGCGCGAATCCGCCGATCGCGAGGGTGACGGCGACCAGGCCGCCGACCAGCAGCACCAGCAGCGGCACCACCCACAGCAGCGCCCGTCGGCGTCGGGCTCGGGCCTCGTCCGGCGTCTCATCGATCACCCGTCGACTGTACGGGACGGCGGAGGGCGTGCCCCCGGCGCCCCTGAGCCGCCCGATAAACTCGACCCCATGACCCTGGACTCCGCTCTCTCCGGCGCGCCCGAGAACTCCCCCGGCCCCGACTCCGAGGCCGAGCACCGCCGGGGAGCCGAGTGGTGGCGCACCGCCGTCATCTACCAGATCTACCCGCGCTCCTTCGCGGACGCGGACGGCGACGGCATCGGCGACCTGCCCGGCATCGCCTCGCGCCTCGAGAGCCTCGCCGAGCTCGGCGTCGACGCGATCTGGCTCTCGCCCTTCATGACCTCGCCGCAGAAGGACGCGGGCTACGACGTCGCCGACTACTGCGACGTCGATCCGCTCTTCGGCACCCTCGCCGACTTCGACGCGATGCTCGCCCGCGCTCACGCCCTGGGCATCCGGATCATCGTCGACCTCGTCCCCAACCACTCCTCCAGCGCCCACCGCTGGTTCCAGGAGGCGCTCGCCGCTCCCGCGGGCAGCGCCGAGCGGGCGCGCTACCTGTTCCGCGACGGCCGGGGCGAGTCGGGCGAGCTGCCCCCGAACAACTGGGAGTCGGTCTTCGGCGGCCCCGCGTGGACCCGCGTCATGGAGCCCGACGGCTCGGCCGGCCAGTGGTACCTGCACCTCTTCGACACCTCGCAGCCCGACTTCGACTGGACGAACGAGTGGGTGCGCGAGCGCTTCCGGGAGGTCCTCCGATTCTGGCTCGACCGCGGCGTCGACGGCTTCCGCGTCGACGTGGCGCACGGGATGATCAAGGCTGAGGGGCTGCCCGACTACACGCCGCCCGCCGACAGCGGGTCGATGGGCGGAGTCGCTCCCGCCGACGGCGAGGAGCCCGCCACCGCCCCCTACTGGGCGCAGGACGGCGTCCACGAGATCTACCGCGACTGGCACTCCCTGCTCGCCGAGTACCCGGACGACCGCGTGCTCTGCGCCGAGGCGTGGGTGCAGCCGCTCTCCAAGCTCGCCCGCTGGGTCCGCCCCGACGAGATGCACCAGGCCTTCAACTTCGCCTACCTCGAGACCCCGTGGAGCGCACCCGCCCTCCGCGACATCATCGACTCCTCCGTCGAGGCCTTCGCCGCCGTCGGCGCCCCGTCGACCTGGGTGCTGTCGAACCACGACGTCGTGCGCCACGCGAGCCGCCTGGCCCTGACGTCCGACAACCCGCAGGGCTACGGCATCGGCCCGCGCACGCAGGGACTCCCCGACCCCGTCCTGGGGCTGCGCCGCGCTCGTGCCGCGACCGCCCTCATGCTCGCGCTCCCCGGCTCCGCCTACGTCTACCAGGGCGAGGAGCTCGGGCTCCCCGAGGCGATCGACCTGCCGGACT
This sequence comes from Rathayibacter sp. AY1B4, assembly GCF_002932815.1. Lineage (NCBI taxonomy): Bacteria > Bacillati > Actinomycetota > Actinomycetes > Micrococcales > Microbacteriaceae > Rathayibacter > Rathayibacter sp. AY1B4. Next base: position 162,835 of record NZ_PSWN01000004.1, on the reverse strand, counting down.
CGGCGCGTCAGGACCCGACCTGGTTCCGCACCGGCGGCGAGCGCTACGGCCGCGACGGCTGCCGGGTGCCGATCCCGTGGGAGGCGGACGCGCCCGCGTACGGCTTCAGCGGCTCCGGCGACTCCTGGCTGCCGCAGCCCGGCGACTGGGCGCCGCTCGCCCGCGACCGCCAGCGCGGTGTCGAGGGCTCGACGCTCGAGCTGTACCGGTCCCTGCTCGCGGTGCGCCGCGCCGAGGACCTGGGCTCCGGCGCCGTCGAGTGGCTCGAGGGCTACCCGGAGGACGTCGTGGCGTTCCGCAACGGAGCCGTCACGGTGATCGCGAACCTCGGCGAGGCTCCGGTCGAGCTGCCCGTCGGCTCCGTGGTGCTGTCCTCGGAGGAGCTGCACGAGCCGGCGCTGCCCGCCGACACCACGGTCTGGCTGCGCGCGGAGTAGCGGGCCGCGGGGTCCGCCCGGCGGCTCCCGCGTCCCGCCGCCGGGTCAGCGCCCGGCGTTGGCCTTGAGCCAGAGGTAGGAGTCGACCTTCGTCACGCCGTCGAGGCGGATCTCGAAGTGCAGGTGCGGGCCGGTCGACATGCCGGTCGTGCCCACCAGGCCGAGGAGCTGACCGACCTTCACCGGGTCGCCCTCGGACACGGCCGCCGAGCCGTGCTGCATGTGCGCGTACACGCTCGAGACGAGCTGCCCGTCGATCTCGTGGTCGACGATCACGTGCACGCCGAGCGAGCCCTCGCCGTCGATGACCGTGCGCACGACGCCGTCGGCGATCGCCTGGATGGGCGAGCCGTCGCCCGGGTTGAAGTCGGTGCCGCCGTGGTTCACCGAGCAGCCCGCGCAGTTGCGGTAGCCGAAGCGGTCGCCCACCGGCACGCCGACGGCGAAGGGCCACTGGATGGACGCGTTCGGGTCGTTGGTGAAGCCGGTGTCGGAGGTGCGGACGATGTCGGCGACGTTGGTCTGCGTCTTGCGCTCCTGCACGCCGAAGCCGTCGCGGGCGACCGTCTCGGCGCTGACCTCGCCGGCGACGAACGACTGCGCGCCGCGGCGGGCGTCGGCGCCGAAGGGGGTCGAGAGGCTCTGCGCCTGCACGTCCTCCGCGGTCAGGAGCGATGTGGCCGGCAGAGAGGTCGCCGCCACGATGGCCGCGACGAAGGAGAGGGCGACGAGTCCGCCGACCCGGGCCCGGCGCACGGGCCGGAGCGGCGTCGCGCGCGGTGCGGGGACGGGGGCCGGGGCCGGGGCGCTGCGGACCGAGGCGACGCGGCGCTCCGCTTCGCGCAGCTGCTCCGCCGTGGGAGCCGCGAGGAGGTCGTCGGAGCCGCTCGCCAGCGAGACGTCGGAGGCGAGGGCCAGAGCCCGCTCGCGCTCGCGGAGCTCGCGACGGGAGAGGGGTGGAGTCGATTCGCCGGGGGTCGATGCAGGGGCAGCGGGGGCGGGCGAATCGGGGCTCACGAAATCGATGTCTTCCGTCGGGGGCAGGGGACGAGCGGGCCTCCAGGGAGAGGCACCGCTCGGCTCCGTGAGCGCAGCCTGTGCGAACATCACGAATTCATAAAGGATAACCACGGCCGGCGGGGTCCGGCCAGAGGCCGCCGCGCACAGGCGCGATCGGGGCACGACGCGCGGCGAGCCCCGGCGGGATCCTGCGCCGATCCGCCTCTCGGCGCACGGAATCCTTGTCGGCTCGGCCCGGGAGAGCGGTTACACCTCGTCCGCACGCAGGCGGCGCAGCAGATCCTCCAGCTCGGCGAAGAGAGGATCCGGTGCCGCGATGAGCAGGCCGGAGCCGAAGGGCGCGCCGTCGAGTCCCGCGACCCGCGCGCCCGCCTCCTCGGCGATGAGGGCGCCCGCAGCGAGGTCCCACGGGTTCAGGCCCCGCTCGTAGTACGCGTTCAGCTGCCCGGTGGCCACCGAGCACAGGTCGAGCGCCGCCGAGCCGATGCGGCGGATGTCGCGGACCGAGCCCAGGAGCTCCTGCACCACGGCGCCCTGACGCATCCGGCGGCCCGCGTCGTAGCCGAAGCCGGTGCCCACCAGCGCGAGCGAGAGGGAGGAGGGAGCCGAGACCTGCAGCACGACTCCGTCCCGCTCGGCTCCCCCGCCTCGGCTGGCCGTGGTCACCTCGCCCGTCGCCCCGTTCACGACCGCGCCGGCGAGCGCGGTCCAGGTCGCGGGATCCGGCTCCCCCTCCACCACAGCGATGCTGACCGCGTAGGAGGGGATGCCGTAGAGGTAGTTGACGGTCCCGTCGATCGGATCGACGACCCAGGTCAGCCCGCTCGTGCCGCCCCCCGACCCCGACTCCTCGCCGAGGAAGCCGTCGTCCGGACGCGCCTCGGCCAGGCGCCGGCGGATCAGCTCCTCGACCTCCCGGTCCGCGGCCGTCACCACGTCCTCGGGGGACGACTTCGACGCGGCGATCTCGACACCGTCCTGCCGCCGCTGGCGGGCGAGGTGCGCCGCCTCGACGGCGATCGAGCGGGCGATGGCGAGGAGGGGGGCGTTGTCGCTCATGGCCCCAGCCTAGGGATCGGGCCCATCATGGGGGGATGAGCACCCCTATCGCCCTCACGGGAGCCACCGGAGCCGTGGGCGGTCGCGTCGCGCGCGAGCTCGCCGACGCCGGTCACGCCCTCCGCCTGCTGGTCCGCGACCCGTCCCGCGCGCCCGAGCTCCCCGGGGCCGAGGTGGTGCGCTCCTCCTTCGCCGACGCGGGCGACTCGCTCGAGGGCGTGCGCCTCCTCCTGATGGTCTCCGCCTCCGAGAACGAGGAGCGCCGCGCCGAGCACCTCGCGTTCGTCGACGCAGCCGCCGCCGCGGGTGTCGAGCACGTCGTCTACACCTCCTTCGCCGGAGCCGCACCCGACGCGGTCTTCACCCTCGCCCGAGACCACGCGGCCACCGAGGACGCGATCCGCCGCTCCGGCATGGGCTGGACGTTCCTCCGCGACAACCTCTACCTCGACTTCCTGCCCGCGATGCTCGGCGACGACGGCGCGATCCGCGGACCCGCGGGATCGGGCCGTGCCGCCGTCGTCGCGCGCGAGGACGTGGCCCGCGCCGCCGCCGCGGTCCTCCGCTCCCCCTCCGAGCACCGCGGAGCCGCCTACGAGCTGACCGGGCCCGAGGCCCTCACCCTCGACGAGGTCGCGGCGACCCTGACGGCGGCGGGCCGCCCCGCCGTGTACGTCGACGAGACCCTCGAGGAGGCGTACGCGTCACGCCGCCGCTGGAACGCACCGGACTGGCAGCTGGACGCCTGGGTCAGCACCTACTCCGCGATCGCCGCCGGACAGCTGGAGCACGTCTCGGGCGACGTCGAGCGGCTGACCGGACGGCCGCCGCTCTCTCTCGCAGCGTTCCTGGAGCAGGAGGCGCGGGGCTGAGGCGACGGCGCGGGCCGGACCGGTCCTCCCCCGGAAAGGCGCTCCGCCGGAAGGGCGATCCCCCGACATGCGGAACGCCCCGCGCATCTCGTGATGCCGGGGCGTCTGCCGGGTGTTCCTGCTCGGTGGCGAGTGAGGGATTCGAACCCCCGAAGGCTACGCCGTCTGATTTACAGTCAGATCCCTTTGGCCGCTAGGGTAACTCGCCGTGGCGCACCCGACCGCGTGTTCACAACCGGAGGCGCTCAGCAAGGATACCCACGCGACCGGCGGATCGGAAATCGGTGCCGCGAGGCCTCAGTCCGCCTCCGCCGCGTAGCGGGACGCCGCCTCCGCGACCTTCCCCGCGTAGCTCCCGGCCGGGTTGTAGGCCGCGATCGCCGCCCGCCATCCCGACTCGGTCGAGAGGTCGCCGCCGGCGTCGCAGAGGTACCGGGCGGCGGTCACCGCCTGCTGGTCCACGTTCTGCGGATCCCATCCGCTCGACGCCCACGCCATCCACGTCGCCGGGATGATCTGCAGCGGACCCATCGCCCGGTCGACCTCGGCGTCGCCGTCCAGAGCCCCGCCGTCGTTGTCGGGGACCCGGTCGAAGCGCGCTCCGTCCAGGCGCGGACCGTAGATCGGCTCCGTCGGCCGCCCGTCCTCGCCCAGCTCGCCGCCGTCGATCGTGCCGTGCCTGCTCTCGACGTAGCCGATGCCGGCCAGGGTCGCCCAGTCCAACCGGCAGTCGGGGTCGACCGACGCCGTGAGGAGGGCCGTGCCCGCGTAGGCGGTGAGCGCACGCAGCGGGATGCCGCTCCCCTCGGACGCCGTGCCCAGCCACGCCTCGTCGGCGAGCAGTCGCACCGGCGTCGCCGCGGCCTGCTCGGGATCCTCCAGCACGACGGGGTCGGCCGCGACGGGAGCGGTCGCCGCGGGAGGGACGGTGGACAGGCCCTCCTCGACCGTCAGCGCGGGCGGCCGCTGGCCGCAGCCGGCCAGGAGGAGGCCGGCGAGCGGGACGAGGACGAGAACGGGGAGGCGGCGCACCCCTCAGAGGTACCAGCCGCGCCTGGGGCCGGGCTCCGCCACGCCTGAAAGCTAAACTCGGAGCCATGGCAGATTCAACGTTCGACGTCGTCAGCAAGATCGACAAGATGGAGGCGGACAACGCCCTGAACCAGGCCCACAAGGAGGTCGAGCAGCGCTACGACTTCAAGAACGTCGGCGCCTCGATCGCCTGGAGCGGCGAGAAGATCCTGATCAAGGCCAACACCGAGGAGCGGGCGAACGCCATCCTCGACGTCTTCCAGTCGAAGCTGATCAAGCGCGGCATCAGCCTCAAGAGCCTCGACGCGGGCGAGCCTTTCGCGTCCGGCAAGGAGTACCGGATCGAGGCCACCCTCAAGGAGGGCATCGACCAGGAGCACGCGAAGAAGATCAACAAGCTCATCCGCGACGAGGCGCCGAAGTCGGTCAAGTCGCAGATCCAGGGCGACGAGCTCCGCGTCTCCTCGAAGAGCCGCGACGACCTCCAGGCGACCATGGCGCTCCTGCGCGGGGCCGACCTCGAGCTCGACCTCCAGTTCGTCAACTTCCGCTGAGGAATGACGCACACGGGAGCACGCGCGTGACCGCCGGAATCGACGACCCCGACCGGCGGGGCCGCACCGGACTCGACAGGGACGGGCTCGACCTCGTCGGGAACCCCGACGTCGTCGTGAAGGAGGTCACCCTCCTCTCGAGCGACTGGTACGTCCTCCGCACCACCCGCTTCGACTACCGGCACCGCGACGGCAGCTGGACGAGCGAGCAGCGCGAGACGTACGACCGGGGGAACGGCGCGGCGGTCCTTCTCTACGACGCCGACGCGCGCACCGTCGTCCTGATCCGGCAGTTCCGCTACCCCGCGTACGTGAACGGCGACCTCGACGGGATGCTCCTCGAAGTGCCCGCCGGTCTCCTGGACGAGGACGGGCCCGAGGAGGGCGCCCGCCGGGAAGCGTCCGAGGAGACCGGACTCGAGGTCGGCCGGCTCGAGCACGTGTTCGACGCGTTCATGAGCCCCGGCTCGGTCACCGAGAAGCTGCACTTCTACGCCGGCCGCTACCGCGCGGGCACCCGCAGCGGAGCGTTCGCGGGACTCGCCGACGAGGGCGAGGACATCGAGGTACTCGAGCTCTCGTTCGACGAGGCGCTGACCCAGATCGGCGTGCAGATCGTCGACGCGAAGACGATCATGCTCCTGCAGTGGGCGGCCCTGTCCGGCCCGTTCTCGCGCTGACGCGCGAGCGTCGCGGCTGCGGACGCGTCAGCGCGCGTACTCGGCGAGGGCGCGTCCGGTCAGCGTGTCCGCCGCGGCGAGCCCGACCGGAGTCCCCTCGAAGACGATGGTCCCTCCGTCGTGCCCGGCTCCGGGCCCCACGTCGATGATCCAGTCCGCGTGCGCCATCAGGGCGCGGTGGTGCTCGATCACCACGACCGAGTTCCCGGAGTCGACCAGCCGGTCGAGCAGTCCGAGCAGCGTGTCGACGTCCGCGAGGTGCAGGCCCGTGGTCGGCTCGTCGAGCAGGTAGACGGATCCGGACGAGGCCATGTTGATCGCGAGCTTGAGGCGCTGACGCTCGCCCCCGGACAGCGTGTTCAACGGCTGTCCGAGCGTGAGGTAGCCGAGACCGACGTCGACGAGACGGGCGAGCACCGTGTGCGCCGGTCCGCTCGCGAAGAACTCCGCGGCGTCGACGATCGGCATCGAGAGCACCTCGTGGATGTTCCTCCCGCGGAGGCGGTACTCGAGCACCTCAGCGGTGAACCGCTTGCCGTCGCACTCCTCGCAGACCGACGAGACCGTCGCGGCGGGGCCCAGCTCGGTGAAGATCATCCCGGCCCCCTTGCAGACGGGGCAGGCGCCTGCCGAGTTCGCGCTGAAGAGCGCCGGTCTCACACCGTTCGCCTTCGCGAAGGCCGCCCGGATCGCGTCGAGGACCCCGGTGTAGGTCGCCGGATTGCTGCGCCGCGACCCGCGGATCGGCGACTGGTCGGCCACCACCACACCCGGCCGACCCGCGAGCGAGCCGTGCAGGAGCGACGACTTGCCCGAGCCGGCGACTCCGGTGACGACGGTCAGCACGCCCAGCGGGACGTCCACGTCGACGCCGCGGAGGTTGTGCGTGGAGGCCCCGCGGATCTCCACCGCCCCGGTCGGACGGCGCACGGCCTCCTTCAGCGGGACGCGGTGACCGAGATGACGGCCCGTCAGGGTGTCCGACGTGCGCAGCTGCGCCACCGTCCCCTCGAACCGCAGCTCGCCGCCGTGCGCGCCGGCCCTCGGACCGAGGTCGACCACGTGATCGGCGATCTCGATGATCTCCGGCTTGTGCTCGACCACCAGGACGGTGTTGCCCTTGTCCCGCAGGCGCCGCAGCAGCTCGATCATCCGCGAGACGTCGTGCGGATGCAGACCCGCCGTCGGCTCGTCGAAGACGTACGTGACGTCCGTGAGGCTCGACCCCAGATGCCGCACCATCTTGACCCGCTGCGCCTCACCGCCCGAGAGGGTGCCCGACTCCCGATCGAGCGACAGGTAGCCGAGGCCGACCTGGACGAGGGCGTCGAGCGTCCCGAGGAGGGTCTCGACGATCGGAGCGACGGACGGCGCCTGCAGTCCGCGGAGCCACGCGGCGAGGTCGGTCGCCTGCAGCGCGGCGCACTCGGCGATGTTCCGGCCCCCGATGCGCGACTCCAGCGCCGCCCGGGTGAGCCGGCCGCCTCCGCACTCGGGACAGGCGGCGAAGGTCGCCACCCGCTCGGCGAAGGCGCGGATGTGGGGCTGGGCCGCCTCCTTCGCCAGGTAGAGGCGGGTGACCTTCACCAGGAGGCCCTCGTAGGTCATCGTCATCCCGGCGATGGCCATCTTCGTGGCCGGACGGTGGAGGAACGCGTCCATCTGCTCGGGCGTGAAATCGGCGATCGGCACATCGGCCGGATAGAGGCCCGACTCGGCGAGGCCCTTCCAGTACCAGCCGCCGACGACGAAGTTGGGGATCGCATCGAGAGCGCCGCCCTCGAGCGACTTCGAGCGGTCGATCAGCGCGTCGAGGTCGATGCTCGACACCCGGCCCGTCCCCTCGCACCGCGGGCACATCCCCTCCGGCAGGTTGAAGGAGAACGCACCGCTCGTGCCCGCGTGCGGGTCGCCGAGCCGGCTGAAGAGGATCCGTAGCATCGTGTACGCGTCGGTCGCCGTGCCGACCGTGGACCGGCCGTTCGACCCCATCCGCTCCTGATCGACGACGATCGTGGCCGACAGTCCGTCGAGCGACTCCACGTCCGGGCGGGCCGGCGACCCCATGAACTGCTGCACGAAGGCGGAGTAGGTCTCGTTGATGAGGCGCTGGGACTCGGCCGCGATGGTGCCGAAGACGAGCGACGACTTGCCGGAGCCCGAGACCCCGGTGAACACGGTGATCCTCCGCTTCGGGATGTCGACGTCGATCCCCCGGAGGTTGTTCTGGCGCGCACCGCGCACCCGGATGACGTCGTGGGGCGAGGCCGTGGTCATGCTGTCTCCGTCCAGAGCGGTGCCCGAATCCTAGAGGAGGTGCGCGGCGTCCGCGCCGGAACGACGAACGGCCCCCCGGAGTGCACCGGAGGGCCGTTCGGAGAGCACGCGTCAGAGCGCGACCGGCTCCGCCCGCGAGATCGCGATCATGTCCTCGCGAGGAACGACCTTCACGCGCGCACGGCCCTCGGGCTCGCCGAGCGCCATCTCGTGCTCGTCCAGCCGGTGCCAGCCGTCGAGATCCGTGTAGGCGATCTCCCGCTCCTCGAGCAGGGCGACCACGGCCGCCTCCTCGGGGTGCTCGGGCGTCCACCAGGACGCCTGGTCGTTGAGCACGTGCGCGACGGTCTCCATGGCGTCGGACTTGGTGTGCCCGATGAGGCCCACCGGTCCGCGCTTGATCCAGCCGGTCGCGTAGACGCCGTGGACCTGCTGGTCCTCGTCGTCCAGGACCTGGCCCTCGCGGTTCGGGATCACGCCGCGCATCTCGTCGAACGGGAGGCCGTCGAGCGGCGAGCCGAAGTAGCCGACCGCGCGGTACACGGCCTGCACCGGGACCTCGCGGATCTCACCCGTGCCGCGCACTCCGCCCTCGCCGTCCGGCTCGGTGCGCTCGTACCGGATCGCGCCGACCCGACCGGATCCGTCGTCCACGAACTCGAGCGGCTTCGCCCAGAAGTGCAGGTGGAGACGACGCGAGGCGCTCCCGACCTCACGGGTGCGCCACTGGTTGAGCACCCGGTTGATGACCATGACCTGCTTGTTGGTCGCGATGGCGGCCTCCGAAGCGGGATCGAGGTCGAAGTCCTCGTCGGCGACGATCATGTCGACGTCGCGCAGCTCGCCCAGCTCGCGCAGCTCCAGCGGCGTGAACTTCACCTGAGCGGGACCGCGGCGCCCGAAGACGTGCACGTCGGTGACAGGAGACGCCTTCAGCCCCTCGTAGACGTTCGGCGGGACCTCGGTGGGCAGGAGGTCCTCGGCGTGCTTCGCCAGCATCCGCGAGACGTCGAGCGCCACGTTGCCGTTGCCGATGACGGCGACGGAGGACGCCTCCAGCGGCCAGGTGCGCGACACGTCGGGGTGGCCGTCGAACCAGCTGACGAAGTCGGCCGCACCGTAGGAGCCCTCGAGCTCGACACCCGGGACGTCGAGCGGAGCGTCCCGGACGGCGCCGGTCGCGAAGATCACGGCGTGGTAGTGCCGCTTGAGATCCTCGAGCGTGATGTCGGTCCCGAAGTGCACGTTGCCGAAGATGCGGATGTCGCCCCGGTCGAGCACCTCCCGCAGCGCGGTGATGATCCCCTTGATGCGCGGGTGATCGGGCGCCACGCCGTAGCGGACCAGGCCGTAGGGCGCGGGCAGGTGCTCGAACAGATCGATCGAGACGTCGTACTTCTTCTCGGCCTTGATCATGAGGTCGGCGGCGTAGATGCCCGCGGGACCCGCGCCGACGATGGCCAGCCTGAGCTTGGTCATTGCGTTCCTCCTGCCGGGGCGCCGCAGCGCACAACCGGTCTCATTCCTGCGGCGCAGGGCGCGCCGCGACGATCGGGGTCAGCCGTTGCGCTCGACGACGGTGTCGGCGAAGCGCGTCAGCGCCTTGCGGACGGAGCCGTCGGGCAGCGGAGCGAGGGCGGCGACGGCCTCGTCGGCCCACCGGTGGGCCTCGGCGAGGGTCTGCGCGGTGACGTCGTGATCGCGCAGCTGAGCGATGGCGTCCGAGATGTCGGCGCTCTGCTCCTCCGTGTGCGCGATGGCGTCGTTCGAGCGGCTCACATAGCTCTCGATGCGGGCGAGGAGAGCCGCGGCGTCCCTGTCCGAGGAGGCGCGCTCGCGCAGGCGCAGGATCGGCAGCGTCGACACGCCGGCGCGGATGTCCGTGCCGGGGTTCTTGCCGGTCTCCTCCGGCTGGGGAGAGAGGTCGATGACGTCGTCGACGATCTGGAAGGCGACGCCGATCTTCTCGCCGAAGACGCGCATGGCCTCCTCGTACTCCTCCGGAGCCTCCGAGAACGCGACTCCCGTGCGGCCCGCCGCGGCGATCAGGGACCCGGTCTTGTCGGCCAGGACGGACAGGTAGTGCTCGACCGGGTCCTCGCCGTCGGTCGGGCCGACCGTCTCGTGCAGCTGCCCGAGGACGAGCCGCTCGAACGTGTCGGCCTGGAGCCGGATCGCCTTGTCGCCGAGCTCGACCATCAGCTGGTTCGCGCGGGCGAAGAGCAGATCGCCCGTCAGGATGGCCACGTTGTTGCCCCACACGGTCTGCGCCGACGGGACGCCGCGGCGCTTCTCCGCCTCGTCCATGACGTCGTCGTGGTAGAGCGATGCGAGATGGGTGATCTCGATCGCCTGCGCGCCCAGCAGGACCTGCGGCGTGTTGCCACGGCCCAGCGACGCGGCCAGGAGGGTGAGCATCGGGCGCACGCGCTTGCCGCCCGCCTCGAGGAGGTACCGGGTGGAGACGTCGGCCACGGCGTCCGCGAAGGACAGCTGCCGGACGAGACCCTCCTCGACCTGCTCCAGACCCGCGTCGATCGTGCGGGCGAGAGCGCGGTCCGACGAGGAGGAGAAGATGCGCTCGGAGAGGCCGAGCTGCGCCGTCAGAGACGGGCTGCGACGGGCGACGGGCGCAGTGGCGTTCACAGGGAAACCCTAACGTCTCGGCCTGTGCGGACCCCGGTCGTCATCGGGTCGCCGCGATCGGCTTGACGCCGCGGTGCAGCGCCACGATGCCCGCGGTCAGATCGCGGTAGGCCACACGCTCGAAGCCCGCCGCGCGGAGCCAGGCGGCGACGACGCTCTGCTCCGGCCAGGCCCGGATGGAATCGCCGAGATAGTCGTACGCAGGATTGTTCGACGACGCGAGGCGCACGACGGCGGGCATGACCCTCGACAGGTAGAAGTCGTACGCGGCGGCCAGCGGAGCGATCGGCGGAGTCGAGAACTCGCAGATCACGATCCGGCCGCCGGGCTTCAGCACACGCAGGAACTCGGCGAGCGCCGTCCTCGGCTCGGCCACGTTGCGCAGACCGAACGAGATGGTCACGGCGTCGAACGACTCGTCCTCGAACGGGAGGTCCATCGCGTCGGCCTGGACGAACTCGATCCGGTCGTTGCCCGCCTGACGGCGACGGCCGACGGCGATCATCCCCGGGGAGAAGTCGGCTGCGACGACCTGGGCGCCCGACCGCGCCAGCGACGCGCTCGACGTTCCGGTGCCGGCCGCGATGTCGAGAATGCGCTCACCGGGAGCAGGGTTGACGGCGCGAGTCGTCGCGATCCGCCAGAGCCGGTCGTTCCCCACCGAGAGGAGTCCGTTCACCAGGTCGTAGGCGGGAGCCACGGTGTCGAACATCGAGGCGACCTCGTCGGGCCGTTTGGTGAGGTCTGCCTTCGTCACGATCCGCAAGTCTACGGCGAGACGAGGGACGGCGGCTGTGCATCCGCCGCCCCGCGCCCGGTCGGCGCGCTCCCCCCTGGGGAAGCGCCGGGACCGCCCCGCTCCGCCTCGCGCGGCGGCCCCGGACCGGATCACGGTAGCAACGGAGCCCTGCGCCCCGAGCCCCGCGGCATGGGACGTCCCACCTTCTGGCGCGGGCGTACCCTGCTGAGGTGACGCTCATCGGCGCTGGAACCCCCCTGCTGCGTGCGGAGACGACTCCACTGGACTCTCCGCCGTCGCTCCTCTCCCACTCCGACCCGAGGCGGCCCCTCCTCTGGCAGCGCGACGGCGCCGGGCTCAGCGGACGCGGCGAGGCCCTGCGCCTCGAGTTCTCGGGCCCGGAACGGCTGCGGGAGGCGGCGGCAACCTGGCGTCGGCTCTGCGACGCGGCGACGGTGGAGGACCGGGTCGGACTGCCCGGGACGGGGCTGGTCGCGTTCGGGACCTTCGCTTTCTCGAGCCGATCCGAGGCGACGAGCGTGCTGATCGTGCCGCGCACCGTGATCGGGACGCGCGACGGCCGGTCATGGCTGACGCGGATCACGATCGGCGAGGCGGAGAGACCGTATACGCCGAGCGAGGAGCCGCTGGGGGCGGAGTACCACGTGCCGCTCTCGCCCGGTGCGCTGCCGCCGGACGGGTACCGCGCGGCGGTCGCTGCCGCGGTGGAGACGATCCGGGCGGGTGAGCTGTCCAAGGTCGTGATCGCGCGCGATCTGCAGGGGCGGCTCCCGCCGGGGGCGGACCTGCGTCGGATGCTGGGTGCGCTCACCGAGCGGTACCCGGACTGCTGGGGCTTCGCCGTGGACGGATTCCTCGGCGCCAGTCCGGAGACGCTGGTCGCGGTCGATCGGGGCGAGATCTCGGCGAGGGTGTTGGCCGGCACGGCCGCACGAGGCGAGGATCCCCTCGCCGACGCGGACGTGGAGGCCGCTCTGCTCGAGAGTCCGAAGGACCGCTCGGAGCACGCTTTCGCTCTCGCCAGTCTGGTCCGGGAACTCGAGCCCCACACACGGGAGCTGACGGCGGGCGCCGCCCCGTTCACGCTCCGCCTGCCGAATCTCTGGCACCTCGCGACGGACGTCCGAGGAATTCTGGACGACTCCTCCAGCGCGCTCGATCTCGTCGATGCTCTTCACCCGACCGCTGCAGTGGCCGGCACTCCGACCGCCGATGCCCTTGCGCTCATCGAGCACCTGGAGCCCTTCGACCGCGGTCGGTACGCAGGACCCGTCGGCTGGATCGACGGCAACGGCGACGGCGAGTGGGCTGTCGGACTCCGCAGCGCCGAGGTCACGGCCGAGGGCGCGGTCACGGCCTGGGCGGGCGCCGGCATCGTGGCCGACAGCGTTCCCGAGTCCGAGCTCGCCGAGACCCGCATGAAGTTCCGCCCGATCACCGACGCGCTGGCATGACGCACGTCGGGAGTCGCTGAAGCCGTCGGCTACCCCGCCGGGTCCCCGTCGAGCCGGGGAGCACCCGGCCGTCGTCCTGCACCCACCGGCGGACGCCCGGGCAGTGCCGGCGGCCGGGTCGTCACGCGACGGCCGGTCGGTGTGGTCCAGTCCGCTGTGCCGTCCGGATGGAGCAGATACGTCCAGCGGTCGCCGTGGCGCACGTGGTGGTGGGCGACGCACAGGGAGGCGAGGTTGTCGGGAGTCGTCTCTCCCCCGTTCCGCCATTCGACGCTGTGGTCGGTCTCCGTCGAGGACGCCGGCCGGGTGCAGCCCGGGAAGCGGCAGGTCTGGTCGCGGAGGCGGACCAGCAGCCTCATCCTCGGCGGCGGGAGGCGGTGGCGGCGCCCGACGGAGACGACCGCGCCGGTCTCCTCGTCGGTCAGCACGGGAGTGAAGGCGGCGTCGTCGTCGATGAGCGCTCGCACCGCCTCGGCGGGGATCGGCCCGTAGCCGTCGAGCTCGGCGGCCGCCTCGTCGTCACCTGCGGCGGTGCTCGCCGCCACGGTGACTCTCACCTCGGCCCGCAGCCCGGTCGAGGGCGCCGCGGCTCCCTCCGGAGTGGTCCCCGCCACGTCCCCGTGGCAGAGCAGGTCGGCCCACGCATCGGCGCGGAGCTGCGCCAGCGTCCGCAGATCGCGGTCCCCTTCGGCGCCGTCCCGCAGATCCCTCGCGATGCGGTCGAGCCGGGCGAGCGCTCCGACGGCCTCGGGCGCGGGGACGTGCGCGCAGACCGTCGCCATGCCGTCGATCCCGGCTGTCATCCACACCCGGCGGTCCTCGCGGGCGCGAGCGTGCCGCTCAACGAGGGGCTCGTCGTGCAGCTCCTCCCGCACCCGCGCGAGGGCGTGGCGCAGCTGCCCCGGGGTCAGCGTCTCCGCGAGGTCGACGGCCCGGTCGTCGTAGGCCGCGCGCGCCGCTGCGGGGAGGGTCGCCGCGACGGAGCAGATGAGCTGGCCGGCCTCCCAGCGCATCCTGGCGTCGGCGAGCGCGGAGCGGGTCCGCGGCAGCTCCTCCATCAGGAGCGAGGCGTGCAGCAGCTCCCTGGCGGCGGTGCGCTCGGAGACCCCGAGGGCGACGGCGAACTCCGCTCGGATCGACCGTTCGACGAGGTCCGTCGCATCCTTGCTGTCCGTCGAGGAGCCTCGGGCGAACGCGTCGGGACAGGTCAGCGCCGCGCGGTGTCCCGCGTGCAGCGCCTCCGCCGCGGTCAGGAGCACCGGGGAGGCGCTCCTCGCGAGCGCCGCCGCCCGGTCGCCGAGGGCGAGGACCTCTCCTCGCACCGTCTCCGCATCAGCCATGCCTCCAGCGAAGCAGCAGCAGACGAGCTGCGGAGCTCGAACGAGGCGTCCCCGGGAGAACAGCGTCCGACGACGACCTGTGGAGGACCGTCCGACCGGACCCGCGCGGACTCAGCGCTCGAGCCGGATCTCCACGATGCCCGGCCCGTCACCCGGCGAGGTCAGCGCCTGCTCCAGCTCGCCGCGCGTCGCCGCACGACGGTGGCCCCACCCGTAGGCGCGCGCGAGAGCCTCCAGATCGGCGTTCTGCGGGGTGAACTGCACGCGGTCGAACGCATCGGGATGCGAGCTCGACGCGACCTCGAGTCCGTCGAAGATCGTGCCGCCCCCGTCGTTCACGACGACGAGCTGCACGCGCGGGCGTCGCTCTCCGGGCGGGAGGAGGAGGCCGCCGGCCTCGTGGAGCAGAGTGAGATCGCCGAGGACCGCCCGGGTGACTCCGCCGGCTCCCTGCTCGGTCGCCTGCGAAGCCACCGCGATCCCGAGAGCCGTCGAGATCGTGCCGTCGATGCCGGCGAGGCCGCGGTTCGCCAGGACGGATATCCGCTTGCCCGGCAGGGTCCCGTCGGCGACGCGGATCAGCCGCGACGCTCCGAACAGCAGCCGGTCGTGCGGCCAGGTGACCTTCCAGACCGCGGCGACGACGAAGTCGCGGGTGAGCGGTGCCCTGATCGCGGCGAGGGCGTTGCGCGCGTAGCCGCGGCGGTCCTCGACCGACATCGACCCGGCGTCGGGGACCTCGTCCAGCTCGTCGGGGTCGACCGTCAGGGCGCGGCTCGCGGACACCCAGGATCCGGCCCAGGCGCGCTCGCCGCGCTCGGGACGCGGCGACCCCTCGGGGCGGACCACGTCGACGCCTCCGACGCGGCGGGCGCGCCGGCCGGGGTTGTAGAACTGCTCGCGCACGGCGTCCACGACGATCACCTCGACGTCCTCGCGCCGCAGCAGCTCGGGGACCTCGCGGGAGAGCGTCGGGTGTCCGAGCACGATCGCCCGGCGGATGCGTCCGCCGAAGTCGGGCTCGCCGAGCAGGCCCCGCCAGGCGACGACGAGCTGCGGTCCGAAGCGGGCGCCGGAGGAGACCTCGGCCAGCAGCGGCCAGTCTCCGGCGCGAGCGATCTCCTCGGCCGCGGCGCCCGCCTTGTCCCCGGCGATGACGACCGTGAGCGGCTCACCAGGACCGGCGGTCACGACGGCACGCGGGATCCCGGATCCGGCGGCGGGCGACGAGACCGGTTCGACCCGCTCCATGTGGGGCAGAGCGGAGGAGAGCGGATCGCGGAAGGAGAGGTTCAGGTGGACCGGCCCGCGGCGCGCCGCGGTGACGGCACGATCGGCGAGCGCCCGCGCGTCCTCGGGCAGGGAGGCGTCGTCCGGAGCAGCGACGTCCTCGAACAGCCGCGCGGCTCGCCCGTACAGCTCGCGCTGCTCGGCCGTCTGGTTCGAGCGGATGCCGCGCAGCTCGTCGGGCCGGTCGGCGGTCAGGACGATCATCGGCACGTCCGAGGCGTCCGCCTCGAGCACGGCCGGGTGCAGGTTCGCGGTCGCCGTGCCGGAGGTCGTGATCACGAGCGCCGGCATCCGGGATTCGAGGGCGAGGCCCAGCGCCAGGAACCCCGCGGAGCGCTCGTCGATCCGCACGTGCAGCCGGATGTCGCCGCGGGTCTCGAGCTCGGCCGCCACCAGGGCGAGCGCCTGCGAGCGGGAGCCCGGAGCGACGACGACGTCGCGGACGCCGAGCGCGACGAAGCGGATGAGGAGGTCGACCGCGAATCGGGTGGAGGGGGCGACCGGCCGGTGCTCAGGCATCCCGGCGGCCGGGGCCGTCGGCCTCGCCCTGCTCGTCCATGTCGGCGAGGTCGCGCTCGAGCTGGGCGATGCGCTCGGCCTGCAGGCGCTCCTCCTCGGGGTCGCGCTCGGTGCGGAGGGTGCCGAGGAAGTCGGGGTCGTCGTCCGGAGCGGTGTAGCGGCGGCCGGCGGCGCGCTGCTTGCGGGGGCGGCCGATCCAGAACCACAGTCCCGCACCGATGACCGGGAGGATCAGCACCACCAGGAGCCAGGACCACTTCGGGATCGCCCGCACGGCGTGACGGTTGCTCATCGCGACGTCGATCACGGTGTAGACCGTGAAGACGGCGAGGGCCACGAGCAGGCCGATGACGAGGCGGATCATGGACACGAGTCTACGTCCGGCACCCCCGTCGGGGAGGGTCCGCACGGACGCTGGACAGGAGGCTCCCACGGTGCTCACGGAAGCGCGTGCAGGGGCCGACGTACACTGTCCCGGTGAAACTGAGCCGCGCGGTCGTCGTCTACTCGCTCCTGCGCCTGGCGATGTTCGCCGGCGTCTTCGTGCTGGTGTACCTGCCGGCGCGCACCTTCGTCGACTCGGAGCTGACGGCAGCGGTCACCGCGGGCTTCGTCGCCGCGATCGCGAGCCTGTCCCTCTCCTACATCCTGCTGAGGAAGCCCCGCGAGCGCATCGCGGAGGCGATCTACGAGCGCCGCAAGGACGTCCCGCGCGCCCCGACCGACGACGACGTCGAGGACGCCGCGGTCGACGCGACCCGCGACGACCGCTGAGCCGGGCGCTCCCGCCGGCGAGGCCTCCCCTCGGACGCGCTGACCCCGCTCGCACCAGGCCCGGCGCGCAACAGCCGATCTCACCCGATCCGGCCCACCCGAGCCCGCCTCGTGCGAGCCGCCGCTCTAGAACGCCAGCGCCGCCCCGAGGATGACCGCGTAGGCGAGCCCGCCCAGGCTGGTCAGCTGCAGCGCCAGGATGAGCTCCTTCGCCGTCTTCGCCGTCAGGGTGATCAGGATGGCCGGCAGGATCATCAGAAGCACGAAGAGCGTCAGCCACGCCAGCGGGTAGAACAGCGCGAGGATCACCGCGATGCCGAACGGGATCAGCACGAAGCCCGTGTAGATCGCCCGGGACACGGCCGGTCCCGCGAGGACCGCGAGGGTCCGCTTGCCCGAGAGGCGGTCGGTCGGGATGTCGCGGATGTTGTTGACCATGAGCACGGCGCAGGCGAACAGGCCCGCCGCCACGGCGCCGAGCCACGACTCCTGGTTGGTGCGGCCGATCTGCACGAACGTGGTGCCGACGGTGGCGACCAGGCCGAAGAACACGAAGACGAAGAGCTCGCCGAGCCCGAGGTAGCCGTAGGGGCGGCGTCCGCCGGTGTAGAACCAGCCGGCCGCGATCGCCGCCGCGCCGACGATCAGGAACCACCACTGCCCCGAGAGGGCGGTGAGCACGAGGCCGGCGACGGCCGCGATCCCGAAGAAGACCAGGGCGACGGTGAGCACCTGGCGGGGCTTCGCCGCTCCGGAGCCGGTCAGCCGCGAGGGTCCGACGCGGTTGGCGTCGGTGCCGCGCACGCCGTCGGAGTAGTCGTTGGCGTAGTTGACGGCGATCTGCAGGGCGAGCGAGACGGCCAGGCAGAGCAGGGCGCGCACCCAGTGCCAGCCCTCGTCGACGACCTGGGTCGCTCCGGTGCCGATGAGCACGGGGGCGACGGCCAGCGGGAGGGTGCGGAGGCGGGCGCCGGCGATCCACTCGCGGGGACCGGCGGGCTTCACGACGACCGCTCGCGGGCTGCCCCCGGGGCGGCCGCTGGAGGACTTCTTCTTGCGACTCGTACTCGACACGGAGGGAATCCTACCCATCGGCCCGTCGACGCTCGGAGCCGGTCAGGCCTGCTCGGCGAGCGCCTCGAGGGCGCGGCGGTCGGGCTTCCCGGAGGCGAGGAGGGGGATGCGGCCGACCGGCAGCACGGCCGCGGGAGCGGCGGCGCGCCCGAGGCGGTCGGCGATCAGGGCGCGCAGGTCGGTGAGCGCGGGAGCCTCCTCCGCCGTCACGACGACCGGGACCTCGCCCCACTGCTCGTCCACCCGCCGCACGACGACCGCGTCGGGGACGGGCCCCTCGCGGAGCACGGCCTCGACGGCGTCGAGCGAGACCTTCTCCCCGCCCGACACGATCACGCGGTCGAGCCGACCGGTCACCCGGAGGCGCCCGTCGACGATCGAGCCCGCGTCGCCCGTGCGGTACCAGCGCTCCCCGTCGATCTCGAGGAAGGCGGCGGCGCTGCGCTCGTGGTCGATCGCGCCGTCGGCGTCGAGGTAGCCCTCCGCGAGGGTCGGCCCGCCGAGCAGCACCTGCCCGTCCTCGACGCGCATCCGCACGTCGTGGAGCGGGACGCCGTCGTAGACGCAGCCACCGGACGTCTCGCTCGATCCGTAGGTCAGGCGGATGCGCACGCCGAGGGCGGCGGCGCGGTCCCGCAGCGGCTGCGGCGTCGCCTGGCCGCCGATCAGGAGCGCGTCGAACGAGCGGAGCGCCTCGGCCGCGGCCGGATCGCGCTCGGCGAGGTCCAGCAGCCGCGCGAGCTGCACGGGGACCAGCGAGGAGTACCGCCGCTCCTCCGCCGGCATCGTCCGAGCGAGAGCGAGGAAGGCCGCCGCGTCGAAGCCGCCTGCCGGGAGGACGACCGGGTCGGCCTCCGCGGTCAGCGAGCGGACGAGCACCTGCAGTCCCGCGACGTAGTGGGTCGGCAGGCAGAGCAGCCAGCGTCCCGGCCCGCCCAGCTCGGCGAGGGTCGCGGAGGCGCTGGTGAGCAGTGCCGCTGTCGAGAGCGCGACCCGCTTGGGCGGCCCCGACGAGCCCGAGGTCTCGACGACGACGGCGACGCGCTGCGGCACGACGGCATCCTCGGAGGCGGTCGCAGCGCCGGGGGCGGAGACGCGGATCGCCGGGCCGCTGCCGTCCAGGGCCGCGCGCAGAGCGAGGAGGACGGACTCGACCGTCGCGTCGACACCCGCGAGCGGGCGGGTCACCTGCGTGCCCTCCGGCTCAGAACTGCCACGGGAACGGCGACCAGTCGGGCTCGCGCTTCTCGAGGAAGGAGTCTCGTCCCTCGACGGCCTCGTCGGTGCCGTAGGCGAGGCGCGTGGTCTCGCCCGCGAAGAGCTGCTGGCCCACGAGGCCGTCGTCCACGGCGTTGAACGCGTACTTCAGCATCCGGATGGCCGTGGGCGACTTGGTGAGGATCGTCTCGGCCCACTCCACCGCGGTCGTCTCGAGCTCGGCGTGCGGGACGACCGCGTTCACGGCACCCATCTCGTAGGCGCGCTGCGCGGAGTACTCCCGCGCGAGGAAGAACACCTCGCGCGCGGCCTTCTGCCCGATCTGGCGGGCGAAGTACGCCGAGCCGTAGCCCGCGTCGAAGGAGCCGACGTCGGCGTCCGTCTGCTTGAAGCGCCCGTGCTCGGCGGAGGCGAGGGTGAGGTCGCAGACCACGTGCAGCGAGTGCCCGCCTCCCGCGGCCCAGCCGGGGACGGCCGCGATGACGACCTTCGGCATGAAGCGGATGAGGCGCTGCACCTCGAGGATGTGCAGGCGGCCGTTCCGCGCGGAGTCGATGCCCTCGGCGGTCTCGCCGTCGGAGTACCGGTAGCCGTCGCGGCCGCGGATCCGCTGGTCTCCCCCGGAGCAGAACGCCCAGCCTCCGTCGCGCGGGCTCGGGCCGTTGCCGGTGAGGATGACGACGCCGATGCGCGGGTTCGTCCGGGCGTCCTCGAGGGCGCGGAACAGCTCGTCGACCGTGCGCGGCCGGAACGCGTTGCGGACCTCGGGCCGGTCGAACGCGACCCGCGCGATGCGGCCGGAGCGGTCGTGGTGGTAGGTGATGTCCTCGAGTGCGTCGAAGCCGTCGACGGCCGCCCAGCGGTGCGCGTCGAACAGTTCGGAGACCTGCGTGCTCATGTCACGACCCTACTGATCCGGACTGCACGGCGACTCGACACCGCTCGGGCAGACGGAAGGGGACCCCGCTGACGCGGAGTCCCCCTGCCGGTGCTCGCCCCTACTTGGCGGCGGAGGTGGTGCGGTTCTCGGCCGACACCATCCAGGCGTACTGCTCGAGGCTCTGGATGATCGCGTGGAGGAGGTCCGCGCTGGTCGGGTCCTCCTCGTCCACCTGGTCGTGGACCTCGCGCATGGTGGCGGCGGTGTTCTCGAGGCGGATCGTGACCAGGTCGACGGTCTCGGCCGTGTCGATCTCGCCGTGCGGGTACTCGGGGAGGGTGGTGGTCGCGGCGACGGTGTCGCTGCGGCCGTCCGGGATCCCGTGGAGGGCGCGCATGCGCTCGGCGATGTCGTCGCTGAACTCGCGCGCGGCCTCGATGATCTCGTCGAGCTGCAGGTGGAGGTCGCGGAAGTTCTTGCCGACGACGTTCCAGTGGGCCTGCTTGCCCTGGACGTGGAGCTCGATCAGGTCGACGAGGACGATCTGGAGGCTGTCGAGCAGCTCCTTGGAGGCCTTGAAGCCCTTCTCGGCGTTCTGACGGCGGCTGGTCTTGGCACCGGAGCCCGCGGGGGCTTCGACGTGGCGTTCGAGGGTGGTGGTCATGGACCGTTCCTTTCTCTTGCAGTGCCGGGTGCGGTGTCCCGCCCCGAGTCTGGCTTCTTCGGCTGGACGGCGCCCGCACGCGCGGGGTGCGCGCGCTGGGCGGGGCCCGTGGTTGCGGGGATCAGATCGTGGCGACGGATCCGGAGTCGACGCGGTAGTTCGAGCCGTTCACGAACGAGGCGCGGTCGGAGCAGAGGAAGGCGATCACGGCTGCGACCTCCTCGGCCTCGCCCCGGCGCTTCAGCTCCATGTACGGCCGCTCCTCGTCGAGGAAGGACGAGATCGCCTCGTCGACCGAGGTGCCCCTCTGCTCGGCGCGCTTCGACATCATCGCGTCGGTCATCGGAGTGCGGATGAACGCGGGCGAGACCGTGTTCACGAGGAGGCCCTCCTGCGCGTAGGAGCGCGAGAGGCCCTTGGCGAAGGCGAGGACCCCCGCCTTCGCGGCGCAGTAGGGCAGTTCGTCGTCGTAGGGCTGCACGGCGTCCTCGGAGGCGGTGAGCACGAGCCGGCCCCAGCCTCCGGTGCGGAGGTCGGGGAGGAACTCGCGCACGAGCCGCACGGGGCCGAGCAGGTCGACCTCGAGGGTGCTGGTCCAGCCCTCGTCGTCGATCTCGTGGAAGAGGCCCTGCGCCCCCGTGACTCCGGCACACTGCACGAGGATGTCGATCGCGCCGACCGCTCCGGCCACGCGGCGGTGCAGCTCGGCGAGCTGCTCCGTGCTGGTGACGTCGGCGGCGAAGGCGTGCAGGCGGCCCTCCGGAGCGTCGAGCCCGGCCGCCGCCCGGTCGAGCTCCGCCTGGTCCTTGTCGGTGATCACGACGGTCGCGCCCTCGGCGAGGAGGAGCTGCGCCGTGGCCAGGCCGATGCCGGAGTCGCCTCCGGTGACGAGGGCGATGCGGCCGCTGATGCCGAGATCCATGCTGAGGTGCTCCTTGTGGGTGCGGTGCGAGGGGGTGGTACTGGTCTACGCCCCTCGGAGCCGGCCCTCAACGGGTTGCGCGGACGCCGTCGGCGGGGTTACGCGCGGCCGACCTTCTCCGGCGCCAGCTCCTCGATGGTGATGGCCGCGTTGATCAGCGCGAGGTGGCTGAGCCCCTGCGGCAGGTTGCCCCAGAAGGCCAGGTCGTCGACCGCGATCATCTCGGACATGATCCCGACGTCGTTCGGGACCGTGGCGACGAGCTCGTCCATCAGGGCGACCGACTCGTCGTGCCGACCGACGCAGGCCAGGGCGGACGCGAGCCAGAACGAGCAGGCCACGAACGGGTGCTCCTCGCCCTCCATGCCGGAGTAGCGGAACAGCAGCGCACCGCGGCCGAGCTCCTTCACCAGGGCGTCGATGGTGGAGATCATCCGCTCGCCGCGCTCGTAGCCGCTGGGCGCGTGCAGGAGCACCGAGGCGTCCAGCTCCTCGCTGCCCGGGTACATCACGTAGGAGCCGAGCTCCTCGGACCAGCAGTGCTCCTCGATCCACTCGCGGATGCGGTCGCGCTCGAAGCGCCAGCGGTCGGGGCTGCCCGCGACCTGGCCGAGCTCCGCCAGGTGCACGGCCGCGTCGAGCGCCTGCCAGCAGCCCATCTTCGAGGAGGTGTAGTGCTGCTCCTCCTCCAGCTCCCACATGCCCGCATCGCGGTTCCGCCACAGGTCGCAGGTGGTGTCGGCGACGCGGGCGAGGAGCCGACCGGTCTGGATGTCGAGGACGTTGCCCTCGTCGACGTAGATGCGGCAGATGTCGAAGAGGTCGCCGAAGACGCCCAGCTGCAGCTGGCTCTGCGCTGCGTTGCCGGCGACGACAGGGCCGATGCCGGCGTAGCCCGGGACGTCGAACTCCTCCAGGACGGTCGGCATGGAGCCGTCGAGTCCGTAGAAGATGTGCAGGTCCGGCCCGTGCTCCTTGATCGTGCGGAGGAGCCAGGACAGCGCGGCGTGCGTCTCCTCGCGCAGGCCGAAGCGCACCAGCGCGTGCATCGTGTACGCGGCGTCGCGCACCCAGGCGAAGCGGTAGTCCCAGTTCTTGCCGCCGTTGGGCGACTCCGGGAGCGACGTGGTCGCGGCAGCGGCGATGGCTCCTGTGGGCGAGTAGATCAGCAGCTTGAGCGCGAGGGCGCTGCGCTGGACGGCCTCGGACCACGGGCCGTCGTAGGAGAACTCCTCCGACCAGTCCTGCCAGCTGCGGATGGTGCGGTCGATGCCGCGGTCGACGTTCTTCGCGACCGGGAAGTGCAGCGGCTCGTCGTGCGTGGCCGACACGACCAGGACGTGCCGCACGGCGTCCTTGCCCGCGGTCACGACGAAGGAGCCCGTCAGCTCGTCGCCGGCGCCGGAGGGCGCGTCGTCGCCGTCGGGCCCGTGCTCCTGGCCGGTGACGCCGATGGTGATGTCGCCGGCGCGGATGAGCGAGCGGCCGTCGGCGTTCTGGATCCACGGGGAGAACCGGCCGAGTCCCGTTCCGGGACGCACGGCCCACCGCATCCGCACCTCGCCGTCGACACCGTCCACGCGGCGCGCGAGCTCGGCCCACGGGAGGCGGCCGGCGATCCCGGTGACGAGCGCGTCCGTCACGCGGACGGTGCCCGACTCGGTGGTGAAGGTGGTCTCGAGGACGTTCGTGTCGCGGATGTAGGCGCGCGAGACCTCGGCGGGCTCCTCGGGGGCGAGCTCGACGCAGCCGCCGGACTCGGCGTCGATCAGGGCGGCGAAGGCGGGGGTGGAGCCGAGGTCCGGGACGGGCATCCAGTCGACGCTGCCGTCCTTCGCGATCAGGGCGACCGTGCGACCGTCTCCGATCGCGGCGTAGTCGCGCAGGGGCCTGGTCGAGCGGGGTGCAGCCATCCCCTCACCGTAGGGCGCGGGCGGTGCGCCGATTCGGGCTTGCGGGCGGACGAGCTTGCTTGTAGCGCCCGGTCAGGTCGTGGCGACTCCGCCGTACTCCTCGAGGCGGTCGGTGAACTCGCCGCGGTCCTCGTCCTGGAGGACCCCGTTCGCGTACCCCGCCAGGAACGCGCCCTGCGGGTCCGGCGAGAGGCCGACTCCGTCGAGCATGTCGGCGACCAGGCCGGTCATATCGGCGTCGAGGTCGACGAGGCCCAGCTCGATCGCGGGCACGAGGTCGGCGGAGGAGCGGGCGGTGACGATCCAGAGCGCGGCCGAGGCCTCCTCGTCCGAGAGGTCGCCGTCGAGCTCGTAGCCCGCCTCCGACCACTCCTCGGGGGTGTCGGCCACCTCGACGTCGTCGAATCCGAGGGGCGCGAGCGCTGCGGTGAAGCGGTCGACCGCCGCCTGCCTGTCGGCGTCGGTCGAGACGTCGGCGGCGGCGTACTCGGTCGCCGAGATGTAGTCGTACAGAAGGGAGGGCCCGCCGTAGGCGTTCTGCGACTGCTCGTAGTACTCGTCGTCGGCCGAGGTCCACTCCTCGGGGACGGCGCCCTCGACGGCCGCGACGGCCTGCTCGGCACTCGCGCGCACGTCCTCCGCGGACGGCTGGCCGAGTATCGTCGCGGCGTCGCCGTCCTGGTAGCCGGGGTAGTCGTAGAGCGGATCGGACGGGTCCCCGCTGCCGAACGGGTCGTCCGTCGGGTCGCCGAACGGCTCGGACGGAGCGCTCGTCGACGCGCTGCCGGCGGCGGAGTCGAGCGCGCCGCCCACTCCGACGGCGACGAGCGTGCCGAGCACGCCGGTGTAGACGACGCCCACGAGGAGGCTCGTGCCCAGCGCGATCCAGGCGCCCCTGCCGAGCGGGCGGTGGGAGGGGACGGAGCCCTGCGTCGGCCCCGGGGCGGGCGCGGGCGGCGGGCTCATCGGCATCTGGCTCATCGCACTCCTCCGGACTCCAACGGCAGCCTCGTCAGTCTGGCACCTCGGCGGGCGCTCGGAGGAGGGACCCCGGGGGCTTGCGCGCGCGTCGCCGACCTCCTGCGCCCGGGTGGCCGCCGCGTGGCCCCGGCCGGTGGACAATGGCCGGATGGACGACGTCGTGCCCGCCTCCCCGCTCCCCTCCCTCGGCGAGATCGACGCGGGACTCCGCGTCGTCGCTCTGCCGCTCCGCACCCGCTTCCGCGGCGTCGACCACCGCGAGATCGCGCTCGTGCGCGGCCCCGAGGGCTGGACCGAGTTCTCGCCCTTCCTCGAGTACGGCGCGGAGGAGTCGGCGGCGTGGCTCCGGGCGGCGATCGACTACGGCTGGAGCGAGCAGCCGGCACCGCTGCGCGACCGCATCCCGGTGAACGCGACCATCCCGGCCGTCGCACCGCACGAGGTCGCCGCCGTGCTCGCGAGCTACCACGGCTGCCGCACGGCGAAGGTGAAGGTCGCCGAGCGCGGCCAGACGCTGGCCGACGACGTGGCCCGGGTCGTCGAGGTCCGCCGCCTGCTCGGTCCGGAGGGCCGGATCCGCGTGGACGCGAACGGCGGCTGGAACCTCGACGAGGCCGAGCACGCCGTCCACGCCCTCGCGGAGTCCGACCTCGAGTACGTCGAGCAGCCGTGCGCGAGCGTCGACGAGCTGGCGGAGCTGCGCTACCGGGTGAAGTACATGGGCATCCCGATCGCCGCCGACGAGAGCGTCCGCAAGGCCGCCGATCCGCTCGCCGTCGCCCGGGCCGGAGCCGCGGACCTGCTGGTCGTGAAGGCCCAGCCGCTCGGCGGGACACGCCGGGCGCTGGCGCTCGTCGCCGAGGCGGGGCTGCCGGCGGTGGTCTCGAGCGCGATCGACAGCTCGGTCGGACTCGCCATGGGCGCCGCCCTGGCCGCGGCGCTCCCCGAGCTGCCCTTCGACTGCGGACTCGGCACCGCGTCCCTCCTCGCCGCGGACGTCACGGAGCGGCCGCTGCGGCCGGTCGACGGCAGCATCCCCGTCGGCCGCGTGGAGGTCTCGGAGGAGCTCCTCTCCCGTCACGCCGTGTCGCCGGAGCGGCTCGCCTGGTGGCGGGCGCGGCTCCGCGACTCCTACGCGCTGCTCTGATCGTCGGCGGCGGGCGCCGCGTCCGAGGAGCGGCAGAATGGGAGCGTCGGCCGCCGGTGCCCGACGCGTCCCCCACCCTCGAGCATCGGAGCACCGTGAGCGCATCGACCGTCCCCGTCTTCCTCGACTGCGACACCGGCATCGACGACTCGCTCGCTCTGGCGTACCTCCTCCGCTCGCCCCGGGCCCGCCTCGTCGGGATCAGCACGGTCAGCGGCAACACCGACGCCCGCCGGGCCGCGGTCAACAGCCTCGGCCTGCTGGCGCTGGCCGGCCGCGACGACGTGCCGGTCGCCGTGGGGGCGCACCACTTCCTCGAGGAGGACTACGCCGGCGGATCCCCGCACGTGCACGGCGACGACGGCATCGGCGGGGTCGCGCTGCCCGAGGGCGGCGAGCCGGTCGACGAGGATCCGGCCGACCTCCTCCTCCGTCTCGCCCGCGAGCACGAGGGCGAGCTGCGGCTGGTCGCGATCGGCCCGCTGACGAATCTCGCGCTGGCCCTCCGCGCGCACCCGGAGATCGCGTCCCTCGTCCACTCGGTGACCGTGATGGGCGGAGCCGCGCTGGTCCCCGGCAACGTGACCGCCGTGGCGGAGGCCAACATCTGGCACGACCCGGCGGCCGCCGCCGAGGTCGTCGCGGCTGACTGGGATCTCACGCTCGTGCCCCTGGACGTGACCATGCGGCACCTGCTGACGGAGGAGGACCGCGCCGTCCTGCTCGCGTCGCCCGATCCCCTCGCGCAGGCCATCGGGCAGGCGCTCGACTTCTACTTCGACTTCTACGTCGGCCACTTCGGCGAGCGCACCGCTGCCATGCACGACCCGATGGCCGCCGCGATCGCCGTCGACGCCGTCGCCCTCACCTCCGCCCCGCGCGTCCACGTCACTGTCGACGCCACCCACGGCCCCGGCCGCGGCCAGACCGTCGCCGACCTCCGCGGCATCTACCGCGGCGTCCACCCCTCCGACGCCCGCACCCGCGTCGTCCTCGCCCTCGACGCCCCTTTCGCCCCCCACCTCATCGACGTCGTCACCGCCGTCTGACCCGTTCGCCGTCGCCCCCGGCGTCCTGTGCCGCCACCCGACAGGCACGGATCCGCCCGCAGCCCGTCCGTGCCCCCCTGTCCGCGACACGCCCGCTCCGCGCGCTACTCGATCAGCAGGCACCGCCCATGCGCGTCCATCTGCGGGAACTCGACCGACTTGCTTCCCGCGTTCGCGCCGTGGGATCTCGATACGCGCGTCGCGCGCGCTACCCGATCAGCATGTCCCGTCGACCGCCGTTTCCGCGGGCCTCCCGCGAAGCGCAGCTCACCCGGACCCGACCGCGAAGCGGAGCCCACCCGGACCCGACCGCGAAGCGGAGCCCACCCGGACCCGACCGCGAAGCGGAGCCCACCCGGACCCGACCGCGAAGCGGAGCCCGGCCGGACCCGACCGCGAAGCGGAGCCCGGCCAGACCCGACCGCGAAGCGGAGCCCGGCCAGACCCGACCGCGAAGCGGAGCCCGGCCAGACCCGACCGCGAAGC
>NZ_PSWN01000004.1:100454-135780 GCF_002932815.1 Rathayibacter sp. AY1B4 | reverse complement strand
CAGACCCGACCGCGAAGCGGAGCCCGGCCAGACCCGACCGCGAAGCGGAGCCCGGCCAGACCCGACCGCGAAGCGGAGCCCGGCCAGACCCGACCGCGAAGCGGAGCCCGGCCAGACCCGACCGCGAAGCGGAGGCCCCCCGCGGCGACCGCGAAGCGGAGCCGTCCTCAAAGCGTGTCCTGGTAAGCGGTCGGCGGGGCCTGGTGGGGTCGATCGCAAGGCGGAGGCGTCGGGCGTAGCGGCGCTACGTTCGTCGCCGACAACGCCGCGAGGGGCCCCACCAGGCCCCGCCGACCCGATTACATGCCGGTGTCGAGGCCGGAGTAGGCATGGAGTCCCTTGAAGAACACGTTGACGACGCCGAAGTTGAACATGACGGCGGCGAAGCCGACGATGGCGAGCCAGGCGGAGGGGGTGCCGCGCCAGCCGCGGGTGGCGCGGGCGTGGATGTAGCCGGCGTAGATGGTCCAGATGATGAAGGTCCAGACCTCCTTGGTGTCCCAGCCCCAGTAGCGGCCCCAGGCCTTCTCGGCCCAGACGGCGCCGGCGATGAGCGTGAAGGTCCAGAGGATGAAGCCGAGGATCGTGACGCGGTAGGCGAGGTTCTCGAGGGTGAGGGAGCTGGGCAGGGTGCGCAGGAAGCGGAGGACCGAGCGGGGGCTGTCGCCGGAGGATTCGCGGCGGGCCTGGAGGAGCTGGGTGACCGAGAGCGCGAAGCCGAGGGCGAAGAACGCGGTGCCGAGGATCGCGACGAGCACGTGGATGACCAGCCAGTAGGACTGGAGTGCCGGCGGGAGCGGGACGACGGCGACGTAGTAGTTGACGGTCGCGATGCCGAGGAGCACCAGGACGAGGCCGGTGATGAACGCTCCGAGGAAGCGGAGGTCCCAGCGCAGCTGGACGGCGAGGAAGACGCCGATGATGATGAGCGTCCCGGTCATCGAGAACTCGTACATGTTCGCCCAGGGGACGCGGCCGGCGGCGACGCCGCGGAGGACGGTCGCGCCGAGGTGGAGCACGAAGCCGAGGAGCGTGAGCGAGAACCCGATGCGCATGGTCTTCGAGCGGGCGGGGGCGCGGTAGACCTCGTCCTCGACGCGGCTGCCGATGCGGGAGAGAGTCGCGGTGCGTCCGGAGCCTGCGGCGGCGACGGTGGCCTTGCCGCTGGCCGCGCGGTCGGCGGCGGCCGCGGAGGCGACGCGCTCCGCCTCCTGCACGACCTCGATCGACTCGCCGTCGGCCAGGGAGGCGCGGCGGGCGAGGTCGATCGCGAAGAAGACGAACGCCATGGCGTAGATGCCCATGGCGGAGGAGAGGCACAGTACCGAGTACTGCGAGAGGGTCGCGATCACCTCCTCAGGGTAATCGCTCGCCGCCCCGCCCGCCCCTTCGCGCTTGCACAGACTCGGCCCCTGCCCAGCCGGGCGGCGCCTGTGGAGGGGTCTCCGGGGCGTCCGGGAGGCGGGTCAGTCGAGCGGGGCGTGCCGGTCGGCGATCGTCCGAACGGCGCGCACCAGCTGCGGGTCCTCGCCGCGGGCGAGTCCCGCGTACTCGAGGAGCAGGCCGCCGTCGTCCTGAGCGGTCGCCTTCACCCACACGCGGCGCCGCGGGACGAACAGCGAGGTGAGGAGTCCGGCGAGCACGAGGATCGCGAAGAGCAGCACCCAGCCCTGGGTCGCGTCGTGGTGGATGTCGAACGAGGCGAAGCGCTTGACGCTGTCGGTGCCGATCCGCGTGGGGTCGGCGCCCGTGTTGTCGAAGGTCACGCTGCCGAGCCCGTTCGGGAGCTCGGCCGTGTCGCCGGGCTTGAGGGTGATCGGCGCGACGCCGGTGGTGCCGCCGGTGAGCCGGGTCAGCGAGTCGGTGTTGAGCACGTAGACGGATGTGGGCACTCCCCCGTCGAGGCCGAGGTCGCCCGCGAAGACGTTCAGCGAGAGCACGGGGTACTGCAGGTCGGGGAAGATCGAGGTCGACGCCCCGGAGGCCAGCGTGTCCTGCGTCGGGTAGAAGAAGCCGGTGAGGCCCAGCTGCTCGGAGAGCCCGTCCGGCACCTTCACGACGCCGACGGAGGTCAGGTTCGCGTCCTGCGGGAGGAACGGCACCGAGTCGGTGAAGATCGCCCGGCCCGAGGGGTCGCGGACCGTGATCGTCGGGGCGTAGCCGTTGCCGAGGAGGTAGACGTTCGTGCCGCCGATCGCGAGCGGGTCGTTGACCTTGATCGTGCGGTCCTCGGTGCCCCCGCCGCGCTCGGAGGTCGTGACGTTCGCGGTGAAGTCGACGGGCTGGCCGAGCGCCGACTGGTTCTGCTCCTCGTACTTCACGTCGAGGCTGTCGAGGGTCAGCTGGTACGGGTCGAGCTGGCTGCTGTCGAAGAAGCGGCCGGGGTTGAAGGAGTCGTAGGCCGCGAGGTTGTTCGCGAACCCCTGGGAGCCCTCGACCAGCACGCGCTGCCCGCTGTAGCCGAATCCGCCGCCCACTCCGACGGCGACGAGGATGCCGACCAGGGCGGAGTGGAAGACCAGGTTGCCGGTCTCGCGGAGGTAGCCGCGCTCGGCCGAGACGCTCGACCAGCGGCCGCGCGGGTCGTCGTAGCGCTCGACACGGTAGCCCGCCCGGCGCAGGACGGAGTGGGCGGAGGCGACGGCCTCCTCCTCCGTCGCGCCCTCGACCTCCCGGACGGTGTAGCCGGCGAGGCGCTGCAGGCGTGCCGGGGTGCGCGGCGGCCGCGATCGCATCGCCTGGAAGTGGTGACGCGTGCGCGGGACGATGCAGCCGATCAGGGAGATGAACAGCAGCAGGTAGATGCTCGAGAACCAGGCGGAGGTGTAGGTGTCGAACGCCTGCACCTTGTCGAGCAGGGGCGCGAGGTCGGGGTTGTCGACGAAGTACTGGGTCACGCCGTTGGGGTCGGAGGAGCGCTGCGGCACGAGCGATCCGGGGACCGCCGCGATCGCCAGCAGCAGCAGCAGGAACAGCGCCGTGCGCATGCTGGTGAGCTGGCGCCACATCCAGCGGAGCCAGCCGGTGAACCCGAGCGCCGGCTGCGTGACGGTGCCGTCGGAGTCGTAGTGGTCGGCGGGGCGGAAGGAGGCGTCCGTCCTCCGCTGCGCGGCCTCGTCGGGGCGGCGCGTGCTCTCCTCGGGCTCAGATCGCCGGCTGGAAGCCATCGATCACCGCCGAGAGGGATCCGTAGACGAGGGTGTTCCAGATGCCCGTGACCATCAGGACTCCGATCAGGACGAGGGCGGCGCCGCCGAGGATGTTGACCACGCGGATGTGGCGCTTCACGAAGGCGAGCGTGCTGGTCACCCAGCTGAAGCCGAAGGCGACGAGGAGGAAGGGGATGCCGAGGCCGAGGCAGTAGACCAGGGCGAGGAGGGCGCCGCGCCAGGGCGAGCCCACGCCGTAGCTGAGGGCGAGGATCGAGCTCAGCGTCGGGCCGAGGCAGGGCGTCCAGCCGACGCCGAAGACGATGCCGAGCAGCGGCGCTCCGATCAGCCCGGTGGCGGGACGGATCCCGGGCCGGAGCGTGCGCTGGAGGAACGAGAACTGGCCGATGAAGACGAGCCCCATCGCGATCACGACGAGCCCGAGGACGCGGGTGATCAGGTCGGTGTACTGGCGCAGCCAGAAGCCGACCGTGCCCGCCGCCGCACCGTAGAGGACGAACACCAGCGAGAATCCGAGCACGAAGAGGAGGACGCCCAGCACGACCCGGCGGCGTCCGCGGGCCGCACGCTCGTCGGCGTCGGTGAATCCGCCGACGTAGGCGAGGTAGCCGGGCACCAGCGGGAGCACGCAGGGCGACGCGAAGGACACGAGCCCGGCCAGGAGCGCGATCGGCACGGCCAGCAGGAGCTGACCGCTGACGACGATGTCGCCCACGCCGCTACTGCCCCTCGTCGAGCGTGTCGCCCACGAGGGTCGAGAGGATCGACGCCTCCTGGAGCTGGCCGAGGATGCGCGACGCGACGCGCCCCTCCCTGTCGAGGACGAGCGTCGTGGGCACGGCGTTCGGCGGAACGGTGCCGGTGAAGGCGAGCTGCACCGACGAGTCGGTGTCGACGATGGAGGGGTAGCCGAGCCCGAAGGTCTCGGCGAAGGCGGCCGCGGTGGGGGCCTGGTCGCGCACGTTGACGCCGACGAACGACACGCCCTTGTCGGCGAACTCCGTGTTCACCGTCTCGAGATCCGCGGCCTCGGCGCGGCACGGGGCGCAGCTGGCGTACCAGAAGTTGACGACGACGACCTGCCCGGCGAGGTCGGCGGAGTCGATGGTGGCGCCGGTCTCGTCGGTGCCGGAGAAGACGATGGGGTCGTCCCGGTCGGCGGCGGCGATCTCGGTGACGGTGCCGTCCCCCGAGATGTAGCCCTTGTTGCTGCCGTTGCGGTACTGGTCGGCGAGCGGATCCTCGGAGCAGCCCGTCAGCGCGAGCGCGGCGGCCAGCGCGAGGACACCCCCGGCGCGGAGCCGCCCCGTCCGGCGCATCAGACCGCTCCCACGTCGGTGGCCAGGCCCTGCAGGCCGGCGGCCGGGTCGGAGTAGCCGACCTCGACGAAGCCGTCGCCGCGGCGCTCGAGGGTCGTGATGCTCGAGAGGGCGCAGCGGCGCTTGCGCGGATCGTGGAAGAGGCGCTCGCCGGCGAGGGCGCGGTGGACCGTCCAGATGGGGAGCTGGTGGCTGACGATCGCGGCGTCGCCCTCCTCCGTGCTCTCCCACGCCGACTCGATCGCCGCGTACATCCGCGCCGAGATGGAGAGGTACGGCTCGCCCCAGCTGGGCTCGAAGGGGTTGCGGAGCCACGGCCAGTGCTTGGGGTTCCGCAAGGCGGAGCTGCGCGCGGCGAGGGACTTCCCCTCGAAGCGGTTGCTCGGCTCGATCACCCGCTCATCGGTGCGGATCTCGAGCTCGAACGCCTGCGAGATCGGCTGCGCGGACTCCTGCGTGCGCTGGAGCGGCGACGCGATCAGCGCCGTGACGTGGCGCCGGCGCTCGAGCAGGTCGTCGGCGGCGGAGCGGGCCATGCGGTGGCCCAGATCCGAGAGCCGGAAGTTCGGGAGTCGTCCGTAGAGGACCCGGTCGGGGTTGAACACCTCGCCGTGCCGCACGAGATGGATCTGATCGGCAACCACGAGCGACAAGTGTACGGAACGCGGCGTGGGGGAACGCCGGGAAAGGGTCGCCTGAGCCGGACCTGAGCGGAGCCTCAGCGGCGCGCCGAGACCGCCGCCGACAGCCGCCGCACGAGCGGTCCGGGCAGGTGCCGCACCACGGCCATCGGGACCCCGAAGCGCAGCGACGGCACCGAGACGACGGAGCCGCGCGCGACGTCGCGGAGGAACTCCTCCACCACCGCGTCCGCGTCGAGCCAGAGGAAGGAGGGGATGGAGGAGGTGTCCATCGCCGCCCGCTCGTGGAACTCGGTGCGCACCCAGCCCGGGCAGAGCGCGGCCGAGCGGACGCCCGTGCCGCGCAGCTCGACGGCCAGCGACTGCGCGAAGGCGGTCGCCCACGCCTTCACCGCGGAGTAGGGGCCGAGGTGCACGAAGCCCGCGACGCTCGACACCGTGAGGATCGCGCCGCGACCGCGGGCGGTCATCGCCTCGGCCGCCGCACCCGAGAGCACGGCGACCGAGCGCACCATCACCTCGAAGGCGTGGTCCTGAGCGGCGACGTCCGGCTCGGCGAAGGTCCCGTCGATCCCGAAGCCGGCGTTGTTGACGAGGACGCGGACGGGCCGGGCAGGATCGACGAGCCGCGCTCGCACCTGCTCGACCTGCTCGCGGTCGCCGAGGTCGGCGGGCAGGACCTCGACCGCCGCGGCGCCGAGGCCGCGCAGTCCGGCCGCCGCCTCCTGGAGGCGCTGCTCGCTGCGGGCGACGAGGACGAGGCTCCAGCCGCGGCGCGCGAACGCCCGGGCGAACGCGAGGCCGATGCCGGAGGACGCGCCGGTGATCAGTGCGGTGCTCATGCTCCGACGCTACCCGTCGCCGCCCGGCGGCCCCCGAGTAGACTCCCCTACCGTGACCGACGAGACCCGCCTCCCCCGAACCACTGTCAAGAAGCTCGCCGCGCTCGAGGACGGACCCGTCCGCGTGTCCGGCTGGGTCGAGACCGTGCGCGACCAGAAGAAGGTGCAGTTCGTCGTCCTGCGCGACGAGTCGGGTGCCGTGCAGCTGGTGAACCCGGCCGTGCGCGAGGCCGTCGAGGGCGACGACGCGTCGGCTGCGCGCCTCGCGATCACCGAGGAGATCTCCGGCCTCGCCCAGGGCTCCTTCATCACCGTCACCGGCGCGCTCAAGCACGACGAGCGCGTGAAGCTCGGCGGCATCGAGGTCAAGCTCGAGACGCTCGAGGTCGTCGCCGCGTCGATCCCGGAGGCGCCGATCGCGCCCGACTCCGGCATCGACAAGCGCATGGACTGGCGCTTCCTCGACCTGCGCCGTCCCGAGCAGAACCTCATCGCCCGTGTGCAGACCACGTTCGAGCACGCGCTGCGCACGTACTGGATCGAGCACGACTTCATCGAGATCCACACCCCGAAGCTCATGGCGAGCGCCTCGGAGTCGCGGGCCGAGCTCTTCGAGGTCGAGTACTTCGAGACGAAGGCCTACCTGGCGCAGAGCCCCCAGTTCTTCAAGCAGATGGCGCAGCCCGCCGGCTTCGGCAAGGTCTTCGAGGTCGGCCCCGCCTTCCGCGCCGACCCGAGCTTCACCTCGCGTCACGCGACCGAGTTCACGAGCGTCGACGCCGAGGTCTCCTGGATCGACTCGCACGAGGACGTCATGGAGCTGCACGAGCAGCTGATGGTCGCCGGCCTCACCGCCGTCGTCGAGAAGCACGGCGCCGAGGTCAAGGCGCTCTTCGACATCGACCTGACCGTCCCGACCACGCCGTTCCCGCGCATCCCGCTCGCCGAGGCCAAGCGCATCGTCGCCGAGCGCGGCTACGAGGTGCCCCGCGCCGACGACGACATGGACCCCGAGGGCGAGCGCCGCATCGCGGCCTACGTGCAGGAGGAGTTCGGGCACGACTTCGTGTTCCTCACCGATTACGCGTCGAGCATCCGGCCGTTCTACCACATGCGCCGCGAGGGCGACGGGACGATCACCAACAGCTACGACCTCATCTACAACGGCGTCGAGATCTCGACCGGAGCCCAGCGCGAGCACCGCGTCGACGTCCTCGTCGAGCAGGCCCGCGAGAAGGGCCTGGACCCGGAGGAGCTCGAGTTCTACCTCGACTTCTTCCGCTACGGCGTCCCGCCGCACGGCGGCTTCGGCATGGGCCTCTCGCGCGTGATCATGCTGATGCTGAACCAGGCGAACCTCCGCGAGGTCACCTACCTGTTCCGCGGCCCGACCCGCCTGCTGCCCTAGGCGCGCACCACGGTCGCGGGAACCCCGGACCGTCGAGACCGCCGCGGACGGCGGGTCCCCTCGACGGGCCGGGGTTCCCTCGCGCCAGCGGCTAAGGAGCCGGCAGCACCACGAGGTCGAGGTAGTCGGCCAGGCAGGCCACCATGTCCACCGCGTCGCGCTCGAGCAGCCACTGCAGCTGCACGCCGTCCCAGAGCGCGATGATCGACGCCGCCACCCGCTCCGGATCGGACCCCTCGCGCAGGCGCCCGGCGGCCTGGAGCTCGCGCAGCTCGGCCGTGTACTCGCTGCGGAGGCGGCGGAACCGCGCGGCGAAGAAGTCGCGCCCCGGGTGCTCCTGCGTCGTCGACTCGCCGCAGAGCACGGCGTACAGCTCGATCACTCCGGGCGCCGTCTCGTTGTAGCGGGTCTGCCGCAGGATGCCGGCGACCAGCCCCTCCTCCGGGTCCGGCGGCGAGGAACCGTCGCCCGTGATCAGGTCGCGGTGCTCGAGGACCGCGAAGAGCAGGTCGGTCTTCGACGGGAAGTAGTGCAGGAGGCTCGTCTGGCTGAGCCCGACGCGGTCGGCGACCTCCTGGAGGGAGCCGCGGGCGTAGCCCCGTGCGGCGAAGACCTGGTGCGCGGCCTCGATGATGGCGCGGCGGCGCTCGGCCGACTTCGCGTACGGGCCGCGTCGCCTCGTCGCCTCCGCCATCGACCCCTCCTCTGCACTGGAGGCGCCTCGCCGTGCCCCTCGAACGGCCAGCGTAGCGGCGGCGGAGGAGCAGTGCCGCCAATTTCGAGTACCTACTCGAATTCGTGGTAGCGTCCCGATCATCGCCGGGTGAGACTCCCCGGCTCTCCACCACGACGAAGTGAGGGAAGATGCATCCGTTCACCCGGAGACAGCTCATCGCCGCCGGTCTCGGCACCGCGGCACTCGGGAGCCTGACGGCCTGCGCGACACCGGGCACCGTCTCGGTCAACACGGCGCCGACGATCGCCCCGGCCACCGGCCCGGTCCGCCTGCAGTACTGGGGCTGGCTGAAGGACCTGCAGAAGGTCTGCGACGTCTGGAACGCCTCGCACCCCGAGATCCAGGTCGAGGCCGTCTGGATCCCCGGCGGCAACGCGGGCGGGTACCAGAAGCTCTACTCGGCCCTCGCCGCGGGCGGCGGGCCGGACCTCGGCCAGGTCGAGATCCGCTCCGTCCCCGAGTTCATGCTCGTCAACGGCCTGGTCGACCTCACCCGGTACGGCGTCGAGCAGTACCGCGACCTGTACGACCCCACGCTCTGGGGCCAGGTCAGCTACACCGGCGGCGTCTACGGCATCCCTCAGGACAGCGGCCCGATGGCGCTCTTCTACCAGCCCGAGGTGTTCGGGAAGGTGGGTGCGGAGCCGCCGACGACCTGGGACGACTGGGCTGCGGTGGCGACGGAGCTGCGCGGAGCCGGCTCCTACATCGACTGCTTCCCGCTCGCCGACGCCTCGGTCTTCGCCGCGTTCGCGACGCAGGCCGGCGCGCAGTGGCTGCGCCCGGAGGAGGACGGCTGGGTCATCGACATGACCGACGACGCCACGACGCGCGTCGCCTCCTTCTTCGACACGGCCATCGACCAGGACCTGGTGCAGACCGGCTACGGCGCCTACTCCCCCGCGTGGTTCGCGGCCGCGGCGAAGGGCGGCATCGCCTCCTGCGCCACCGGCAGCTGGGGCGACGCCCTGATCGAGGGGGTCAGCGGAGGCGCGGGCAAGTGGCGCGCGGCTCCCATGCCCGTCTGGGGCGACACCGGCTTCGGCTCGAGCTTCCTCGGCGGATCGACCGCGGCGGTGTTCTCGAGCAGCAAGCACCCGGAGGAGGCGATCGAGTTCGCCGTCTGGATGACCACCACGCAGGAGGGCATCGACGCGATGATCGCCAACAGCGGCATCGGCTGGTCTCCCGCGGTCGGCGAGATCGGCACGGCCCGCAAGGGTCCGAGCGACTTCTTCAGCGGGCAGAACTACAACGAGGACGTCCTCGTGCCCGCATCGAAGGAGCAGAACCCGGACTGGTCCTGGTGGCCCGTCACGCAGCAGTCCTTCAACATCCTCAGCGACGGCTTCCGGAAGAAGGCGTCCGGGCTCTCGCTCGTGGACGCGGTCGCCGAGGCGGAGCAGCAGATCATCACGGTCTTCGAGAACAAGGGCCTGAGCATCAGGAGGGCCTCCGCATGACCACCACGACCTCCCCCGCCGCCGCCGCGGTCGCGGCCACCACGCGGACGCCGGGCGCGCCCCGGCGCAGCCGCGCGGTCGCCCGCGCCCCGTGGATCCTCCTCGGACCCTTCCTGGCCCTGTTCGTCCTCACGTTCATCGTCCCGATCGTCGTCGCCGTCGGCTCCAGCTTCACGAAGGTGACGCGCTCCGGCCTCTTCGGCGAGGCCGGGGTCACCAGCGGGTTCGCGGGCTTCGACAACTACGCGCAGGCCCTCGCCGACGGCAACTTCATCGCCTCCATCGGGCGGATGTTCCTCTTCGGCATCGTCCAGGTGCCGGTGATGATCGCCCTCTGCACCGTCCTCGCGCTGATGCTCGAGTCGGCGTCGGCGAAGTTCCCCGGCTTCTTCCGGGCGGCCTACTTCCTCCCCTACGGAGTGCCCGGAGTGATCGCGACGATCCTGTGGTCGTTCCTCTACGTGCCCGGCCTCAGCCCGCTCATCGACGCGGCGAACGTGGTCGGGCTCCAGCCCGACTTCCTCGGTGCGGACACGGTGCTCTGGTCGATCGCGAACATCTCGCTCTGGAGCTACACCGGCTACAACATGCTGATCATCGTCGCCCAGCTCAAGGCGATCCCGGTCGAGCTCTACGAGGCGGCGAAGGTCGACGGCGCCTCCACCTGGCGCGTCGCCCGCAGCATCCAGCTGCCGCTCATCCGCCCCGCGCTGGTGCTGACGACGATCTTCTCGATCATCGGAACGCTCCAGCTGTTCGCCGAGGCGCAGGTGCTGAAGACGGTCGCTCCGGCGATCGACAGCCAGTACACGCCGAACCTCAGCGCGTACACCACGGCCTTCGCCTACAACGACTACAACGTCGCCGCCGCCCAGGCCGTCCTGATCGCGCTGGTCGCGTTCCTGCTCTCCTTCACGTTCCTCTCGATCTCGAACAGGAGGTCGTCATGAGCCGCACCGAGACCCCGCCGACCACGACCACCGGAGTCGTCACCGCCGACCGCCCCGTGAAGGCCGGACGCGGGCCCGACCGCTCGGCCGGCCGCAACCGCGCCTCGACCATCATCGTCACCGCGATCCTCGTCGTCGTGGCGGTCTACTTCCTCATCCCCGTCTACTGGGTCGTCGTCGCGGCGACCAAGACGACCGAGGACCTCTTCGCCACCTACGGCTTCTGGTTCGCCCCGACGTTCGCGCTCTGGGACAACCTGACGCAGGTGCTGACCTACGGCGACGGCATCTTCGTCCGCTGGTTCCTCAACTCCGTCCTCTACGCCGGAGTGGGCGCCCTGCTCGCGACCTACCTCGCCGCGGCGGGCGGCTACGCGCTGGCCAAGTACGAGTTCCGCGGCAGCAGGCTCGTGTTCGGGACGATCCTCGCGGGCGTCCTGGTGCCGGGCACCGCGACCGCTCTGCCGCTGTTCCTGCTCTTCAGCCAGATGGGCATCGCGAACACCTACTGGAGCGTGCTGATCCCCTCGCTCGTCTCGCCGTTCGGGCTGTTCCTCTGCCGGATCTACGCTCAGGCGACGGTGGACACCGCGATCATCGAGGCGGCGCGCATCGACGGCGCCGGGGAGCTGCGGATCTTCCACACGCTCGGGCTGCGCATCCTGACTCCTGCGCTGGTCACCGTGTTCCTCTTCCAGCTGGTCGGGATCTGGAACAACTACTTCCTGCCCCTGGTGATGCTCTCGGACACGAACCTGTTCCCGATCACACTGGGACTGAACAACTGGCTCGGACAGGTCGACCGCCTGCCCGAGTTCTACGAGCTGACGACCGGCGGCGTCCTGCTGTCGATCATCCCGCTCGCCATCGCCATGATCGTGCTGCAGCGCTTCTGGCGCGGCGGCCTGACGGAAGGCTCCGTGAAGTGACGACTCCCCCGACGACCTCCCACTACCTGACGGACACCGGACCGGGCTCCGGCCGCCGCCGGGCCCCCCGCTCGTGGCTGCACACCGACGCCCCGGCGCTCCCGCTGGACGGGGAGTGGCGCTTCCGCCTGCTCCCCGCCGCTCCGGGGACCCCGGGCGGCGCCGGCGTGCTGCCGGAGGGCGAGGGCGTGGACGCCGTCGGGGACGAGTCGTTCGACGACTCCGGCTGGGATCTGATGCCGGTGCCCTCGCACTGGGTGCTGCAGGGCGACGGGCGCTACGGATTGCCGGCCTACACGAACGTGCAGTTCCCGTTCCCGACCGAGCCGCCGTTCGTTCCGGACGCGAACCCGACGGGCGACTACCGCCGCACCGTCGTGGTCCCGGAGGAGTGGGACTCCGCCGAGGCGGTCGTCCTGCGCTTCGACGGGGTCGAGTCGCGGTACCGCGTCTGGGTCAACGGCGTCGAGATCGGCATCGGCTCCGGCAGCCGGCTCGCGCAGGAGTTCGACGTCACCGGCGTCGTCCGCCCGGGCGAGAACCTCGTCGTGGTCCGCGTGCACCAGTGGTCGGCCTCGAGCTACGTGGAGGACCAGGACCAGTGGTGGCTGCCGGGGATCTTCCGCTCGGTGCACCTGCTCGCGCGCCCCGTCGGCGGGATCGAGGACGTGTGGCTGCGCTCCTCCTTCGCCGGCGGCGCGGGCCGCATCGAGGCGGAGGTGACCGCCGCGGCCGACGCGTTCCCGCTGACGCTGCGCGTGCCCGGGCTCGGGATCGAGACGGTCTGGGCCTCGGCGGAGGAGATCGCCGCGATCGAGGTCCCCGAGGTCGAGCCGTGGTCGGCGGAGGCTCCGCGCCTCTACGACGCGACGCTCGCCTCCGCCGGTGAGACGGTCTCGCTGCGGCTCGGCTTCCGCACGGTCGAGATCCGCGGCGACCGCTTCCTGGTCAACGGCGAGCGCGTCGTCTTCCACGGCGTCAACCGCCACGAGACGCACCCCGACCGCGGTCGAGCGTTCGACGAGGACTCCGCCCGCGAGGACCTCGCGATGATGAAGCGCTTCAACGTGAACGCCATCCGCACCAGCCACTACCCGCCGCATCCCCGTCTGCTCGACCTCGCCGACGAGCTCGGCTTCTGGGTGGTCCTCGAGTGCGATCTCGAGACCCACGGCTTCGAGCGGGTCGGCTGGGCGGGCAACCCCAGCGACGACCCCGCCTGGCGCGAGGCGTACCTCGACCGCATCGAGCGGACCGTCGAGCGCGACAAGAACCACCCGAGCATCGTGCTCTGGTCCCTCGGCAACGAGGCGGGCACCGGCGCGAACCTCGCCGCGATGTCCGCCTGGGTGCACGGGCGCGACCCGGAGCGCCCCGTCCACTACGAGGGCGACTACACCGGCGGGTACACCGACGTGTACTCGCGGATGTACTCCTCGATCCCCGAGACCGAGCGGATCGGCACCGACGGCTCGCTCACTCCGCTGCTCGGCTGCTCCCCCGGCGAGTCCGCTCGGCAGCGATCCAAGCCCTTCCTGCTCTGCGAGTACGTGCACGCGATGGGCAACGGCCCGGGAGCGATCGACCAGTACGAGGACCTCGTCGACCGCTTCCCGCGGCTGCACGGCGGCTTCGTCTGGGAGTGGCGCGACCACGGCCTGCGGGCGCGCACGCCGGAGGGCGTCGAGTACTACGCGTACGGCGGCGACTTCGGCGAGGTGGTGCACGACGGCAACTTCGTGATGGACGGCATGGTGCTCTCAGACGGCACGCCCAGCCCGGGCCTGTTCGAGTGGAAGCAGATCGTCGCTCCGGTGCGCCTCACGGTCCGCGGCGACGGTGTCGTCATCGAGAACCGCCGGCACGACGCCTCCACCGCCGATCTGCGCTTCGCGTGGCGGGTCGAGCGGGACGGGCGGGTCACCGCAGAGGGAGTGCTCGACGCCCCGGTGGTCGCGGCCGGCGACGCCGTGCACGTGGAGCTCCCCCCGCTCGAGGTGCGCCCCGGCGGCGAGACCTGGCTCACCGTCGACGCGGTCCTCGACGCCCCGACCGCCTGGGCGGAGGAGGGCCACGTGCTCTCCACCGGTCAGCACCTCCTCGCCGCGCCGTCGGCGGTGCCCGCGTGGACCCGCGCCGTCCGCGCCGCTCCGCCCCTCGAGGGCGGCGCGCTCGGAGTCGCGCGGTTCCGCGACGGCCGGCTCGCCTCCCTCGCCGGCCTGCCCGTCGACGGACCGCGCGCCGAGCTCTGGCGCGCCCCGACCGACAACGACGAGGGCGCGGGCTTCCCCGGCTACGTCTCCGGCGACCCGTACGACGGCGACGGCCGCGGGACCCCTGCCCCCTCCTCCGCCGCCCGCTGGCGCGAGGCCGGACTCGACCGCCTGGTCGGCCGCGTGCAGGAGGTGGACGCCTCCGCCGGGCTCCGCCGCGTGACCCGCTTCTCGGCCGCGGATCTCGATGCGGGACTCCTGATGGAGGAGCGCTGGAGCGTCGACGGGGAGAGCGCGGTCCTCCGCGTCGACCTCGTGCCGACCCGGGGCTGGGACTCCGTCTGGCCGCGGCTGGGCATCCGGATCGACCTGCCCGCGTCGATCGACGGCGCGGAGTGGTTCGGCACCGGCCCGCTCGAGTCCTACCCCGACAGCCTCCGGGCCGCGCGGGTGGGGCGCTTCACGGCGGACATGGACCGGCTGACGACTCCGTACGCCCGCCCGCAGGAGAGCGGTCACCGCAGCAGCGTGCGCGCGCTGACGCTGACGGAGGCGGGCTCGCCCCGGCTCCGCATCGAAGCCGCGCGCGACCTGCACGGGCGCCTCCCCGGCTTCACCCTGGCGAGGCACACGCCGCAGGAGATCACGGCAGCCGCGCACCCGCACGAGCTGCCGGCGTCGGACCGCGCGGTCCTCGTGATCGACGCCGCCCAGCACGGCCTGGGCTCCCGTGCGTGCGGTCCGGACGTGTGGCCCGACTTCCAGCTGCGGCCGGAGGCGCGGACGATCCTCCTCCGCTTCACCGCGGCCGGCTGAGCGCCGGGAGAGGACGAGGGAAGGCCCGCGGGATCGCGTCCCGCGGGCCTTCCCTCGTCCTCGGGACGCGTCAGTCGCTCTGCGTGCGCGGCAG
Organism: Rathayibacter sp. AY1B4; assembly: GCF_002932815.1. Lineage (NCBI taxonomy): Bacteria > Bacillati > Actinomycetota > Actinomycetes > Micrococcales > Microbacteriaceae > Rathayibacter > Rathayibacter sp. AY1B4. The sequence goes on along the minus strand of NZ_PSWN01000004.1, from coordinate 121,199 downwards.
CGGTCCGCCGATGAAGAGGTCCGTGTTCATGCGCCGGCGGCGCATCACGACCAGGACGGCCGCGCAGGCGACGAGCGACGCGGCGACCGCGCCGCCGCCGATCATCAGCGCGGTGGTCGGCGTGATGCCGGCCGGTCCCGCCGAGGCGGCCGTGCTGAGGAAGGCGGTGCGCGCGGCGCTGATCGCGGTGCCGCAGACCTGCTGCGCCTCCCACGGTGCGGCCGTGGTGTCGCTGTCACGGTAGGAGACGGTCACGGCTGCCGTGCGGTGCGACTCGCGACCGAAGGCGACGACGCAGTAGACGGAGGGGTCGGGGTCGGCGACGACCGCGTCGCCCAGCGCCAGCTCGGCCCAGCCGATGGAGTCGGACTGCACGGCGACGTCGCCGGCGGCCAGGTCGGTGCGGGCTCCGGAGGTCTCGAAGGCGCCCACGGCGACCTCCTCGTCGGCGTCGAAGCCCCAGACGGCGCCGCGGGGCGCCTCGGTGCTGCCGTCGCCGAGCTCGCGCGGCTCGAGCAGGAGGCCGTTGCCGGTGGAGGGCGCGAGCCGGAAGACGACCTTGGCGGCGGAGCCCTGGTCGCCCGTGAGGTCGACCGTGAAGGCGCCCGACTTGGTGATCAGCGCGGTCGGCACGGTCGCGGTGCCGCTCCCCGCCTCGAGGGTCAGCGGGGTCTTGGTGCCGTTCGGGTCGCGGAGGACCGCGGAGACGGCCTCGCCGCTGGCGAAGCCGGTGTACGAGAAGCCGACGCCGTAGAACCGGGCGAGCTCGACGGTGAGCGCCTCCGGCTGGACGGCGAGCTCGCGGGTGAGGAAGACGTCCGCGGTCGCGGCACCGGCCGCCGGCTTCGCGCCCTCGGTCGAGGTGCCGAGCTCGGTGCGTCCGGGGGCCGACGCCGCCGGAGTGACGGCGCCCGCACCGGAGGAGCCGGCGGTGCCGGACGTGGTGGTGCCGGAGGTGGTGCCGCCGCCGGAGGTGCCGCCGGACGTCGCTCCGCCGGTGGTGCCGCCGCCGGAGCCGGAGCCGCCGGAGGACGATCCGCCGCCGGTGGAGGGCTGACCGCCGCCGGAGCCGCCCTGCTGGCCGCCGCCGGTCGAGCCGCCGCCGGTCGATCCACCGCCGGTGGATCCGCCGCCGGTGGAGGGCTGGCTCGGCTGCTGGGGCGCGGGGTCGACCGGTGCCGGATCGACCGGAGCGGGGTCCACGGGCGCGGGGTCGACGGGCGCGGGCTGCTCGGGTTCTGCCGGCTCCTCGGGCACTCCGGGAACGGACGGCTCCTCGGGGACGCCGGGAACGGGGTCGGAGCCGCCGTCGCCCGGCTGCTCGGGATCCTCCGGCACGCCGGGGATGGTCGTCGCGGCCGGCTGCTCGACCGTGGTCGAGACCGTCGAGGCGGAGGGTGCCGCGACGGCCGCTCCGGGGAGGGCCAGGCCGAGCACGAGCGCCGCGAGAGCGGCGGCGGGCAGGGCGAGTCGGCGGGATGACGGCATGGCGGTTCCTTCCTCCACGGGCGACGATCTGCGTCCGCTCACGGAGGAGCGCACTCCCCCCTCACGAGGGTAAGGGCGAGAGGCGAGCTATCGCGAGCCGTCCCGTCCCCCGTCAGAGGGACGTCGCGGTCGCGCTTCCGTCCGATCGGCCCGGTCGAGGCTCACCCGCGATCGAGGAGGGCCCGCCGGAGCCGCGCGGGATCGACCCGCCAGAAGGTGTGCACGCGCCCGTCGATCAGCACCACCGGGATCTCCTCGACGAAGCGCTCGTGCAGCTCGGGATCGTCGAGGATCGACACCTCCGAGACGGCGACCGACGCCTCGCCGCCCAGATCGGCGACCACCTGCTCGACCACGGTCCGCGCGTCGTCGCAGAGATGACAGCCCGGCTTGCCCACGAGCGTCAGCTCCACGTCCACCATGCGGTCAGTGTACGGCGGCCCCGGCGACGGGCGCCGAGACGGCGAGCGCCGCCGGGATCATCTCCTGAACGCAGACGAGCGCCCGACCCCGGAAGGGCGGACGCTCGAGTGGGAAGAGGCGCGAGCCTACTTCTTGTTGCGACGCTGGTGGCGAGTCTTGCGAAGCAGCTTGCGGTGCTTCTTCTTCGCCATACGCTTGCGACGCTTCTTGATGACAGAACCCACGAAGACCTCACAACGTTCAGGGGGTCGACCGCCCGACGGGCGGCCGCTTACGAAAAACTGGCTCCCGCGAGCTTACACGACCCGGGGCTCCACCGGTTCCGGCTCCTCGGCGCCCCTCACTTGCGGATGCGCAGCGCCTCCGCGACCTTCGTCGCTCCCTCGCTGACGCCCCGCTGGATGTCCTGCACCACGGTGCTGACCTGGTGGGTGCGCTCGGCGAGCGCCCGGCCCAGCGACTCCGCCCGGGCCGCGGTCGGAGCGTCGAGCAGGGCGCCGGCCGCCTCGTCCTCGGCGAGGAAGGGCAGCAGCCAGTCCTCGACCTCCGCCAGCGGCGCGTACTCGAGCGCGTAGAAGCGGTGCTGTCCGCTCTCGCGCACCGTGACGAGGCCGGTCTCGCGCAGCACCTTGAGGTGCTTGGAGACGGTCGGCTGGCTCAGCTCGAGGCGCGCCACGATCCGCGACACGCTCATGCCCTCGGCCGAGCCGTCCCGCCGCTGCTCGAGCAGCAGGGCGAGGATGTCCCGGCGGGTCCCGTCCGCGATCACCCCGAAGATGTCAGCCATGCGCCCAGGCTAGTCAGCGCCCCGGGGGCCCGGCACCGAGCGGGTAGCATGGCCGCGATCGAGTGGAGGATCCGCCGTGGTGGTTCGGCAGCAGTTCCGCAGCCCCGTGGGCGTCTCGCCCGTCTCCCCCTGGTCGGGGTTCGAGCGGGCCCGCGACCTCATCGACGACTTCGCCGGACGCTCGCCGTCCCGCTTCGCGATCCTCATCTTCTCGGCGCTCGTGCTCGTGTTCACCCTGCTGTTCTCGCTGCCGGTGTCGAGCACCACGGGCACCGTCACTCCGCTGCACGACGCCTTCTTCACCGCGATGTCGGTGATCTGCGTGACCGGCCTCGCGACGGTCGACATGGCGACGCACTGGTCGGCGTTCGGCCACTCGATCATCTTCGTCGGCGTGAACATCGGCGCTCTGGGAGTGCTGACGCTCGCCTCGATCATGGGCCTGGCGATCTCGCGCCGCCTCGGGCTCCGGGCGAAGCTCATGGTCGCCAGCGACTCGAACCCGCTGCGGATCCACTCCGGCCCCGTCGCCGAGGGCCAGGCCGTGCGCCTGGGCGAGATCGGCGGACTGCTCGCCACCGTCGCGATCAGCGCCGCCGCGATCGAGATCATCGTCGCGCTCCTGCTGTTCCCGCGGATGCTGATCGACGGGATCCCGATCGGCGAGGCCGTCTGGCACTCCTTCTACTACTCCGCGATGGCGTTCACGAACACCGGCTTCGCCCCGAACGCCGCGGGCCTCACCCCGTTCGAGGACGACTACTGGTTCCTCGGCATCCTGATGCTCGGCGTCTTCCTCGGCTCGATCGGCTTCCCCGTCATCTACGCCTTCTCCCGCGGCTGGCGGCGCCCGCGCAAGTGGTCGGTGCACGTGAAGCTGACGCTGGTCACCTCCGTGATCCTGCTCGTCGCCGGGGCCGTCCTCTACATCGTGCTCGAGTTCGACAATCCGAGGACCTTCGGCAGCCTCGATGCGGGAGACACCGTCTTCCAGTCCTTCTTCCTCTCGACGATGACGCGGTCGGGCGGCTTCTCGACGATCTCGATCCCCGACCTCAACGGCTCGAGCCTGCTCGTGACCGACATGCTGATGTTCATCGGCGGAGGATCGGCCTCCACGGCCGGCGGGATCAAGGTCACGACCCTCGCGATCCTGTTCCTGGCCGCCTTCGCCGAGGCCCGAGGCAACAACGACATGGAGGCGTTCGGCCGCCGGATCCCGAACGACGTCCTCCGCCTGGCCGTCTCGGTCGTGCTGTGGGGCGCGACGACGGTCGCCGTGTCGAGCGTCCTGATCCTGCACATCACCAAGGCCTCGCTCGACCACGTGCTCTTCGACGTGATCTCGGCCTTCGCGACCTCCGGGCTCTCGACGGGGCTCACCGCGGAGCTGCCGCCGTCCGGGGTCTACATCCTGGCGCTGACGATGTTCATGGGCCGCGTTGGTACCGTGACTCTCGCCGCCGCGCTCGCCGCGAGCCAGCGGAGGCAGTTGTTCAGACGACCGGAAGAGAGGCCCATCGTTGGTTGACCGCATCAGGTACGACGCCCCGGTGCTGGTGATCGGCCTCGGGCGCTTCGGAGCCGCCACGGCCGGCCAGCTCGACCGCCTCGACCGCGAGGTCCTCGCCATCGACGCCGACGCCGGTCTCGTGCAGAAGTGGTCGGAGCGGGTCACCCACGCGGTGCAGGCCGACGCCCGCTCGCTCGACGCCCTCGCGCAGATCGGCGCGCAGGACTTCCAGGTCGCCGTCGTCGCGGTCGGCTCCTCCATCGAGGCGTCCGTGCTGATCACCGCGAACCTCGTCGACCTCAAGATCCCGCAGATCTGGGCGAAGGCGATCTCGCGCTCGCACGGCAAGATCCTCGAGCGGATCGGCGCGAACCACGTGATCTACCCCGAGGCGGAGGCGGGCGAGCGCGTCGCGCACCTGGTCTCGGGCCGCATGCTCGACTTCATCGAGTTCGACGACGACTTCGTGCTCGCGAAGATGTACCCGCCCAAGCCGATCCGGGGGCTGACGCTCACGGAGTCGGGCGTGCGCCGCAAGCACCGCGTGACCGTCGTCGGCGTCAAGAGCCCGGGCAAGCCCTTCACCTACGCGACCGAGCAGACCGTGGTCTCGAACCACGACCTCATCGTGGTCAGCGGCACCCCCAGTGACATCGAGCGCTTCGCGGCCCTCGGCTCCTGAGCGGCGCCCCCTCCCTCCTCCTCCTCCTCTGCGGGATGCCGCTCCGGTACGCCCGCTCCGGCGTGTCGCGTACCCGAGCGGCGTCTCGCGGAGAGGAGGGCGGAGTCAGGAGGCGGCGAGCTCGCGGGCGCGGGCCAGCGCGGCGTCGGTCGCCCGCGTGAAGAGGGCGGCGAGGTCGGCCTCCTGCAGGACTGCGACGGCCCGCTCGGTGGTGCCCTTCGGGCTCGTGACCCGCCGGCGCAACTCCGCGGGCTCCTCGCCGGAGTGGGCGAGCAGCTCGGCCGCGCCGCGGAACGTGCCGACCACCATCGTCGACGCCTGCTCCGGAGTGAAGCCCTTCGCGACAGCGGCCGCGATGAGCTCCTCGATCAGCAGGAACACGTAGGCGGGCCCCGAGCCGGAGATCGTCGAGAGCGCGTCGAGCTGCGACTCCGGCACCTCGACCACCTCGCCGACCGTCTCGAACAGGCGGCGCACGAGCGCCAGGTCCTCGTCGCCGGACCGCGTGCCCGCGCTGAGGCCGGTGACGGCGCGGCCCACGACCGCGGGAGTGTTCGGCATCGAGCGGAGCACGGCGACGGACGCGGGCAGGTGCCGCTCGAACGTGGCCGCGGTCACGCCGGCGGCGACGGAGACGACGACCGCGCCCGGGGCGAGCGCGTCGGCGATCTCGTCGAGCAGGTCCGGCACCATGTGCGGCTTGACGGCCACGAGCACGATCGCCGCGCCCTCGACCGCACGCCGGTTGGCCTCCGGGTCGTCCGCGGTGGCGAAGGCGGTGACCACCGGGTGGCCGTCCCACGCGGCGGCCTTCGCGGAGTCGCGGTTGGTCACCCGCACGCCCCCCTCGACGCGCACGCCGGGAGCCAGCAGGCCCTGGAGGATCGCGCCCCCCATCGAGCCGAGGCCGAGGACGGCGATGGACGGGAGCAGGACGGGCGCATCGGTCACGTCGCTCATCCTACGAAGAGCCCGCGGCAAGGGGGTCCGGGTGCGGTCCGGCGCCTCGTAGGATGGCCCGACCATCCAGCGGCGAGCCCGAGGAGACCACGTGAGCGCATCCGGAGGCGGCACCGCGATCATCGCGGCGCTCGCGGCCAACCTCGGCATCGCCCTGACGAAGTTCGTCGCCTGGTTCTTCTCCGGATCCGCCTCCATGCTCGCCGAGGGCGTGCACTCGCTCGCCGACTCCGGCAATCAGCTGCTCCTGCTGCTCGGCGGCCGCAAGTCGCGGAAGGCCGCCGACGAGGAGCACCCGTTCGGCTACGGGCGCGAGCGCTACGTCTACGCCTTCGTGGTGTCGATCATCCTGTTCTCCGTCGGCGGCGTCTTCTCCCTCTACGAGGGCATCGAGAAGATCGCCGAGCCGCACGAGCTCGAGAACGCCTGGCTGCCGATCCTGGTCCTCGTGATCTCGATCTGCCTCGAGGGCTACTCGCTGCGCACCGGAGTGAAGGAGTCGAACCGGGTCCGCGGCTCGCAGTCCTGGTTCCAGTTCATCCGCCGGGCGAAGGCGCCGGAGCTGCCGGTCGTGCTCCTCGAGGACGTCGCCGCGCTCACCGGCCTGACGTTCGCGCTGCTCGGAGTCGGGCTGACCGTGATCACCGGCGACTCGGTCTACGACGCGATCGGAACGATCATGATCGGCACCCTGCTGATCGTGGTGGCGATCGTGCTGGGCGTCGAGACGAAGAGCCTGCTGGTCGGCGAGGGGGCGACTCCCGCCGACGCCGCCTCGATCCGCGCCGCGCTCGAGGCCGGGCGCGACGTCGACCGCGTCATCCACATGCGCACCCTCTACCTCGGGCCGGACGAGATCCTCGTGGCCGCGAAGCTCGCCTTCCCGGCCGCCGAGACCCTCGAGCACGTGGCCGCCGGGATCGACGCCGCGGAGAAGCGGATCCGCGAGGCCGTTCCCGCCGCCACCACGATCTACCTCGAGCCCGACGTCGACCGTGGACACGCAGGATCGGCGGCGACCCGTCCGGCCGTGACGGAGGCGGCCGCTGCCGCCGCTCCGCCCGCCGCCTCCCCGCCGGCCGCGCCGCACGGGAGCGCCTGAGATGCGCCGGGCCCTGGCGATCGTCAACGAGCGCGGTGCCGGGCTCGGCGCGCTCGAGCCGATGCTGACCGAGCGGGGGTTCGCCGTCGACGCCGTCGCAGGGACGGACCTCGACGCGATCGACATCCTCGCCCCCGACCTCGTCGTCACGCTGGGCTCCAGCGCCGGCGTCTACGAGACCTCGCGGCACCCCTTCATCAGCCCCGAGATCGCGCTCCTGCAGGACCGGATGCACCACCGCCGTCCCACGCTCGGCGTCTGCTTCGGAGCGCAGCTGATCGCGGCCGCCCTGGGCGAGTCCGTCCATCCGGGATCGGCCCGCGAGGTCGGCTTCCGCCCGGTCGTGCTCACGGAGGAGGGCGCCGGCTCCCCGCTCCGGCACCTCGCCGGCGTCGACGTGATGCAGTGGCACGGCGACACCTTCGCGCTGCCGAGCGGAGCGGCGCTGCTGGCGTCGTCGCCGGCGGGCGAGGTGCAGGCGTTCGCCGTGGAGGACTGGCTCCTCGGCGTGCAGTTCCACCCCGAGCTGACCGGCACGATGGCTGCGCAGTGGCTCGAGGGCGACGGGGAGTGGGCGGGAGCGGCGGGCTACGACGCCGCCGCGCTCGCCGAGGACGTCGCGGCGGAGCGCTTCGAGCGGATGCACGCGGCGACGCGGCTCGCGCTGAAGGAGTGGCTGGGCGCTCCGAGCTGAGGGGTTCGGCGGCGGTCGGCGTCAGCGGCGGTCGGCGAAGAAGTCGAGCAGGAGCCGCGAGCTCTCCGCGGCGCGGACCCCGGGGTACACCTCGACCACGTGGTTGTGCCGGCGGTCGCGGAGGAGATCGTGCACGGATCCGGAGGCGCCCGCCTTCTCGTCCCACGCGCCGAAGACGACGCGGTCGATACGCGCCGCCAGGATCGCTCCGGCGCAGAGCACGCACGGCTCGAGCGTGACCACCAGCGTGCAGCCCTCGAGATGCCAGTCGCCGCGGGCCTCGGCCGCCGCGCGGATCGCGACCACCTCGGCGTGCGCCGTCGGATCCCGCCGCAGCTCGCGCTCGTTGCGCCCGAGCCCGAGCACCGCACCCTCCGAGTCGAGGACCACCGCGCCCACGGGGACGTCGCCCCAGCCCGCGGCCCGCCGCGCCTCGTCGAGCGCCAGGCCCATCCACTCCTCGGAGCGGCGGGGGACGCGGAGATCGCTGTCGCGCATCGCTCCCCCTCCTGCGGCGGCCCGCTGCGGCCGGTGGGGCGCCGCTCCGGCCAGTAGATTGAGCTTATGCGCGTCCACGTAGCCGACCACCCGCTGATCACCCACAAGCTCACCGTGCTGCGTGACAAGCGCACCCCCTCCCCCACCTTCCGGCAGCTCGCCGAGGAGCTGATGACGCTCCTCGCCTACGAGGCCACCCGCGGCGTCCGCACCCGCACCGTCACCATCGAGACCCCCGTGACGCAGACCACCGGCCTCGCGCTCAGCGACCCGCAGCCGCTGGTCGTCCCGATCCTCCGGGCCGGCCTCGGGATGCTCGAGGGCATGGTCAAGCTCATCCCGACCGCCGAGGTCGGCTTCCTGGGCATGGCACGCAACGAGGAGACGCTCGAGCCGACCACGTACGCGGAGCGCCTGCCCGACGACCTGTCGAACCGCCAGTGCTTCGTCCTCGACCCGATGCTCGCGACCGGCGGCTCGCTCGTCGCGGCCATCCAGTTCCTCTTCGACCGGGGAGCGGTCGACGTCACCGCCGTCTGCCTGCTCGCCGCCCCCGAGGGCCTGGCCGCCGTCGAGAAGGCCTTCGGCGACCGCGACGTGACCATCGTCCTCGGCTCCCTCGACGAGAAGCTCAACGAGCTCGGCTACATCGTCCCCGGCCTCGGCGACGCGGGCGACCGCCTCTACGGCCTCGCGGGCTGAGCCCGCCGGCCCCCGGACGAGCGGGCCTTCCGTCGCGCCCCGGAACAGGGAGCCCCGCTGAGCCGTGCCGGTCGGCCGGCGCAGCGAGGGTCTCGACACCCCCCACCGCGGCCGTCCGGCACCGCCCGTCCTGCTGATCGACCAGTCCGCGCAGCGGGCGCATCGGGATCCCCCGTCACGGCGCGCGCCTCCTCCCGAGCACCGGAACCACCCCCGACGCGCCGTCCATCCCCACGGAAGTGTTGACGCCGTGCACCGGCCTCCGCTTTACTGACGGACATGACTGACACCCTGCACGCCCCGACCTCCCTCGAGGCCATCGGGAATGCCGGCATGATGATGGCCGGTGGCCCCGTCATGTGCTGTCGAATGTGTGCATGAGGAACTGACCTCGCCGGATCCCCGCACCGCCTCCGCCCGCTGATCGTCACGATCGGCTGGGCGTCCGAGGCGCGGACGATCCCCTGGATGCCCCGCATCCATCTCTGCCGCCACCGCGCACCGCGGGCCGGCTCGATCGCGCACACCCGGATCCGCACCCTCGGACACTCGTCCCGGATCCGACCAGCCAAGGACTCGTCATGACCCTCCTCCACACCCGCACCGTCCCCGCCGCCACCTCCACCGAGGCGCCCCACCTCCAGCCGGTCGCCGACGCCGCGCCCGCAGCGCCCCGCCTCCGCGCCGTCCCCCAGGGCACCGAGGCCCGCGGCTTCGCCCTCTACGTCGGCATCGACGAGGCCAAGGCCCGCGCCGCCGGAGTCGACCTCGGCCGCCTGGTCGAGGAGCTCAAGCGCGTCACGGCGCAGCTCGCCCCCGACGCCGAGACGTACGCCTCCGTCGCCCTCGCCCCGCAGGGCGCCGGCGGCCGCGACGTGGACGTGGTCCGCCTCGCGCTGCAGGACCCGGCCGCCGTCGCCAAGCGCCGCTCCGACGCCGAGCCCGATCCCGACCGTGCACCCGGCGGCGTCGTCATCGACATCTCCCGCAAGCGCGTCATCCTCGACGAGGAGACCACCCCCCTCACCTACAAGGAGTTCGAGCTCCTCCAGTACCTCGTGCTCCGCGAGGGCCGCACCATCGAGCGCGCCGAGCTCATCGCCTCGCTCTGGGGCGCCGCGGACGACGACGCGCCGAACGAGCGCACCATCGACGTCCACGTCCGCCGCCTCCGCGCCAAGCTCGGCCGCTACGAGGAGATCGTGCGCACCGTCCGCGGAGTCGGATACCGCTTCGACCGCCACGCCGACGTCGCCATCCGCTACGCGTCGACGCCGTCGCCGGATCTGTTCTGAATTGTAAGGAGAGCGCTTGCGCTCTCCTTACCGCGGTCGGCTTCACCAGTGGTCGCGATTCGGAGAGCGGGTCGCGACCGGCTAGCGGGAAACGCTGACACGCGTTTCCCGCGTTCGCCTCGAGGGCGGAACGTCCTCCCGACCTCCGGGGATGTGCGCGCACCGCCCCTCACATGGGGAGGGCTGCTCGACGGCCCGCTGCGTGGTCGAAGCCGTGGGGGCGGGTCGCGCCTCGCGGGGCAGGACGACGGGGCCGGGCCGCGTCGGCGGGGGACGAGGGCAGGGGGTGCTCGTCGTGTCCGTCAACGGTCAGGGATGGGCTGCGGTTCGGTGCGGACGTCGGAGGCAGCAGACGGGGCGTCCTGGGTCAGGAGAGAGTCGTGCGGAGCGCGGGCGGGCGCGGCGACGGGCGGGGCGGCTCAGGGTGGATTCAGGAAAGAGAGGGTTGCGTCGTTACCGGGTCGTTATATAGTTCAAGTGCGTCGACCGTTTGCTGTGGCGGGAAGCGCGAGAAGTGATTGCAGGACACTCTTGGTGCAAGGGAATGAAGGTCGGCCGCTCGCCTCAGCGGCCGGCCTTCTGTCGTTCCCCCGGCCCCGTTCCTCCGACTCCCCTCCTCTCAGCACCCCGGCGTAGGCTGTACGGCGTCTGGATGTCAGGGAACCGCTTCCTGAGCGCCGAGAAGGAGGACCAGTGGGGTCGAGAGAGGCCGTCGCCGCCTGGGAGTCGCTCTTCCGCGCCCAGGTCCAGGTGATGCGCACCCTGAGCACCGAGTTCCCCTCGCGGGAGATCTCGATGAACGAGTACGACGTGCTCTTCAACCTCACCCGGCAGCCCGGTCGGCGCGCACGGCTGCGCGACCTGAACCGGCACGTCCTCCTGACGCAGCCCAGCGTCAGCAGGCTGATCGACCGGCTCGCCGCCCGCGGCTGCGTCGAGAAGAGCGAGGATCCGGCGGACGCCCGCGGCACGATCATCGCGATCACCGACGAGGGCTACGCGCTCTTCCGCCGCGTCGCGCTCACCCACATGAGGACCATCTCGGAGCAGGTCGGCGGCGTCCTCGACGAGGACGAGCTGAAGCAGCTGACCGCGCTCTGCGACAAGCTCCGCGACGGCATCGCCTCCTCCTGATCCGTCCCCGCTAGCACGGGCCGCAGCGACCGGCCAGGTCTTCGCCGCGGCGCGGGACTCGCGGATCATGGTGGTCACCATGAGTGACACCTCCCCCACCCTCGTCTGGCTCCGCGACGACCTGCGCCTGGCCGACAACCCCGCTCTGCGCGCCGCGATCGACCGCGGCGGCCCCGTCGCGGTCTGCTACGTGCTCGACGAGGAGTCGGCGGGCATCCGTCCGCTCGGGGGCGCCTCGCGCTGGTGGCTGCACGGCAGCCTCGCAGCCCTCGCCGCCGACCTGCGCGAGCACGGCGCCCCGCTGATCCTGCGCCGCGGGCCGGCCGAGGCCGTCGTCCTCCAGCTCGCCGAGGAGATCGGCGCCGGAGCCGTGCACTGGAACCGCCGCTACGGGAGGGCCGAGCGCACCGTCGACGCGGCGGTGAAGGAATCGCTCCGCAACGGCGGCCTCGAGGCCGAGAGCCACCAGGGCTCGCTGATGTTCGAGCCGTGGACCGTGCAGACCGGCGCCGGCGGCCCCTACTCCGTCTACACGCCCTTCGCCCGCGCCTGCCGCGCCAAGCCGACGCCGCGCGCGCCGCTCCCCCGCCCCCGCTCGCTCGACGGCGTCACGGGAGACATCGCCTCCGACTCCCTCGACGACTGGGAGCTGCTCCCCACGCGTCCCGACTGGGCGGGAGGGCTGCGCGAGCGCTGGGTCCCCGGCGAGAGGGCGGCGGCCGACCGGCTGCGCGCGTTCCTCGCGGAGCAGCTCGACGACTACGCCGACGGCCGCGACCGGCCGGCGGAGGACGCCACCTCGAACCTCTCCCCGCACCTGAGGTGGGGCGAGATCAGCCCCTTCCAGGTGTGGCACGCCCTGGAGGAGGCGCACGCGAAGGGCCTGCACCGCGGCGACGGCAGCGACCGGTTCCTCTCCGAGGTGCTCTGGCGCGAGTTCTGCTACCACCTGCTGTTCCACTGGCCGGATCTGGCGACCGCGAACTTCGACACCCGGTTCGACTCCTTCCCGTGGGGACGCCCCGGCCAGGAGGCGATCGACGCCTGGCACCAGGGGCGCACCGGCTACCCCCTGGTGGACGCCGGCATGCGCGAGCTCTGGAGCACCGGCTACATGCACAACCGGGTCCGGATGGTGACCGCGTCGTTCCTGATCAAGAACCTGCTGGTCGACTGGCGGGTGGGCGAGGAGTGGTTCTGGGACACCCTGGTGGACGCGGACCCGGCGAGCAACGCCGCGAACTGGCAGTGGGTCGCGGGCTCGGGAGCCGATGCGTCGCCGTTCTTCCGGGTCTTCAACCCGGTCACGCAGTCGAGGAAGTTCGACCCGGCCGGCGAGTACATCCGCCACAACGTGCCGGAGCTCGGCGGAGTCGAGGGCGCCGCCGTGCACGAGCCGTGGACGCTAGGGGACACGCTGACCGGAGGCGCGGACGGCTACCCGGCGCCCCTCGTCGACCTCAAGGAGACGCGGGCGCACGCGCTGGACGCCTTCGCGCAGATCAAGAGCGCCCCGCGCGACATCTCGCCGCGGGGCGACGACTGAGCGTCGCCGGCTAGACGCGTCCCGCCGGTCCGGTGGAGCGGCCGGACCCGGCGAGCGGGTCCTCCTCCCCGCCCTGATCGCGCAGATCGCGGGCCGGGATGCCGACGAGCACCGCTCCGTCGGGCGCGTCCTTCACCACGACGGCGTTCGCGCCCACGCTGACGTCGGATCCGAGCACGAGCGGGCCCAGGACGACCGCGCCGGCGCCGACGACCACCCGGTCGCCGAGCGTGGGGTGCCGACGCTCGCGCCGGGCCGACCTCCCGCCCAGCGTGACGGAGTGGTAGAGCATGCAGTCGTCGCCGATCCGCGCGGTCTCGCCGATGACGACGCCCATGCCGTGGTCGATGAACAGACGCCGGCCGATGGTCGCACCGGGGTGGATCTCCACTCCGGTCACCGCGCGCGCCGCCTGGCTGAGCAGCCGGGCGGGCAGGCGGAGGCCGCGCCGCCACCAGGCGTGCGCGACGCGGTGCACCCAGACCGCGTGCACTCCCGGGTAGGAGAGGACGACCTCCACCGCGCTCCGGGCGGCGGGGTCGCGCTCCCGGGCGGTGCGGACGTCCTCGCGGAGCAGGGCGAGGAGCCCGGGACGCTCCGGTCCGGACGGGACGCGGCGCTCCGGCCGACCGTCGCGTCCGGAGCGGGGCGTCCCGCCTCGTCTCGAGGGGCTCAGCTGCGGAGGTCCTCGTACAGGACGGTCGAGATGTACCGCTCGCCGAAGTCGCAGACGATGGCGACGATGGTCTTCCCCGCGTTCTCGGGGCGCTTCGCGACCTCGAGCGCGGCCCACATGATCGAGCCGGAGGAGATGCCGCCGAGGATCCCCTCCTGCGCGGCCATCTCGCGGGCCACCCGCACGGAGTCGTCGAGCGTCACGTCGATGATCTCGTCGTAGACCTCGCGGTCGAGGATCGCGGGGACGAAGTTGGCGCCGATGCCCTGGATCTTGTGCGGCCCGGCGGTGCCCTGGGTGAGGAGCGGGGAGTCGATCGGCTCCACTCCGATGACCTGCACGCCGGGCTTGCGCTCCTTGAGCACCTGGCCGACTCCGGTGATGGTGCCGCCGGTGCCGATGCCGGCCACGAAGACGTCGACCGCGCCGTCGGTGTCCTCCCAGACCTCCTCCGCGGTGGTGCGGCGGTGCACCTCGGGGTTGGCGGCGTTCTCGAACTGGCGGGCGAGGATCGCGCCGGGGGTCTCGTCGACGATCGCGCGGGCGCGCTCGACCGCTCCGCGCATGCCCTCGCTGCCGGGGGTGAGCACGATCTCGGCTCCGTAGGCGCGGAGGAGGACCCGGCGCTCGACGGACATCGTCTCGGGCATCGTGAGGACGACCTTGTAGCCGCGGGCGGCGCCCACCATCGCGAGCGCGATGCCGGTGTTGCCGCTCGTGCCCTCGACGATCGTCCCGCCGGGGTGCAGCTCGCCGGAGGCCTCGGCCGCGTCGATGATGGCGACGCCGATGCGGTCCTTCACGCTGTTCGCGGGGTTGTAGAACTCGAGCTTGGCGAGGACCGTCGCCTGGTCGGCGCCCTCCAGCCGGTTGATGCGGACGAGAGGGGTCCTGCCGACGAGCTGGGTCACGTCGTCGTGGATGCGTGCCATGGTGTGCGCTTTCTGCCGGGGCCGGCCGCCCGGGGCCCCGGAGCGGTGGGTGGAACGGGTGCTGCAGCGCCCCTCGGAGCGGCGCTCCCCCCACGATACGGATGCATCGACCCGAGGTCAGCACTCCGGACGCGCCCGCTCCTGCGCATCACCCGCCAGCTCCTCATCTCCACCGGGAGGAGGACGCCCCGCGGGCGCACCCGTCACGTACCATGAACCCGGGGATCGCGCGACTGCTCGCGAGGCTTCTCGCCACCCTCCCTCACATCTCCGCGGCCCCGCGCCGCGTCGAAAGGACGACCGCTCCATGGCACTTCCCACTGCATCCCGCCGCTCCGTCCGGCCGCTCGGGATGTCGCTGCGGGCGGTCATGGGGTTCATCGGGATGAGCGCCGTGGCGGGCGTCCTGATCACCGTCGGCGTCACGCCGGCTCTCGCGCTGACGGGCCTGGCGACGAGCAACACGATCGGCATGTTCCAGAACCTGCCGGGCTACCTCGACGTGGGCCAGCTGATGCAGCGCACCAACGTCTACGCGAGCGACGGGACGACCCTCCTCGCCTCCGTCTACGACCAGAACCGCGTCGAGGTCGGCTGGGACGACGTCGCGCAGTCCGCGAAGGACGCGGCCGTCGCCGGCGAGGACCCGCGCTTCTACGAGCACGGCGGCATCGACCTCCAGGGCACGCTCCGGGCCATCGCCGTCACGCTCACGGGCGACGACCTGCAGGGCGGGTCGTCGATCACGCAGCAGTACGTGAAGAACGTCCTGGTGCAGAAGGCGGAGTCGATCACCGACGAGGCCGCGCGCGACAAGGCCTACCAGGAGGCGACGGACCCGACCCCCGAGCGCAAGCTCAAGGAGATGCGCCTCGCGATCGGCCTCGAGAAGGAGGCGTCGAAGGACGACATCCTGCTCGGCTACCTCAACATCGCCCTCTTCGGGGGCACCGTCTACGGCATCGAGGCCGCGGCGAACTACTACTACGGCATCCCCGCGAGCCAGCTCTCGACCTCGCAGGCGGCCGCGCTGCTGGCGATCGTGAACAACCCGGCGAAGTTCCGCTTCGACAACCCGGGCGACGAGGCGAACGGCGCCGCCAACGGCTACGCCGCCACCAAGGAGCGCCGCGACTACATCCTCTCGGAGGAGCTCAAGCACGGCCGGATCGACCAGGCCGCGCACGACGCCGCCGTCGCCGAGCCGATCACCCCGAACATCACGGAGCCCTCGACCGGCTGCACCACCGCCGGCAACGCCGCGTACTTCTGCGACTACGTGCTGAACGTCCTCCGCAACGACTCCGTCTTCGGGGCGACCGACGACGAGCGCTACCAGCGCATCCGCCAGGGCGGCTTCGACGTCGTGACGACCCTCGACCTCGACATCCAGCAGGTCTCGCAGGCGGCGCTCAACGCCTACATCCCCTCCGTCGACCCGCGCTTCCAGGTCGGCGCGACGGCCGCCTCCGTCGAGGCGAAGACGGGCCGCGTGCTCTCCATGGTGCAGAACACGCAGTACAGCCAGGACGAGCAGTTCCTCGCCGCGAACCCCGGCTACAGCGCGATCAACCTCAACGTCGACCTCAGCATGGGCGGCGGCTCCGGCGTGCAGACCGGATCGACCTACAAGGTGTTCACGCTGGCGCAGTGGCTGAAGGCGGGGCACACCGTCAACGAGTCGTTCGCCTCCCCCACCTCCGGCTTCAGCTCCTACCCCCAGAAGTGCAACGTCGAGGGCGACGGCGGCTACTACGGCAGGTTCTCGCCTCGCAACGACGACCCGTCGGAGGACGCGAGCTCGATGAGCGCGCTCGGCGCGACCACGAACTCGATCAACACCGGCTTCATGGGAATGGCGCAGCAGCTCGACCTCTGCGACATCCGCACCACCGCCGAGTCGTTCGGGATGCACCGCGCCGACGGCCGCGAGCTCGCCAACGGGCCGGCCTCGGTCCTCGGGACGAACGAGATCGCGCCCCTGACGGTGGCCAACGCCTACGCCGGGATCGCGAACGACGGCACGACCTGCTCGGCGATCGTCATCGACCGGATCACCGACAGCGAGGGCAACGCCGTCGCCGCCCCGGCATCGGCGTGCACGCCCTCCGTGTCGCCCGAGGTCGCCCGAGGGATGCAGTACGCGATGCAGCGGGTGATGACCTCCGGAACGGCCTACGCCTCGAACCCCTTCGACGGGATCGAGCACATCGGCAAGACGGGCACCACCGACGAGGCCGCCGACGTGTGGACGGCGGGCGCCAGCAAGGCCGCCTCCCTGGCGGTCTGGGTCGGCAGCATCAACGGCTTCGCCGACAACACCAAGCAGAACCTGCGCTTCATCAGCCTGACGGGCGAGAAGGGCACCATCCGCGCCTCCAACGCCCGGCACGCCATCTGGAAGCCGATCATGACGGCGCTCGACGAGAAGTACGGCGGCGACGACTTCACGGCACCGCCGGCCTCGATGCTCGCGTACTCGCCGCGATCGGCGGCGAACTCCGAGGTCCCCGACGTCACGGGCGAGACGGTCGAGAGCGCCACGGCGATCCTCACCGCCGCCGGTTTCGTCGTCGGGATGCACGAGTCGGTCGACTCCGCGACGATCCCTGAGGGCTCCGTCGTGTCGACGACGCCGAGCGCGGAGGAGACGGCGGTCGCCGGCGGGGTGATCCCCCTCCAGGTGAGCACGGGCAAGGCTCCGGCCAATCCGAACGACATCTCGGACCTGAACGGCGACCTGATCGAGTAGAGACGTCGCCCGTCCCGTGAAGGGGCCGATCCCTCCGGGGTCGGCCCCTTCTGCTGTCGCAGGCGCCGGGCCTGCGCGGGCGCCGTCGCGCCGACTCCGGGCGGACGGGCGTCCGGCGCGGCCGTGGCGCGCCTCGTCGGGGATGTCGCAGGCCTCGCCTAGGGTGCTGGTGCAGCGAGAGGATCCATCCTGAAGCGACCGAACGTCCCCGTCTTCCAGCCCCGTCGAACCGTCCACGGGGCTCTCGGCGCGCTGTTCGGATTCGTGATCGTCAGCGTCCTGGCGGGTCTGCTCGCCTCGCTCGTGGTCGCCCCCGCCGCCGCGCTCACCGGCGCGGCGACCTCCGGCACCATCTCGGCGTTCCAGTCCCTCCCGAGCTACCTCGAGGTCGGGCGCTTGATGCAGAAGAGCGACGTCTACGCGGGCGACCCGGACGATCCGACGCTGCTGGCCTCCTTCTACGACCAGAACCGGATCGAGGTGCCGGCCGACCGGATCGCCGACTCCGTGAAGGACGCGCTCGTCGCGAGCGAGGACCCGCGCTTCTACGACCACGGCGGGATCGACCTGCAGGGCACCCTCCGCGCCATCGCCAGCACCTACCTCCTCGACGGCGACACCCAGGGCGGCTCGTCGATCACGCAGCAGTACGTGAAGAACGTGCTGGTGCAGAAGGCCGAGTCGATCCCGGACGAGGCGGACCGCGACCGCGCGTACGCGGAGGCGACGGCGACCACGGCCGAGCGCAAGCTCAAGGAGATGCGGCTCGCGATCGGGCTCGAGAAGGTGTCCTCGAAGGACGACATCCTGCTCGGCTACCTCAACATCGCGCTGTTCGGAGGCACCGTCTACGGCATCGAGGCGGCGGCGGAGTACTACTACGGCATCCCGGCGGCCGACCTCTCCCTCGCGCAGTCCGCCTCGCTCCTGGCGATCGTGAACAACCCCGAGAAGTTCCGCTTCGACCGGCCGGACGACACGGCCAACGGCGAGTCGAACGGCTACGCGCAGACCCGGGAGCGGCGCGACTACATCCTCGACCGGATGCTCGAGACGGGGAGCATCGACCAGGCCGCGCACGACGCCGCGGCCGCCGAGGCGATCATCCCCGACATCACCCCGCCGTCCACCGGCTGCCAGACGGCCGGCAGCGCGGCCTACTTCTGCGACTACGTGACCCACGTCCTCCGAGACGACCCGGCGCTCGGAGCGACCGACGACGAGCGCTACGCGGCGATCAAGCAGGGCGGCATCAAGGTCTACACGACGATCGATCTCGACCTGCAGAGGACCGCGCAGGAGCTGATGGACGAGCAGGTCCCCTCCTCCGATCCGCGCTTCGACGTCGGGGCGACGGCGGTCGCCGTCCAGAACGGCACCGGGCGCATCCTCACGATGGTGCAGAACAAGCGCTACAGCCAGGACCCGGACGTGATCGCGAGCGGGCCGGAGTTCTCGGCGATCAACCTCAACGTCGACGCGTCCGCGGGCGGCGGCAACGGCTTCCAGACCGGCTCCGCCTACAAGGTGTTCACGCTCGCCGAGTGGCTCGACCGCGGGCACACCCTGCTCGAGCAGTTCGACTCGAAGCAGAAGAACTGGACCGGCTTCGCCGACAGCTGCGAGGGCACCTGGGACTACGACTCCTACAACCCCAAGAACGCCGGCGACGGCGGCTACACCGACACCCAGACGGCGCTGTACTCGACGATCTACTCGCTGAACACGGGCTTCACCGGGATGTCGCACCTGCTCGACCAGTGCGAGATCCGCAAGCAGGCCGAGGCCTTCGGAGTGCACCGCGCGGACGGGACCGCGCTCGTGCAGTCGCCGGGAGCGGTCCTCGGCACCAACGAGATCGCACCGCTCACCATGGCGACCGCCTACTCCGGCATCGCCGCGAACGGCACGACCTGCACCCCCGTCGCGATCACGGCGATCGTCGGCGCGGACGGCCGCGAGATCGAGCCGGTGGAGACGACCTGCAGCCGGGCGGTGTCGTCGAGGGTCGCCTCGGCGATGCAGTACACGATGCTCAAGGTGACCGCCGAGGGCACGGGTGTCGAGGACGATCCGAAGAACGGCATCCAGCACATCACCAAGACGGGCACCACCGACAACTCCGCCGACACCTGGGCCATCGGGGCCTCGACCGAGACCTCCCTCGCGGTCTGGGTCGGCAGCATCTCGGCACGCGCGGACGGCTCGAGGGTGAACCTCGACTCGATCGACTTCGACAGCGGCTGGGCGCCCTCGGCACGCCACCGGATCTGGAAGCCGTTGATGACGGCGATCGACTCCCGCTACGGCGGCTCCGACTTCCCGCAGGCCGACCAGTCGCTCATCGCGGCGCCGCAGGTCACCGTGCCGGACCTGTCGGGCCGGACCAGCGACTCCGCCGCACAGGCGCTGACCGCAGCAGGGCTCACTCCCGGAGCGACGTCGCAGGTCGACTCGACGCAGCCGATGAACACCGTGGCCGGCACCGGCCCGGCCGCGGGCACCCGCGTGGACAAGGGCTCGGTGGTGGGCGTGCAGCTGAGCACGGGGAAGGCGCCGCCCGCTCCTGCTCCGGGCGGCTGACACCGCTGGACCGGGATGTCGCCGGTCGGCGAGGATCTGCGACGGGAACGGGTCAGGGGGAACGGCTCAGGGAAGTCGGCTCAGGGCCCGACGGCTCCGGCGGGGAGGAGCCCGAACTCGACGAGCTCGTCGTCGGTGAGCAGTCGGCTGCGGATCATGAAGCGCTTGCCCTCGGGGGCTTCGACGCTGAATCCGCTGCCCCGACCGTCGACGAGGTCGACGGTGAGGTGGGTGTGCTTCCAGTACTCGAACTGGGAGCGGGACATCCAGAAGTCGATCGGGTCCAGGCCGTCGAGCCGGAGCGATTCGACGAGCACGTCCGAGGCGCCGGTGCGGAACATCCCGGTGGGGAAGCACATCGGGGAGCTGCCGTCGCAGCATCCGCCTGACTGGTGGAACATGAGCGGCCCGTGCAGCGCCGTCATCCGGCGGAGCATGCTTGCCGCCTCCGCAGTGACGTCGACCCTCGTGGAGGTCATGGGTGGTGCTCCTTCGCTCGTGGTGCGGAATGTCTGTGTGCGCCCGACCGCTGACGCCGGACACTCCTCCGGGCCGGCACCTCGATACGCCGCTGCGCGGACTACTCGATCGACATGAGGGGGCGCCCCCTCGTCCGATGCCTCGCCCGAAGGGCCGAGCACCGTTCTCCCGCGCGCCGCCAGGTGCCTCGCCCGAAGGGCCGAGCACCGTCCTTCCGCGCGCCGCCAGGTGCCTCGCCCGAAGGGCCGAGCACCGTCCTTCCGCGCGTCGCCAGGTGCCTCGCCCGCAGGGCCGAGCTCCGCTCTTCCGCGCGTCGCCAGGTGCCTCGCCCGCAGGGCCGAGCACCGTCCTTCCGCGCGTCGCCAGATGCCTCGCCCGAAGGGCCGAGCACCGAACGGCGGATCCGCGTGCCAGCGGATCCGTCTCGGTGCGGACGCTCCCCGCTCCTCCCCACCCGGCCACGTCGGCGAGCCGACCGCGGCACGGGCGACGAGGAAC
>NZ_PSWN01000004.1:0-100448 GCF_002932815.1 Rathayibacter sp. AY1B4 | reverse complement strand
CGGCGGATCCGCGTGCCAGCGGATCCGTCTCGGTGCGGACGCTCCCCGCTCCTCCCCACCCGGCCACGTCGGCGAGCCGACCGCGGCACGGGCGACGAGGAACGAGGAGCCCGTGCACACCAGCACCGAACGACGGATCCGCGTGCCAGCGGATCCGTCTCGGTGCGGACGCTCCCCGCTCCTCCCCACCCGGCCACGTCGGCGAGCCGACCGCGGCACGGGCGACGAGGAACGAGGAGCGCGTGCACATCAGCTCAGAAGAAGCCCATCGGTCCTTCCGCGTAGGAGACGAGGAGGTTCTTCGTCTGCTGGTAGTGGTCGAGCATCACCTTGTGGTTCTCGCGTCCGATGCCCGACTGCTTGTAGCCGCCGAACGCCGCGTGCGCGGGGTACTGGTGGTAGGTGTTCGACCAGACGCGGCCGGCTTCGATGGCCCGGCCGGCGCGGTAGAGCTGGGCGCCGTTGCGGCTCCACACGCCGGCGCCGAGGCCGTAGAGGGTGTCGTTGGCGATGCCGATCGCGTCGTCGAAGTCGTCGAAGGAGGTGAGGGCGAGGACGGGTCCGAAGATCTCCTCCTGGAAGATGCGCATCGAGTTGCGGCCCTCGAACACGGTCGGGTTGACGTAGTAGCCGCCGCTGAGCTCGCCGCCGAGGTCGGCGCGGTCGCCGCCGATGAGCAGCTTCGCTCCCTCCTGCTTGCCGATGTCCATGTAGGAGAGGATCTTCTCGAGCTGGTCGTTCGAGGCCTGGGCGCCGATCATCGTGGCGGTGTCGAGCGGGTTGCCCTGTTTGATCCGCTTGACCCGCTCGAGGCCGTCTCCGACGAAGTCGTCGTAGATCGAGCGCTGCACGAGCGCCCGCGACGGGCAGGTGCAGACCTCGCCCTGGTTGAGGGCGAAGAACGAGAAGCCCTCGAGCGCCTTGTCGTAGAAGGAGTCGCGTTCCGCGGCGACGTCGGCGAAGAACACGTTGGGGCTCTTGCCGCCCAGCTCCAGCGTCACCGGGATGAGGTTCTCGCTGGCGTACTGCATGATCAGGCGGCCGGTGGTCGTCTCGCCGGTGAAGGCGATCTTGCGGATGCGCGGGTGGGAGGCGAGCGGGGCGCCCGCTTCGAACCCGAATCCGTTGACGACGTTGAGCACGCCGGCGGGGATGAGGTCGCCGATCAGGTCGAGCAGCACGTGGATGGACGCCGGCGTCTGCTCGGCCGGCTTCAGCACCACGCAGTTGCCCGCGGCGAGCGCCGGTGCGAGCTTCCACACGGCCATCAGGATCGGGAAGTTCCAGGGGATGATCTGCCCGACCACGCCCAGCGGCTCGTGGAAGTGGTACGCGATCGTGTCGTGGTCGATCTCGGAGACGCCTCCCTCCTGCGCGCGGATCGCTCCGGCGAAGTAGCGGAAGTGGTCGATGGCGAGGGGGATGTCGGCGGCGAGGGTCTCGCGCACGGGCTTGCCGTTCTCCCACGTCTCGGCGACGGCGAGCAGCTCGAGGTTCGCCTCCATGCGGTCGGCGATCTTCAGGAGCATGTTCGAGCGCTCGGCGGGGCTGGTCTTCCCCCAGCTCGCGAACGCTTTCCAGCCCGCCTCGACGGCGCGGTCGACGTCGGCGGCGGTGCCGCGGGCGATCTCGCAGAAGGGCTTCCCGGTGATCGGGGTGATGTTCTCGAAGTACTGGCCGCTCGCGGGGGCGACGTACTCGCCTCCGATGTAGTGGTCGTAGCGCGAGCGGAAGGAGGCGACGGATCCCTCCGTGCCTGGATTCGCGTAGACCGTGGAACCCGGCTCCTGCGGTGCCTGCTCGGCGACCTGGTCGGCGTACAGCGTCATGTGGACCTCCATCGACGTCGTTGTCGTGGGCGCGGGGTGGGCGCCCGGTCCTGACGCTACGTCGCGGGGGGTTGCACGACGTTGCACGGGTCGACGCACCGGCGGGAGCGGCGAGGACGGAGGCCGGACCGGCCGGGCGGAGACGCGGCCGCCCGAGGAGGACGGCCCCGCGGCCCGGACCTCAGACGCTCGCGAGCAGACGCTGGGCGATCCGGCTCATGTAGACGCCGTAGGTCACCGTGGCCGCTGCGGCCCCCGCGCCGACCCAGGACCACACCTGCGGCCAGGCGGAGCCGTCGACGAGGACCACGACGACTCCGATCGCTCCGACCAGCGTCGTCCAGGTGGCGAGCCAGAGGTCGAGCGTCCGGCCGAAGATCCTCGCCATCGGGTAGAAGTGCAGGCCCACGATCACGGCGATGGCCGGCACGAGGAACCGCTCGAGCCCGGTGCCGGTGAGGACGCCCACCGCGACACCGATCAGCACGCCCTCCGCGGCGAAGACCGCCCCGAACAGCAGACCGTTCGGCTTCGCCGCGCGGTCGGCGTCGGTGAGCTCCACCGCCATCCTCCGCCGGGCGACGAGGAGGCGGACGGCCTGCACGGCGAAGACCACGGCCGCGAGCGCGCAGACGGTCACGGCGGTCGTCGCCGCCGGTGCCGGCCAGCCGACCGTGGTGTCGCTCGCCCACCACATCGTGAAGACCGCCATCAGGAGCAGACCCCCCGCGACTCCGCTCGCCAGGGCCTGGGGAGGTGGTGCGAGGGTGCTCATGCGTCGAGGCTAGCGAGACGGCTCCGCGGCCGGACGGCTCCGGCGGGACTCCCGGGAGCGGACGGGACGGCTCAGCGCTGCTCCGCCTCGATCGTCTCGAGGTGCGCGGCGACACCGGCACGCCGCGGCGAGCGGGGCGGGAGGACGCGCAGGAGCTCCCGCCACACCTCCGCGTCGTCGCGGCCGTCCGGGCCCTCCGCCCAGGCGAGGAGGGTCGCGGGCGCCGCATCGGCGAGGACGCTCGCCCGCACCCGCAGGCGCAGCTCGCCGGCGATCGCCCGGATCCCCGGCGCCTCGGACGAGGGCAGCGGCGCGCCCCGGTAGGCGTCCAGGGCGAGGCGGTGGGAGCCGCGGTCGAGCAGGCCGAGCACCTGGCGGGCGTCGAGGTCGACCGGGCTCGCCAGGCGGTAGGGGCGCGAGAGGGGCACGAGGCGCGGGAGGGTCGGCTCGAGCGCGCGGCGCAGCCGCACCATCTCGGCGCGGACGGTGACCACCGCGTCGTCCCGGCCGTGGAGCAGGAGGGCGAGCTGCTCGGCCGAGAGCCCGGCCCGGTGCCAGGCGAGCAGGGTCAGGATCTCGGCGTGCCGGGTGCTCAGCTCGAGCGTCGCTCCGGCGGCCGTCACCAGGCCCGTCTCGCGCCCGAGGACCCGCAGGCTCGGCGCCCGGGCCGCCGCCGTGCTCCGTGCAGCGGGCCGCCGCGGGCGGAGGAGCCGCTGCACCATCAGCTCGCTCTCGACGGCGGCGGCGGTCGCCTCCATCAGCGGGAGGGTCTGCGGGGCGACGACGTCGGCGCCTCCGGTGATGTCGATCACTCCGAGGATCTCGTGCGTCTCGGGGTCGTGCACGGGGACTGCGGTGCAGCTCCACGGGTGCACGAGCGAGGCGAAGTGCTCGGCGCCGTGGATCTGCACGCCGTGATCGAGCACGAGGGCCGTCCCCGGCGCGGACGTCCCGACGTCGGGCTCGGCCCACGCCGCGCCCTCGACGAACGACATCCCCTCGGCGAGGCTCTTGAGGTGCTGGTCCCCGTCGATCCAGAGCAGCCGCCCGAGCGCATCGCCCACCGCGACCAGCACGCCGCTGTCCTCGTCGGCGTCGCGCACCAGCAGGCGGCGGATGACCGGGAGGACCGAGGCGAGCGGATGCCCGGTGCGGTACTCGCGGAGGTCGTCGCCCGAGAACGAGAGCGGCGCCGTCAGCCGGTCCGGATCGAGGCGCCGCCGCCGTGCGCGCTCCCACGACTCCTCGACCAGCGCGCGCCGCCGACCGCTGCCAGGGCGGGCCAGCCACGGGTTGGTCATGCGCTCCGCCTCGTCGTCGGGTCGGTGGGAGTCGACGCTACTCCGCGGAGCGCGCCGGCGCCTCTCTCCGCGCACCGGAACGGCCGCGCCCCCGCACCGCCAGCAGCAGCACCGCCGCCACCAGCACCGCGACGCCCAGGACGGCTCCCGCGGTCAGCCGCTCCCCCAGCACCGCCACGCCGAGGAGGGTCGCGGTCGCCGGCTCGAGGAGGGTGAGCGTCGAGACGGTCGCCGCGGGAAGCACTCGCAGGCCGCGCGCGAAGAAGGTGTAGGCCACGGCGACCGTCACCACTCCGAGCCAGAGCACGGCCGGGATCGAGCCGGAGAGCCGCGACGGATCGCCCAGCAGCAGGAACGGGAGCGCCAGCAGCGCCGCGGCTCCGAACTGGGCTCCCATGGCGGCGACGGGGCTGAGTCCGCGCTCGAGCAGCAGCTTGCCGCAGACGGCGTAGAGCGCGTAGGAGGCGCCGGCGCCGGCCGACGCGGCGAGGCCGGGGAGTGTCACGCCGCCGGATCCGCCTCCGCTGAGGAGCACCACGCCGACCGCGGCGAGCGCGGTCGAGGCGAACCAGCGCGGGCTCGGCGTCGTCCGCAGGACGAGCCACTCCAGCAGGCCGGTGAAGGCGGGAGCGGAGCCGAGGGCGACGATCGTGCCGACCGCGACTCCGTTCTGCGCGGTGCCGGTGAAGAAGGCGGGCTGGTACGCGGCGACACCGACCGCTCCGAGCACGACGAGCAGCACGACGGCCCGGGTCGGGCGGGAGCGGCTCCGCCGGCGCAGAGCCTCCACGCCGAGGAGAGCGGCCAGCAGGGCGCCGCCGAGGACGATGCGCGCCGCCCCGAGGAGGAGCGGATCGACGCCCGCCGCTCCGAGGGCCTGGGCGGTCCCCGTCGTGCCGAAGCAGACGGCGGCGAGGAGGACGGCGCCGATCGCCGAGGTCCGGGCCCCGCTCATCCCGCCCCGCTCCCCCGGCCGCCTGATGACCGGCTCCCAGTGTCCCAGGGATGGGCGCGTGCTCTTCCGCCTCTCGCACCGGGGGCCCAGGATGGAGGGACCGGACTAGCGGAGGAGCACGACGTGGGCATCGCGGAACCGTTCGACCTCGAGGACCACCACCGCAGCGCGCACGGCGCCCTGCGCGAGCACTTCTCGGTGCGCGAGTTCGAGGAGGTGCCGCTGGACCGCGAGGCCATCGTCGCCACCGCGTACCTGCGGGCGATCGAGCACGCCACCGTGGCCCGGGTGCTCCCCCTCGCGCGCGCCCACCCCGACGAGCAGGTCCGAGCGTTCGCGTCCGTCTGGGCCGCCGAGCGGCACCGGATCGCCGACGCCCTGGGCGAGGTGCTCGCGGCCTCGCCGCAGATCCGCGGCATCGACGTCCGCCCGCCGGAGCCGACGGTGAGGTCGCGCCCACTCCTCGACCGCGCCGCGGCCTCCCTCGCCGGCCCCGTCGCGCTGGCCCTCGCGGTGGACGCCCGGGTCGCGGTGCACGGCTACCGCCGGCTCGCCCGGCTCTCGCTGCACCCCGAGATGGAGCGCCTCGCCGAGACGGTCACGGGCATCCTGGAGCGGCAGGCCGACTTCTTCACGGTGCACGCGGCGGGACGCCTCGGACGCCCGCTGCCGCGCCGGGTGCAGGCGGCCGGCCTGCTCGCCGTGCTGCGCCTCCCGATCGGCGAGGCCGACCTGCCGGAGGCTCTCGCCCTCGAGGGCCGGGAGCTCGTCTTCGGCCGGGACGACGGCGGACTGGACGGGATCGACGCGGGCGTCGTCGCGGCGTTCGCGCTGCCCTGCACGGCGGCCCGGCGGCTCGTGCACCCCTACCGGCCGGTGTCGATCCGTGCCGCGCACCGCCTCGGACGGCTCGCCGCCGACACCCGCGCCGCCGTCACGACCCTGCTGGAGCAGGTGCGCGAGTAGCGGCGGCGCTCAGCCCAGCAGCTCGCGCACGTCCTCGGCGGTGATCCCGCCGGTGGCCGCCGCGCCGTCGTCCGACATGACCGCGGCGAAGAGCGCGGCCTTCGCCTCCTTGAGGGCCATCACCTTCTCCTCGATCGTGTCCTTCGCGACCAGGCGGTAGACCATGACCGAGCGGGTCTGGCCGATGCGGTGCGCGCGGTCGACCGCCTGCGACTCGGTGGCGGGGTTCCACCACGGGTCGAGCAGGATGCAGTAGTCGGCCTCGGTGAGGTTGAGGCCGAAGCCGCCGGCCTTGAGCGAGATCAGGAACACGCCCGCCGCGCCCGAGCGGAACCGCTCGATGACCTCGTCGCGCTTCTTCGTCGCTCCGTCGAGGTAGGCGTACTCGATGCCCGCCGCGTCCAGCCGCCCGCGGACCCGGCCGAGGAACCGCGTGAACTGGCTGAACACCAGCACGCGGTGCCCCTCGCCGAGTGCGTCGCCCAGCAGCTCGTCGAGCAGGTCGAGCTTGGTGGAGGGCACGCTCTCGTGCGCCTCGTCGACCAGTGCCGCGTCGAGCGCGACCTGGCGAAGCACGGTCAGCGCGCGGAAGATCGCGAAGCGGTTCTTCTCGAAGTCGCCGATCAGGCCCAGCACGCGCTGCCGCTCCCGCGCCAGGTACGTGTCGTAGACCTTCCGCTGCTTCGGGCCGAGCTCGACCTCGAGGGTCTGCTCCTGCTTGGGCGGCAGCTCCTTGGCGACGAGCTCCTTGGTGCGCCGCAGCATCAGCGGGCGGATGCGCCGCCGCAGCTGCGAGAGCTTCTCGCTGTCGGCCTCGCGCTCGATCGGCTTCTGGTAGAACTCGACGAACCCGGCGGGCGAGGGGAACAGGCCCGGAGCGACGATCGACAGCAGCGACCAGAGCTCCATCACGTTGTTCTCCATCGGCGTTCCCGTGATGGCGAGCTTGAAGGGCACGTCGAGCCGGCGCGCGAGCTGGTGCGTCGCCGACTGGCGGTTCTTGACGAACTGCGCCTCGTCGAGGAGGAGCCCCGACCACTGGATGCCTGAGTACGACTCGTAGTCGAGCCGGAACAGGGCGTAGGAGGTGACGACCAGCTCGGCCTCGCCGATGACGCTCGAGAGCGCCTTCCGCTTCTTCTTCGACGTCTCGTCGATCCCGACGACGCGGAGGTCCGGGGCGAAGCGCTTGGCCTCGCCGACCCAGTTGGGCACCACGCTGGTGGGCGCGACGACGAGGAACGGGCGCGGCGAGGTGCCCGCCTCCGCGGCCGCGGCGCGCTGCTCCTGCATCACCCGGGTGACCAGGGCGAGGGACTGCACGGTCTTGCCCAGGCCCATGTCGTCGGCGAGCACGCCGCCGAGCTGGTTGTCGTAGAGGAACGAGAGCCAGTCGTAGCCGAGCTGCTGGTAGGGCCGCAGCTCCACGGCGAAGCCCTCGGGCAGGACCCGCGACTCCAGCGCACCGGTCGCGGTGAAGCCGGAAAGCCCCTCCACGGAGCGGCGCCACGCGGCGGCCTGGGCCTCCACGACGCCCAGCTCGACCAGCTCGTCCCAGAGGGAGGACTGGAACCGGCTGATCCGCAGGGTCTCGCCGGGGTCGTCCGAGAGCTCGCGGGCCTCGGCGATCAGCTCGCGGAGGCGGCCGAACCGCTCGTCGTCGAGGGCGAAGTAGACGCCGCTGGGCAGCACCATGTACTCGTCGCCACGGGCGAGCGCGAGGAAGATCTCGGCCAGCGGGACCGCCTCGTCGTTGACGGTGACGGAGATCTCGAGGTTGAACCAGTCGCGGCTGTCGGGCTGGGCGACGGTCTGCACGGCGACCACGGGCGCGGTCTGCGCCTCGCGGTACTCGACGCGCTCGCCGATCTCCTCGATCTCGACGGTGCCCAGCTCGCGGAGCCGCTCGACCTCGCCGGTGAGGAAGCCGACGGTCTGCATGCCGCGCAGGTCGAAGGTGGGGCGCAGGCGCCTGCTCGACGGCGACACCAGGGCAGGCGTCGACTCCGGGTCGAGACCCGCTCCCACGAGGGAGTCGAGGATCCGCTGCTCGGCCTCGGGGTCGCGGTAGCCCGCGTCCTCGCCGACCCGCAGCGGGAGCCGCTCGGCGTCCACGCCGCCGCGCGCTCCCTCCACTCCGTAGCGCCACCACCACGAGCCGCGCAGGCCCGCGCCGTCGGTGTGCTCGAGGGTGAGGCCGAGGCGCGGCTCGGGCACCGCCGGCGCCTCGAAGGAGCTGTCGCGGGAGACGATGTCGAACAGCCGGTGCAGCCGCTGGTAGTGCTCGGTGAGGAACGCCGACTCCTCGGCCACCGGGATGCGGATGGCCTCGCGGCTCCAGAGGAACGTGCGCGCGGAGGACAGCAGCGGCGCGGCGAACGGGATGAGCGTGACCGGGCGGGCGCGCATCTCGTCGCCGCCCTCCCACGTGTAGAGGCCGACGGCCGGGTCGCCGATGAAGCCGAACTCCTCGGGCGCCGGGTGGTCGCCGATCGCGACGAGCGAGCGCAGCTCGAGGCCGGCGGCGGTGCGCGTGACGTCGATGGAGGCGGTGGCCGTCGTGTCGAGGATCTTCAGCGGCGTCTGGTCGCGGTCGCCCATCACCAGGCCGATGCCCGCGCGGACGGCGCCGTGCAGTGCCGCCCAGATCGCCTCGCTCCGGCACTGGTCGAGGTAGAGCCAGGTGTCGGGCGAGTAGTAGCTGGAGGCGCTGTGCCCGGAGAGCAGGCCCTGCATCTCGCGGATCACGTCGATCTGGCGCTCGTCGTAGTCGTGGCTGTAGTGCAGGTAGCCGAGGTCGCGCCAGCTGGTGCCGGTGCGGACCCAGCGGTCGCGGTCGCCCATCCGCACCGGGCGCACGCCCAGGCGCGGGCGCGGCTCGGGCGGCGGCCGGTAGGAGTTGTAGCGGCCGGGCGGGCGACGCACGGGCTCGCCGGGCAGCAGCTCGAACTGCAGGCCGAGCGGGATGCCGGTGTGCGAGCGCTCCGCGCCGGCGAGGAGTGGGGCGAGCGCGCTGCGCCACTCCGGGACGGCGTCGACAGCGGCCTCGCCCGGGAAGGGACCGGCCGCTCCGCCCTCGCGCTCGCGGCGCAGGGCCTCGATCAGGACGGCGGCGACGTGCTTGCACTCGTGCTTGACCGGGCAGCTGCAGGCGCCGCCGAGGAGGGTCCAGTGCTCGCCCTCGTCGCGGAGCTGCACGCTCACGGCGTACGGCGAGCGCCCGGATCCGCGGACCTGGCCGAAGAGGCGGGTGCGGCCGCCGAACCACTGCAGCTCGCGCACGCGGCCCTCGTCCGCGTACGCGGTGCCCTTCTCGACGGCGGCGGTTCCGACGAGGGCGCGGATGTCCTGCTCGGAGAAGGGCTCGTGGCCGGCGGTCACCGGCCCGGGTGCGGCCGACGGCAGCACCTCACCGGGGGGACTCTGGCGGGCCATGGACCTCACGCTCTCCGCGCTCGAACGAGCGCATCCGTCTATTCAACCCGATTCCGGAGGCGCTGCGAGCCGCGGGCCGGGATCCGTGGAGGACGCACGGCCGTCCCTACGATGGAGGGATGCCCCGTCTGGCCGTCGTCTCGGCGCACACCTCCCCGCTCGAGCAGCCGTCGACGGGCGACGCGGGCGGGATGAACGTGTACCTCGCGGCGGTGCTCCCGGAGCTGGCGGCGCTCGGCTGGGAGATCGAGGTGCTGACCCGCGGCGAGGGCGTCCGCATGCTCGCGCCGGGTGTGCGGGTGGTCGGCGTGCCGGTGCCGGCGGGCGACAAGTACGCGCTGGCAGCCGCGGCGCCGGAGTTCGCGCGCGCCGCGGAGGGGGCCGACGTCGTGCACTCGCACTACTGGGTGTCGGGCCTCGCGGGGGCGCTCACCGGCAGGCCGCACGTGCACTCGATGCACTCGGGCTCGCTCGCGAAGAACGCCCGGCTCGCCCCGGGCGACGTCGCGGAGCCGCAGCAGCGGATCGACGCGGAGCGCGCCGTGCTCGCCTCCGCCGACGCGATCGTGGTGGCGGGCGCCTCGGAGCGGGAGGACGTCGTCAGCGGGTACGGCGCGGATCCGGACCGGGTCGTCGTGGTGCCGCCCGGAGTCGACGCGCGGTTCCGCCCGGGCGGCGGCGAGCGCTCCGGAGTCGTCCTGGTCGGCCGGGTGCAGCCGCTCAAGGGCCAGCTGCTGGCGGTCGAGGCGCTCGCGAGAATCGCGCCGGCGGAGCGGCCGGTGCTGCGGCTGGTGGGCGGGGCGGCACCGGGCCGGGAGTCCTACCTCGACGCGGTGCGCGCCGCGGCGGCTCCGCTGAGAGATCGAGTGCTGATCGAGGGGGCCGCCGACCGCGACCGGGTGGCGGAGCGGCTCCGGAGCGCGCAGCTGGCGCTCGTGCCCTCGGCGGCCGAGACCTTCGGGCTGATCGCGCTCGAGGCGGCCGGCAGCGGCACTCCCGTGCTCGCGCATAGGACGACCGGCCTGGTGGACGCGGTGCGCGACGGCGGGAGCGGCGTGCTGCTCGACTCCGACTCCCCCGCGGCGTGGGCCGAGGCGATCCTGACCCTGCTGGGCTCGCCCGGTGAGCTGGCGCGTCTCGGCCGCGGCGGCGTCAACTGGGCGGCCGCCCACTCCTGGCCGGCCGCCGCCGCCCGGCTGGACGCCGTCTACCGCGGCCTGTCGGCCCGCTGAGGGAACCCCGGACCGTTGAGGGACCCCGCTCCGCCGGATCACCTCGACGGGTCGGGGCTCCCTCGGTGCAGGGAGGGGGTCAGTCGGCGATGGCGGGGGCCCCGGGGTCGAGGCGGGCGCCGCGGGTGGAGCGGTACCAGGGCGCGAGGCGGTCGGGCGAGACGGCGACCATCGCGGCGCCCGTGAATCCGGCGTCGTTGCCGAAGCGGGCGGGGACGATCTCGGTGCCGATGTCGAGGAAGCGGGCGAACTCGTCGAAGACGTGCGCCGCCGCGCCGCCGATCACGAACAGCTGCGGCGAGAGCAGCATCTCGAGGTGCCGGTAGTAGACGCTGAGGCGACCCGCCCACTCCTCGAGGGTGATGCCCTCGCGGCGGACGGCCGAGAAGCCGACCTTCGGCTCGAAGTCGGGACCGTCGATGTGCAGGTGACCGAGCTCGGAGTTGGGGATCACCACGCCCTCGTGGACGAGCGCCGTCCCGATGCCGGTGCCGAGGGTGGTCAGCAGGAGGAGGCCCTCGCGTCCGCGCATGGCCCCGAACTCGCGCTCGGCGACTCCTGCCGCGTCCGCGTCGTTGACGACGACGACGTCGACCCCGGTCGCCTCCGAGAGGAGGGCCTGCGCGTCGAGCCCGACCCAGCGCTGCGAGACGTGGGTGGTCTGGCGGACGACGCCGCCGCGGACGATCCCGGGGAAGCCGACGCCGACGGGCGTGCCTGCGATCGGCGAGACGTCCCGGACGATGCCGGCGATCGCCTCGGCGAAGTCCTCGGGCTCCTTGCCCAGCGGGTTCGCGACCGCGAAGCGCCGAGCCGCCCGCTCGCCGGTGGTGACGTCGACGAGGGACGCCTTGATCGACGTCCCCCCGATGTCGACGCCGACGGCGAAGCGCGGGAGGAGGCCGTCGTGGGGCTGGGTCACGGATGCTCCGTCTGCAGTGGTGGGCGAGCGCGGGGACTCGCGAAAACGGTCGGCCCGTCGGATCCGGGATCGCGACGAGCCGAAGGCGATTCTACGAGCCGTCAGGTGCGCGCGGGCTCCGAGAGGGCGCGGAGGACGAAGTCGATCACCGGCTCGTAGAGATGGACGGCCAGCCCGTCGTCGATCGGGACGACCACCTCGATCGAGCCCTGCGCCTCGGCGACGAACACCGCCGGGTCGTTGCAGTCGGCGATCGCGATGACCGGCAGCCCCCGCCGGCCGGCCGCGCCCGCGAAGCCGTGGTCGGCGACGACCAGGTCGGGGCGGATGCCGAGCTCGTCGAGGCGGTCGAGCAGCGCGTCCATCGGCTCCGGCGAGTGCGTGTGCTGCAGCCCTCCCCCGCGGTAGACGCAGGTGACCCCGCCGGTGCACCACAGAGCCTGGTGCTCGTCCGCGAGAGGCACGCGGATCCCGTCGGGGGCGGCGAACGGGAGCGCATTCACGTCGATCACGCGAGCGCCCCGTTCCGTCGCGGCAGCAGCGAAGCGGCGGTAGACGTCCATCAGGGTCGCCGGGTGCGCGGTGGCGAACAGGAGGAGCGCCCCCTCGCGGACAGCGGCGGCGAACCGGTCGCGGTAGCGGGCGAGACCCGCGACCGTCAGGCGGGCGTCGATCCGGTCCTGCCCGCTCTCGAAGGAGGGGTCGGTGCTGATCCCCACGCGCTCCCCCATCAGCGCGAGCAGTCTCTCGAGCGTCCAGTCCTCGGCCACGTCCACCCCGTAGAGGTGCGCGGGCTCGCGGGCGGCGAGGCCGCGGAGGTTGCCGAGGTTGCTCGCGCGGCCGGTGAGGACGTCCCCGGCGAGGAGGGAGGAGTCGAGGTACGCCTCGAGCTCGGAGTCGGGACGCGGCATGCGGGACCTCTCGATCGACGGGGAGCTCCCAGGCTACGGGCAGTTCAGGTGTTGACATCCGATCCGTCACCGATATATCGTTACTGCATCGCCGACAGATCGGAAGCAGCCGCTCCCGACGGGCGACCGGATCCGATCGAAAGGGATCCCCTCACGACAGAGAGCAGCACACCCATGAACTCCAGGACCTTCTTCTCCGACGACCGCCGCGACTCGTGCGACGGCGACCACTCCTCCCGCCACGAGCACCCCGGCCGCGGACAGCGCCGCGGACCCGGCGGTCACGGCCGCGGCTTCGGGCCCGGCTTCGGCTTCGGCCCGGGCTTCGGCCCCGGCTTCGGCGGCCCCTTCGGCCGCGGCGGAGGACGCGCCCGACGCGGTGACGTCCGCGCGGCCCTCCTCTCCCTCCTCTCCGAGAAGTCCTCGAACGGCTACGGCCTGATCAAGGCCATCGCCGAGAAGACGAACGGATCGTGGCGTCCCAGCCCCGGCTCCGTCTACCCCACCCTCCAGCAGCTCGTCGACGAGGGCCTCATCACGGCCGTCGGCGAGGGCCGCGGCACCGAGTACCAGCTCACGGACGCGGGCGGCACCTACGTGCGCGAGCACGCCGACGAGCTCGACGCGGCCTGGGAGGCCACCCCCGGCGCGAGCGACGCCGATCGCGCCTTCATGGAGAACGTCGGCAAGCTGATGGGCGTCGTGCAGCAGTTCCGCGGAGCGACCGAGGCGCAGCGCGCCGCCGCCTCCGCCAAGCTCGACGAGACCCGTCGCGCGCTGTACCTCATCCTCGCCGACTGACCTCGGCTCCCCTCCCGCGATCCGTCGCGGGAGCCCCGGACGGACGGGACCCCCTCGCCTCGGCGACGGGGTCCCGTCCGTTCCGTCGTCTCCGGAGCCGGCGCCTCAGCGGGCGGCGGACAGGCGCGCCAGACCCTCGTCGAGGGTGACCGACGGGCTCCACTGCAGATCGGCGCGCGTGCGGCGCTGGTCGAACCAGTGCGCGGTCGAGAGCTGCTCGGCGAGGAAGCGGGTCATCGGCGGCTCGTCGGCGCCGGGCCGCACGGCCCACACGCGCTCGACGAGCGAGCCCGCGGCGCGGGCGACGGAGGCGGGGACGGACCAGCGCGGCGGCTCGACGCCCGAGGCGCGGCAGATCCCGGCGAGCAGCTCGGCGACCGGGCGCGGCTCGCCGTTGGTGACGACGTAGGAGCGGCCGTGCACCTCCTCCGCCCGCCCGAGAGCGGCGACGATCGCCGAGGCGGCGTTGTCGATGTAGGTGGAGTCGATCAGCGCCTGGCCGTGCCCGAGGAGCGGCAGCCGGCCGGCGCGCGCCCGCTCGACGATGCGGGCGACGAGCTGGGTGTCGCCCGGACCCCAGACCAGGTGCGGGCGCACGGCGACCACCGCGAAGCCGGGGGCGTCGGCCGCCAGCGCCAGCAGCTCGGCGCGGGCCTTGGTGCGCGCGTAGTCGCCGCGGGCCCGGTCCGGATCGGCGGGCTCGGCGTCGTCGCCGGTGATCGAGGAGCCGGAGTGGGCGACGGAGGGCGACGAGATCTGGACGAAGCGGCTCACGCCGGCGCGGGCGGCGGCGGCGAGCAGACGCCGGGTGCCGTCGATGTTCACGCGGTCGAAGTCGCCAGGATCGCCGGCGAGCGAGACCTTCGCGGCGAGGTGCACGACGCCCTCGGCCGCGTCGACGGCCTCCTCGACCGCGCGCGGATCGGTCAGGGAGCCCCGCGCCTCCTCGACGCCCACGACCCCGGAGGGCCGACGCTGGAAGGTGCGGACCTCGTGCCCCTGGGCGACGAGGCCCGCGGCCACCGCACCGCCGAGCAGGCCGCTCGCGCCGGTGACCAGGACCCTCACGGAGCCACCATCGGGCCGCCGGCGAGCACGCCCTCGGCCCAGCGCGAGAGCGCGGCCCGGTCGATCTTGGAGTTGTGGCGGATGTCGGTGGGCAGCGCCGGGACGACGAGCACCGCGGCGACGGGCCGGCCGACGACCGCGCGCACCTCGGCGGCGAGGGCCTCCTCGGCCAGCACCACGCGGCGCGCGCCCGAGCGCAGCTCGACCACGGCGACCAGCTGCGCGACTCCGCGCGGGCCGGCTCCGACGATCGCGGCGCGGGCGATCGAGGCCACGCGCGCCTCGATCCGCTGCTCCGGTCCGACCGGCGTGACCACACCGTCGGGCGTGACGACGACGTGCGGCATCCTGCCCTCGACCCAGAGGCGGCCGGCGGAGTCGATCCGCCCGACATCCCCGGTGCGGTGCCAGCGCTCGCCCGGGACGGCGCCGACGCGGGCGGCGCGGTCGGTGAGCCAGAGGCGCTCGTAGTGGTCCTCGACGTGACCGGCCGAGACGACGATCTCGCCGGTCGTGCCGGTGATCTCCTCCGGCTCGTCCGCGGCGCGGCCGTCGGCGTCGAGCGGGGCGATCCGCAGCCGGACGCCCGCGGCGGGCACGCCCACGCAGACGCCTCCGCGCGGATCGTCGTCGGAAGCGGCCTCGCGGATGCCCTCCAGCGACGCGTCGGTGAGCAGCAGCCCCTCGGTCATGCCGTAGGGAGTGCGGGCGGAGGCGTTCGGCATGAGCGCCTGCGCCTCGCCGAGCAGTCCCGCCGAGACGGGGGCGCCGGCCGAGAGGAAGGTGCGCACGCCGGCGAGGGCCCGGTGGTCGTCGGCGTCGAGCGCGCCGGCGGTGGCCACGACGTTGGCCAGTGCGGCCGGCGAGAGGAACAGCACGGTCGCGTCGACCCGGGCGGCGGCCGCGGCGACGGCGGCCGCGGTGAGCGTCCGGGGCGCGGTGACGTCCATGTCCGGAGTCGCGGAGCGCGTGCCCAGCGCGGGGCCCAGCAGGGCGAACGGCGCGAAGCCCGCGACGAGGCCGGTGCCCGGTCCGATCCCGTACTGGCGGGCGAGCGCGTCGCGGACGCCGGCGAGCTGGCGGTGCGTGTAGACGACGCCCTTGGCGGGGCCGGTCGAGCCGGAGGTGAACAGGATCGCGGCCACGGCGTCGGCGGCGGGCGCCTCGCCCAGCGCCTCCGGGTCGGCGGCCAGCTCGGCGCGGCCGAGCTCGATCAGCTGCCCGAGCGAGGTGTCGACCCCGAGAGCCGAGGCGGAGGCGCGGGGCAGTGTCTGCGTCGAGACCCGGCCGCCGGGCCAGCGGAGGGCCCGCGCGACGGCGAGGCCGGGCAGGGCGCCGACCACCAGATCCGGCCAGGCGCCGCGGACCGCGCGGGTGAGACCGCGCAGGCCCAGGCCCGCGTCGGCCACGACCACGACGGCTCCGATGCGCAGGCACGCGTAGAGCAGCGCCGTCAGGTCGGCGCCGGGCGGCACGAGGAGCGAGACGCGGTCGCCCGGGGAGACGCCGGAGGCGCGGAGCCCGGCGGCGAGCTCGCGGACCCGCTGCGAGAGCAGGCGCCACGAGACCGAGCGGGGCCCGCCGCCTCCGGGAGGCGCCATCTCGACCAGGGCGAGCGAGTCGTCCTGCGCGTTGCGGTCGAGGTGCGCCCAGAGCGGCTCGACCGGCGCGGTCGGGCGGCGGACGTCGGGGGCGGGGTCGCCGCCGAACGGCTCCTCGCCGTCGGAGAGGTCGCCCAGCCAGGTGAGGACGGCGGACGAGTAGTCGACGTCCTCGGCCACCAGGTGGCCCGCTCCCTCGTAGCGGTGGACCTGCGCGTGCGGGAGGCGGTCGACGAGGTCGTCGAGGTAGCGGTCGGAGAAGATCGGGTCCAGCGGGCCCCAGAGCATCAGGGCCGGCGTCGTCAGGGCGCTGACGCCCTCGGCGATGCGCTGCAGCTCCGGGTCGCTCGCGTGCGCGGAGTCGACCGGGATGTCGGCGACGAAGCCGCCCACTCCGCCGCGGCGCGACGCGGACCGGTAGGGCGCGCGGTACCCCTCCTTCACCGCGGAGGGCAGCGCCGGGTGCCCCAGCGCGAGGGTCGTCTCGAGGAAGGCCGGCGTGCCGACCGTCGAGGCGCCGAGCACACCCGAGGCGAGCGCGAGCCGGAGCGGGGCCGGGATCGGCTCGTCGGCGCTCTGGTGGATCGCGGTGTTCAGGAGCATCGTGGCGCGCAGCTGCTCCGGGTGGTCGACCGCCCAGCCCAGCGAGACGACTCCACCCCAGTCGTGGCCGAGGGTGACCACGTCGTCGAGGCCGAGCACGTCGGTGAGGTTGGAGAGCTCGCGAACACGGTCCGCGAGCGTGTGCAGGGCGCCGGTCCGCTCGGAGAAGCCCATCTCGAGCTGGTCGACAGCGACCACCCGCCAGGCGGGGCCTCCGTGGCGGGCCGACTCGAGCGTGGCGGCCGCGAGGCGGCGCCAGAGGTACGACCAGGTGGGGTTGCCGTGCACGCAGAGGACGGTGCCGACGGGCTCCGTGCCGAGGGCCCCACCCGTGTCGAGCAGGTGCCAGCGACGCGGCACGCCCTGGGCGTCCGGAGCGTCGACGAGGCGCGACCACGCGGGATCGAGCCCGTCGAGCCCGGCCGGGGGCAGCTGCGCCGCGGCCGTGGAGCCGAGCGCTCCGCGGATCCGCTCAGCCGGGTGGGGCGCGGTCACCAGGCGATCTCGAGCATCGCGGTGTTGATGCCCGAGCCCACTCCGATGAGCAGCACCCGGTTGCCCGGCTGCAGGGTCTCGGCCTCCTGGGCCAGGGTGATCGGGATCGACGCCGGGCCGACGTTGCCGAGGGTGGGGTAGGTCGTGGGGACGCGGCTGCGGTCGATGCCGACGGCCTTCACCAGGGCGTCGGTGTGGACGTCCGACACCTGGTGCGTGATGTAGCGGTCCATCCCGCTCCAGTTCCAGTCGCGGGTGGCCTCCTTCCACGCCGAGAGGACGAGCTCCATGCCGCCCTTGAGCAGCGCCTTCGCGTCCGTGAACATGCCGTCGACGCTGCCGACGCAGAGCTCGTTGAACTGCGTGGCCGCGCGGGTGATGCCGCCGAGGATGCGGTGGCCCTTGGGGTGCTCGTCGGCCGGGCCGAGGACGGCCGCGGCGGCGCCGGAGCCGAGAGTCAGGCTCGCGAACTCGCTCATGAAGTCCTTGCGCTTGACGCCCTCGCGGCTCAGGCGCTCGATGGTGTTGACCTGGATCTCGTCGGCGTCCTCGCCGTCGATGATGAGCGCGTAGCGGATCTGGCCGGAGTCGATCAGCTGCGCGGCGAGGGTCATGCCGTTGACGAAGCCGAGGCACGCGTTCGCGATGTCGAAGTTGATGGCCGACGAGGGCAGGCCGAGCCCGTGGTGCAGGCGCACGGCGACCGAGGGCTCGAGGTGCTTGCGGGTCACCGACGTGTTGATGATCAGGCCGATCTGGTCGGCGCGGACGCCGGCCTCGGCGAGAGCGCGCTTGCCCGCGTCGATCGCCGCTCCGTCGAAGCCCTGCTCGGAGCCCCAGTTGCGGCGCTCGTGCACTCCGGCGACGCGCTGGAGGAGCCCGGTGGGGAGCCGCAGGCGCTTGAGCGCCGGAGCGAGCCGGGCCTCGATCTCGGCCGAGGTGGTCACGCGCGGAGCCAGCGTGGTCGCGACGGACAGCAATGCGACGTTGCGGTGCGTGGTCGTTGCGTTTCCGTCCAACGGAACTCCCTGTCGAGTTGTCGATCCTGGCATGTGCCTCCGTGATTTTACGCTGTCGTTCAGGCTGCGCTTCCTGGACGCCCGCTGGGCGGTCGCGGAACGCGTCCTCGGCGGCCCGGAGGGGGCTCCTCACCCGGAACGACGGGCGAGGAGCCGCCGAGGCCACACGCGACGCGCGGTGTCAACCCACCCGCAGGGGCGTCAGGTCCCCATCGCCCACGGCTCGCGATCGCCGCGGAGGCGGGCGGCGAGCGCCATCGCCTGCTCGTCGGTCAGGGTCGCGACGTAGTCGACCACACCGCGCCCCCGGCCGAGCCGCTGCAGCGCGGCCGGGTCGGAGGTCGGCCGGCCGCGCTCGTCCGCCGGGAGCCAGTCGGGGTGGTCGGCGCGCAGGCGGAAGTAGCCGTCGGTCGCGAGCTCGATCAGGTCGAGCAGCTTCTGCGGAGCCCGCGAGCCGTCGCGCGGGTCCTCGAGCCAGGCGTCGAGGTGGGTCACCAGCGTCTCGAGCACCTGCGACTGGCCGCGCTGGTAGGTGGCGAAGTCCGGCCGGTCGATCACGAAGCGGGTGTGCACGAACTTCAGCACGGCCACGTCGTGCCAGGCGTCGGGGAGGAGGGAGAGGTGGCCCGAGCGGACGTTCGGCTCGGCGAGCACCACCACGGAGCGCTGCAGACGGCCGATCCAGGAGGAGACGAACGCCTCGATCGCGCGCTCGGTGCGCGTCGATCCGTCGAACGGGAGCGCGAGGAGCCCCTCGACCAGCTCGGTCGACACCCGCTCCACGGAGGCGCGGAAGTGCTCGTCGCTCGCGATCCACGGGTCGCGGGCCACGAGCCTCCGGCGGAGCATCTCGAGCGAGTGCCCGGGGGCCCGCGCCCACAGCTCCTCGGCGTCGAGGGCGGCGAGCGCGTTCTGCTCGCGGAGGAACGCGCGGAACTCCACGGCGACGGCCGCCTGCTGCAGCACCCCCGCGCGGTAGAAGTCGTCGAGGTCGTGCAGCGAGTAGGCGATGTCGTCGGCGACGTCCATCACCGAGCACTCGAGGGTCTGCTGCCAGGGGGCGATCGCGGCGAAGCCGGAGCGGGCGTCGAGCAGGTCGTCGAGGTCGAGGGTGTACGCCGAGAACTTCGGCGGAGCGGTCTCCCACCGGCTGGCGGTCGAGCCGCGGGGCAGCTCGGTCGGGTCGGCGGAGTCGATGCCGGGGCGGTGGACCGTCCGCCCCCACGGGTACTTGAGCACGGCGGCACGGGAGGCGGCGGTGAGGTTCAGCCCCACCTCCACCGTCTCGCAGACGTCGAGCTCGGAGAGGATCCGGAACGACTGCGCGTTGCCCTCGAAGCCCTCCGCGAGCCCCAGCCGCTCGCGCGCGAGGCGGTCGAGCGCCTGCTCGCCGAGGTGGCCGAACGGAGGGTGGCCGAGGTCGTGCGCGCTGGCCGCGGCCTGCACGACCACCGGGTCGCAGCCGCCGAGCCGCTCGACCAGCTCGCGCTGGGCGGGGTCGGTGGTGGTCAGC
The DNA here is from genome assembly GCF_002932815.1 of Rathayibacter sp. AY1B4. Lineage (NCBI taxonomy): Bacteria > Bacillati > Actinomycetota > Actinomycetes > Micrococcales > Microbacteriaceae > Rathayibacter > Rathayibacter sp. AY1B4. The sequence goes on along the minus strand of NZ_PSWN01000004.1, from coordinate 81,022 downwards.
TGCATCGCGATCGCGCGGGCGACCGCGGTGACCTTGATCGAGTGCGTGAGCCGGTTGTGCACGACCTGGCCGACGCCGGAGGGCGAGATGACCTGGGTCACCGCGGAGAGTCGGGCGAAGTAGGGCGAGAAGCGGATCCGCTCCAGGTCGACGCGGTACTCGGGGTACTCCTCGCCGGTGGCGAACCGGTCGACCGGCTCGGGGATGCGCCGGTCGCGGCGGTGGTCGTGCGGGGCCGAGGCCCGCGGGGCCGTCGTCTCGGGGAGTGCCGGCTCGCTCATGGCTTCACCCTAATCAGGGGCGCGGGGGCGGAGGGACCGCGCCGCTCCGGCGGGCGGCGTCGCTCCTCCGGCGAGACACCGCGTCCGCCGGCGAGGCACCGCGGGGACGGCGGCGCCTCGGGGAGCGCACGAACACCTCGGCGGTCCGGTGGGCGAGGCCGGCGCCTCGGCGGACGCCGGGACGCCCCGCGGCAGCCCGGCCGACGGGCGAACGGAAGACGGGGGGCGCGGCCTCCCGTCAGGCGGACTGCTCGCGCGGAGCGACGGCGAGGTGCACGGCCGCGGCGACGACCGCGCCGAGGACGTAGGCCGCGATGTCGAGCCAGGAGAAGGTGGTGCCGACGACGAGGCGGAGCGGCGCCCACAGCTCGACCAGGCGCGCTGCGACTCCGATCGCCTGCAGCTGCTCCATCGCGATCGACCAGGCCAGCGCGATCCCGGCAGCCGTCACGCCCGGGATGCGCGGCAGGAGCACCGCGATCAGCAGCGCCACCAGCACGACGTAGGCCACTCCGCCGGCGAGGTCGGCGAGCAGCCCCGTGAGCACGAACCGCAGCGCCAGGCCCAGGCCGAGCACGGCGACGGCCGCGAGGGCGAAGCGGAGCCGCGCCCTCACCGGGCACGCTCCTCGAGGGCGCGCTGCAGGCGGTCGAGAGCGAGGAGGAACGTGCGGTCGTCGGCCACGCGCCAGCCGAGAGCGGCCGGGGCGGCGACGACCAGGGGCACGAGGACGGTGCGCGGGCGCCGCCTCGCCGTACGCAGGACGGCGGAGGCGGGCGGCGGCGCGAGGACCGCCAGGACCAGCGCGCGGACCCGGTGGGCACCCGAGGGCGAGGTGCCGACGCCCACCGAGACGATCCGATCCCACTCGGCGATGCGCAGGGCGTCCGCGCGCTCGGCGGCGAGCTCGAGTCCGTCGCGGCCGACGGCCAGCACTGCGGCGGCGGCGGCCGGAGCGGCGGAGGCGGGTGCCGCGATCCGGCGCAGCGCCCGGGCGAGCTCGGGAGTGCGCAGGACGGCGAACCCCTCGGTGACCGCGGCGAGCGCCGCCAGCCGGCGCTGCCGCTCCGGGGCGGCCTGGCGGACCCGGGCCCGGACGGCGGCCGGGGCGGGCAGGGGCGCGGCGAGCAGCGCCGTCGGCTCGAACCGCGTGCGCGGGGGCAGCGGGACCGCCGGCGGCGTGCGCGGCGGGGGCTCGCCCCAGTACGGCGTCGATGCGGGATCCATGCGCCCCTCCCTCCTCGCGCGGCTCCGAGCCGCCCCTGAGATCATCCCTCCTCCGCCCTCCCGCCTTGCCGAGAGGGCTCGCTGGGCTTACGATGGAGTACCCCCCGGGGGTATGCCGCGACCGGTGTGCCGACCGGACGCCCACCGGGCCGATCGACCGGATCGGACCGGACGCACCACACAGGAGGACCCATGAGCACCAGGATCGACCTCGGCCTGACCGCGAGCGGATCGACGGGAGGCTGCGGCTGCGGCGGAGGCGGTGCCTGCGCGTGCGGCGGCCACGGCGGCGCCGGCCGCTCCGACGCCGGCCACGCGGCGCAGGGCTCCCTGTCCGCCGCGTCCGTGCAGAGCTTCGGCGTCGCGGGCATGACCTGCGAGCACTGCGTCCGCAGCGTCACCGAGGAGCTCGCCGCCTACCCCGAGGTCTCGGCGGTCGACGTGTCCCTCGCCCCCGACGGGGTCTCGACCGTCACGGTCGGCTCCTCCCGGCCGCTCGGCCGCGAGGAGATCGCCGCCGCCGTCGCTGACGCGGGCTACCGCCTCGCTCCCCTGAGCTGACGTGACCGAGACCACCGGCACCCCGCTCGAGCTCGCCATCGGAGGGATGACCTGCGCCTCCTGCGTCGCGCGGGTCGAGAAGCGCCTCGACGCGCTCCCCGGCGTCCACGCGACCGTCAACCTCGCCCTCGAGCGCGCGACGCTGACCCTCCCGCCCGGCACGACTCCGGCCGACGCGATCGCCGCCGTCGAGGCCGCGGGCTACAGCGCGTCGGTCCCCTCCATCGGCGAGGCGGCTCCCACGGAGGAGCAGGAGGAGCAGAGCGACGACGACCGCGAGCGGCGCGCCCTGCGCACCCGGCTCCGCGTCTCCGCGCTGCTCGCCGTGCCGGTGGTCCTGCTCTCGATGATCCCGCCGCTGCAGTTCGCGAACTGGCAGTGGCTGTGCCTCGCCCTCGCCTCACCGGTCGCGGTCTGGGGCGCGCTCCCCTTCCACCGCAACGCCTGGCGGGCGCTGCGGCACGGCTCCACCACCATGGACACCCTGATCAGCCTCGGTGTCAGCGCCTCCTTCGCCTGGTCGGTCTGGGCTCTGTTCCTCGGCGACGCGGGGCGGCCCGGCATGAGCATGCCGTTCGAGCTGCTGGGCAGCCGCTCCGGCCACGACGAGATCTACCTCGAGGTCGCCGCCGCCGTCCCCGTCCTCGTGCTGGCCGGCCGCTACCTGGAGGCGCGGTCGAAGCGCGACGCCGGTGCGGCGCTCCGGGCGCTCCTCCGCCTCGGCGCGAAGGACGCTGTGCGCGTCGCCGCCGACGGGCAGGAGGAGCGCGTGCCCGCGTCCTCGCTCGCCGTCGGCGACCTCCTCCGCGTGCGCCCCGGCGAGACCGTCGCCGCCGACGGCACCGTGCTCGAGGGCTCGAGCGCGATCGACGCGAGCATGCTCACCGGCGAGAGCGTGCCGGTCGAGGTCGGCCCGGGCTCGACCGTGACCGGCGGAGTGCTCAACGCCCACGGCCTGCTCACCGTCCGCGTCGACCGCGTCGGCTCCGAGACCACGCTCGCGCGGATGGGCCGCCTAATCTCGGACGCGCAGGCCGGCAAGGCGCGCGTCCAGCGGCTCGCCGACCGCGTCTCCTCCGTCTTCGTGCCGGTCGTGGTGGTGCTCGCCCTGGCCACCCTCGCCGGCTGGCTGATCGCCGGCGCCGACCTCGCCGCCGCCGTCTCTCCCGCCGTCGCCGTCCTCGTCGTCGCCTGCCCGTGCGCGCTGGGCCTGGCCACCCCGACCGCCGTCCTCGTCGGCACCGGCCGCGGCTCCCAGCTCGGGATCCTCCTCCGCGGGCCGGAGGTGCTCGAGGCCGGGCGGCGGATCGACACGGTCGTGCTCGACAAGACCGGCACGCTCACCACCGGCGCGTTCCAGGTCGTCGAGTCCAGCGACGACGAGAGCCTGCGGTTGCTCGCCGCCGTCGAGCGCGGGTCGGAGCATCCGCTCGCCGCAGCGATCGTGGCCGGGGCCGCGCACCTCGACGTCCCCGAGGCGACCGGATTCCGCTCCAGCACCGGGTTCGGCGTGCGCGCCCGGGTCGAGGGCCGCCTGGTCGTCGCCGGCCGGCTGCGCTGGCTGGAGGAGCAGTGGGGCTTCGCGCCGGGCGGTCTCGCCGAGCGCGCCGAGCGAGCGACCGCCGAGGGCGGCACCGTCGTCGGCGTCGGCTGGGAGGGGGCGCTGCGCGGCTTCGCGGTCCTCCGCGACGAGCCGAGGCCGGAGGCGTCCCGCACCGTCCGCGCCCTGCGCGAGCGGGGCCTGCGGGTGATGGTGCTGACCGGCGACAACCCGCGGGCGGCGCAGGCCGTCGCCTCGGCCGTCGGCATCGACGAGGTCGTCGCCGAGGTGCTGCCGGAGGAGAAGCTCGCGGTGATCGAGCGCCTCCGTGCGGAGGGCCGCCACGTCGCCTTCGTCGGCGACGGTGTGAACGACGCCGCCGCGCTGGCCGCCGCGGACGTGGGGATCGCGATGGGCGCCGGATCGGACGCGGCGATCGAGGCGAGCGACATCACCCTCGTCGGCGACGACCTCGGCCGGGTGCCCGACGCCCTGCGCCTCGGGCGCCGCACCCTCGCGGTCATCCGGGGCAACCTCTTCTGGGCCTTCGCCTACAACGTGGCCGCGATCCCGCTCGCGATGGCCGGACTCCTGGGGCCGCTCGTGGCCGGCGCCGCGATGGCGTTCTCGAGCGTCTTCGTCGTGCTGAACAGCCTGCGGCTGCGGTCGTTCCGCTGAGTCCCGGCGGGCCGTCCGGAGTTCCCTCGCGGAGCTCTTGACGGCCCGCCCGCAGGTGGCGAGGGTGAGCGCATGAGCCTCTTCATCACCTGTCCGGTCGACGACGTCGAGCGCGCCACCGCCTTCTACACCGCGCTGGGCTGGACCCTGAACGCCGAGATGTCCCGCGAGGACGTCTCCTGCTTCGCGATCGGTCCCGGCACGTCCGTCATGCTCGCGAGCCGCGCGATGTACGAGAGCGTCGGCGCCACCGAGGAGCTGATCGGCGCCCCCGGCACCCCCTCGAAGGTGACCGTCTCGTTCGACCTCGACAGCCGCGAGGCCGTCGACGAGCTCGTCGAGCGGGCCGCCGCCGCGGGAGGCCGGATCGGCGACACCGACGACTACCCCTTCATGTACCAGCGCCAGTTCGACGACCTCGACGGCTACCACTACTCCCCGTTCTGGATGAAGCCGGGCGGCGACGCGGCGGAGTGACGGGGCGGCGCGGACTCACTCCGCGTGCCGCAGGCGGTGCCGCCGGACCGCGGCCCGGTTCGCACAGCGGACGGAGCAGTACCGCTGCCGGCCGTTCCGCGTCACGTCGACGACGACGTTCCGGCAGTGGTCGCCCGGCGCCCGACCGGCCTCGCACCGCAGGAGGCGGCTCATCCCCCGGGTCGTCAGGTGCAGCGCCGTGCCCACCGCGATGACGGCGTGGAGGACGTGCGCCAGGGACTGGTCCTGGTCGCGGTAGTGCAGGTGCCAGCCCTCGTCGTCGTGGTCGGTCAGGCGCGGATACGCGGCGATCGCGGCCATCTGGCGGTTCAGCGACGTCGCCCGGTCGCTCGGAGTCGGCGCGTCGACCACTTCCAGCCACTCGTCGATCACGTCGCGCGTCCGGGCGTGGTCGTCCGGGCCGGACTCGAAGGCCATCGTCATGCCGAACTCGCGCGTGCGCGCCTCGATGCCCGCGCGGTCGGACGGCCAGTCGTTCGCGAGGGAGGCGGCGAGCAGGACCGCGTACTCGCCGTAAGGGTTGAGCTGCATAAGACCATGACAGCACAGTGGCTCCCATGCGCACCTCCACCCCCTCCCCGCACCCCTCCGAGCCGCTCGCCCCCGCCGTCGATCCGCACGAGCACGGCTGGACGACCGAGTCGGCCCACCGGACCAGCGAGGGCGTCGTCGTGTACGTCCGCTGCGACGACTGCGGGACGCGGCGCGTGGACGTGCGGACCGGACGCCAGGATCCCCCTGCCGCTCTCAGCCGCGTCCTGCCCGCCTCCGACCACCGCTCGCGGGGTGGAGCAGCGAGCGGCCGCGGGAGGATGAGGGCATGATCGCCGACCTGACCCTCCCCTGCGACGCCGGCCCCGGGGAGAGGAGCCTCCTCCTCCGGCGTGCGGTGCTCGACGACCTCCCCGCGATCGTCCGGCTCCTCTCCGACGACCCGATCAGCGCCGGGCGCGGAGACGTCGCCGCCGAGGAGGACGGGGCCGCCTACGAGGCCGCCTTCCGGAGCATCGCGCACGACCCGGGCAACGATCTCGTGGTCGCGGTGGACGGCGCCGGAGCCGTGGTCGGCACGCTGCAGCTGACCGTGATCCCCGGGATGGCGCGCCGCGGCAGCTCCCGCCTGCTCGTCGAAGCGGTCCGGGTGGCGAGCGCCGAGCGGTCGGCGGGGATCGGCACGGCCCTGATGCGCTGGGTGCTGGACGTCGCTGCGATCGAGCTCCGCACGCCGCTCGTCCAGCTGACCTCGGACGCCGCCCGCACCGACGCCCACCGCTTCTACCTGCGCCTGGGCTTCGTCGACTCGCACGTGGGCTTCAAGCGCCGCGTCGAGCTGCCGGGCTCGTAGCGGCGGTGCGGGCAGCCCGTCCGGACGCCTGATCGGCGTGTCCCCGCAAGCACGACCGGCGCAGGAGGGGACGCCCCGAGCGGAGGCCCGGACGGCACTGCTCGCCTCTCCCCGGCCGACGTGATTGGCTGGCCCGATGAGAACCGAGACCCGTCAGGGCGTCCCCCTCCTGCTCGTCGACGACGACGGAGGCGCGCTCTCGACCCCGGACGACGCGATCGCGCTGATCGGCGAGACCTACGGCGGCGACGTCGAGACGATCGTGGTGCCCGTCGGCCGGCTCGACCCCGAGTTCCTCCGCCTGCGCTCCGGCATCGCCGGCGAGTTCGTGCAGAAGTTCGTCTCGTACGGCAAGCGGCTGGTGATCCTCGGCGACGTCAGCGGGCCGGTGGCGGAGTCGAGCGCGCTGCAGGCCTTCGTCGTCGAGTCGAACCGCGGCGACCACCTCTGGTTCGCCGCCGACCTCGAGGCGCTCGACGCCCGCCTCCGCAGCTCCGGGACCGCGACCGAGCCCGGTGCCGACGGCGGAGTGGAGCCGACGCCCGGCCCCGCCCGCTGATGCCCCTGCTCCAGCCCGGCCCCGACGGCTCTCCACCCGAGGTCGACGGTCCGGTCCGCCTCCTCCTGCTCGCCGACACGCACCTCCCGAAGCGGGCGAAGGCCCTCCCGGACGAGGTGTGGCGCGCGGTCGACGAGGCAGACCTGGTCGTGCACGCGGGCGACTGGGTCGACGAGGCGACGCTGGACGCGCTGGAGGAGCGGGCGGCGCTCCTGCTGGCCGTGTGGGGCAACAACGATCCGGAGCCGCTGCGCGCCCGCCTGCCCGAGGTCGCGCGCGCCCGCGTCGCCGGCCTCGACGTCCGCGTGGTGCACGAGACCGGAGCGGCGACCGGCCGCGAGACCCGCGCCGACGCCGCCCATCCGGGTGCCGACGTGCTCGTCTTCGGGCACAGCCACATCCCCTGGGACACCGTCTCCCCGGCGGGTCTCCGCCTGCTCAATCCGGGCTCCCCGACGGATCGGAGGCGCCAGCCGGCCTGCACCTTCCTGACCGCCGTCGCCGACGACGGAGCGCTCCGCGACGTGCACCTGACCGCCCTGCCGCTCCGGGCACGAACCATTCCCGGCGGCGGCGCAAGGGGGTCACAGAGCATTTAGGTCGGCCTAAGCTCACCTGGATGAGCAGCTCACACGACCACCCCGACTCCGCGCACCTGCGCCCGGAGGGTCTCGACGACGCCACCGTGGCGGCGCTCGGGAAGCTCTCGGAGGCGCTCGAGACGGTCGAGCACGCCCGCGGTCTGCTCTACGGCTTCCACCGGCTCACCGGCGCGGCCGACCTCGCTCTGGGCGAGGCCGTCGACGCGCTGCGCGAGGCCGGCCACGCCGCGACCGCCGAGCGGATCGAGGCCGAGCTCGTCGGCCGCAACGTCATCGAGGGGCGCTGGACCTTCCAGATCGTCGAGGACTACGACGACACCTACTACGCCGCGTTCCGGGAGCAGGAGCGCGCCGCGCGCGACGAGCTCGCCGGCGGACGCCGCCACCTCTTCGAGTCCGAGATGAAGGAGGACCGCCGCTCCGGCGGCCGCCGCCATCACGAGTCGCGCCCGGAGGCGGGCTCGTGAACGCCGTCATCCGGATGCACGCATCGTCGCTGCGGGTCAAGGCGGTCACGCCGGGCCGCGGCGGACGCGGCACGCCTCCCGAGCCCGAGGCGACGATGCGGCGCACCACGCTCAGCATCGACGGCCGCCGCTTCCTCCTCGCCGTCTCCCTCGACACCGAGGAGCTCGAGAAGCGCCTGGTCGAGGCCGTGCGCAACCGCGGCGACATGGTGAGCTTCACGGTCGCAGGCGAGCGCGAGGTCTGCGTGCTGGTCTCCCCGGGCGTCGCGGTCATCCTCGAGCACGAGGACGTCCCGGTCGAGGATCCGGACGCCGAGGACGCGCCGATCCTGTACGACGACGTCGAGTACCTGACCTGATCCGTCGGCGGCCGGTCCCGGCCGCCGGTCCGGGCGCGGCCTCTCGACTCGGGTCGTCCACCCGCTCAGACCGCTCCGGTGCTCGCCCACAGGTGGAACGCCGCGTGCGCCCGATGCGGCCGCCACGCCTGCGACGCCGCCTCCGCCTCCGCCGTGCTCACCCGGCCGAGCGCCTTCCGCAGCACCAGGTCGCCGGCGGGGAAGGCGTCCGGATCGCCGAGGAACCGGAGCGCGAGGTAGTCGGCCGTCCACGGCCCGATGCCGGGGATCGCGAGGAGCGCGCGCCGCTGCTCCGGCAGGTCGCCCGCGCGGTCGAGCACGGGTCCGGCGGCGAAGGCCTCGGCGACGGCCCGGACCGTCCGCGCCCGGGCGTTGGTGATCCCGATCGCCGAGCGCAGCGCCTCGAACTCCGGCGCGAGCAGGGCGGCGGGTGCCGGGAACGCCAGCAGACCGCGCTCCCCCGGGGCGCCGAAGGCCGCGGCGGTGCGTCCGCCGAAGGTCCGGGCCGCGGCGACGGACACCTGCTGGCCGAGGACCGCCATCACCGCCGCCTCGAACGCCTCCGGGTACTGCGTCGCGCGCAGCCCCGGCCGGGCCGCGACGGAGCGGGCGAGCAGCGGGTCCCGCGAGAGCTCGGCGCCGATCGCCACCACGTCGGAGTCGAGGTCGAACCAGGCACGGACGACCGCGGCCGCCGGCGTCAGCACGTCCGGCTCCGCCTCCACCCGCAGCCCGGTCTCCGTCACCTCGAGCGCGATCGGCCGCGGCGCCCCGTCGAGGGTGAGCAGGCGATCCAGGCGCCGGCCGTCGGCCGAGACCCGCTCCACTCCGGGGAGGGCGTGGTTGCGGAGGAGGCTCGCGGCGCCGGCTGAGTCGAAGGGCCCGAGGGCCGGCAGGTCGAGGGAGGACGTCTCGTTCAGGGGAGCAGGACCGTCTTGCCGCGCGCGCGGCCCGACTCGACGAGGGCGAGCGCGGCGGCCGCCTCGGTCAGCGGGAAGGAGGGCCCGAGCACGACCTCGAGCTCCCCGCGACCGGCGCGGTCGAGCAGGCCCGGCCGGGCGGCGTCGCGGAGCGCGGTGCCGGGATCGGCTCCCGGTCCGCCGCCGAGCATCAGGATCCCGCCGAGGCGGGCGGCGTGCTCGAAGCCGGCGACGGTGGCGATGTGCGAGCGGTCGGCGACCAGAGCCACCGAGGCGTCCAGCGCCTCGTCGGTGCCCGCCGTGTCCAGCGCGACGTCGACGCCGCCGGGGGCCAGGGCGCGCACGCGCTCCTCCAGCCCGGCGCCGTAGCGGACCGGCTCCGCGCCGAAGCGGCGGACGGCCTCCTCGCCGCGCTCGCTCGTGGTGCCCAGCACCCGTGCTCCGCGGGCGACCGCGAGCTGCACCGCGAGCGAGCCGACGGCCCCGCTCGCCCCGTGCACCAGGACGGTCTCCCCGGAGGAGACGCGGGTGGCCTCGACGAGGTGGTCGGCGGTCGTCCCGGCCAGCAGCAGGCCCGCGGCCGCCGCCCAGCCGAGCCCGGCGGGCTTGGGCAGGACCGCGCTCGCGGGCGCGACCAGCTCGGCGGAGTAGCCGCCGGAGACCCGGAACGCCACGACCTCGTCGCCCACTCTGATCGGGCCGAGCGGCCCCTCGGCCCCCTCGCCGACCGCGGTCACGACTCCGGAGACCTCGCTGCCCGGCCGGACCGGCACCCGTCCGCGCCCGAACATCCCGCGCAGGAGCTTCGCGTCGGCCGGGTTCACGCCCGCTGCGCGCACCGCGATCCGCACCCTGCCGGGCGCCGGCTCCCCTGGATCGACCTCGACGGCGCGCAGCGCCTCCGGCCCGTCGAATCCCTCGGCCTGCATCGCGACGACCATGCGTCCGCCTCCCGTTCCCGGGCGCCCGCGCACCCGAGCGCGACGCTAGCAGCAGCGTCCGACCCCCGGATCCCCTGCGGAGAGCGCGGCAGCCGACCGAGAACGCCCGTTCTGGTACCGCCTACCATGGAGGGATGTCCCCGATCCTCGACGAGCGCCCTCCCCGCGAGGCGATCCTCGCGGCCGCCGACCGGCTCTACTACGAGCGCGGCATCCAGTCCGTCGGGATGGACGAGCTCCGCACGGCCGCGGGCGTCTCGTTGAAGCGCCTCTACTCGGAGTTCCCGAGCAAGGAGTCGGTGGTGGTCGCCGTCCTGCACGGCCGGCACGAGCAGTGGACCCTCGGCGTGACCACCCGGGTCGCCGCGGCGGACGGACCTCGCGGCAAGCTGCTCGCGATCTACGACTTCCTCTTCGACTGGTTCTCCGAGGACTCGTTCCGCGGCTGCGGCTTCATCAACGCCTTCGGGGAGCTCGGCTCGTCGAACCCGATGGTCGCCGAGATGGCGCGCGACCACAAGGAGACGTTCCAGCGCTTCCTCGCGACCCTCGCCGAGGAGGCGGGTGGCGGCGCCGAGCTCGCCGCGCAGCTCGCGATCCTCGCCGAGGGCGCCCAGACCACCGCGGCCATCGCCGGAACCCCGGAGGCCGCCCTGCACGCGCGTCGCGCCGCCGAGATCCTCATCGACGCGGAGACGCGCCCCGTCTGAGGCACGCCGCGCGCGGGATCAGGCCTCGCCGCCCCCGGGCGGGCCGACCACCAGCAGCGCCGCGAAGACCACGGCGACCAGAGCCAGGACCAGCGCCCCGGCGAGCACGGGCCGCGCGAGAGCCCAGCGGAGGAGCCGGCTCGTTACGCGCCGGTCGCGCGGGTCGTCCGTCGCGTGCGTCCGCCACGGTCCCTCCAGCAGGCCGCGGCGCTCGAAGCCGCGCTCCAGCGGGACCGTCGCGTAGGGCACGACCGCGCTGACGACCGCGAGCGCCGTCGCGCCCGCCGACCACCGCTGGTTCACCGCGAGCACCAGGGCCGCGGCTCCGTAGGCGAGGAACGCGAACCCGTGGATCGGCCCGGCGACGCTCACCGGCCAGTCGCCGGCTCCGGCCGCGTACTTCAGCAGCATCCCCACGATCAGGAGAGTCCAGGTCACCGCCTCGACGATCGACAGCAGGCGGAAGAGGCGGCGGGGGCTCATGGGATCGGCTCCGTTCGGTCCGCGGCGACGCGGCTCGGGGTCGGTCGAGGGTCGCCCGGAGCCTACGGGAGCACGCTCGCGAGGAACCTGAGCGGACGAGGACCGCTCGGGGCGCTCAGCCCAGCCAGCCGGTGAGCGAGAGGGCCGTCACCGCGCCGACCAGGCCCGCGGCGACGAGGGCGACCGTGCCCGTGACTCCGCTGCGGGAGGGGGCTGCGGCGGGGCCGCCGGCCAGGCGCGCCCAGAGCCGGCGTGCCACCTCCTCGGCGGAGGGGCGGTCGGCCGGATCGAGAGCGGTCATCGCGGTCAGCAGCTCGCGCCACTCCGCCGGGACCGTGTCCGGGACGACAGGCGCGTGGTGGAGGCGCTGGATCGAGATCTCGAGCGTCGTGCCGGTGTAGGCCCTGCGGCCCGAGACGGCCTCGAGGAGGACCAGCCCGAGCGAGTAGACGTCGGACGCCGGTCCGACCGGGCCGGAGCCGAGGCTCTCGGGGCTGAGGTACGCAGCGGTGCCCACCAGCACGTCGGAGCGGGTGAGCCGGGCGTCGTCGACCGAGCGGGCGATCCCGAAGTCGCTGAGCTTGGCCTCGTGCGCGGAGAAGCCGGATGCGGTGGCGCGCGAGCGGACGAGGACGTTCTCGGGCTTCACGTCGCGGTGGAGGACGCCCTGCGCGTGGAGGTGCGCGAGAGCATCGGCCACTTGAGCCCCGACCTCCGCGATGAGCCGCGGATCGCCGGAGCCGAACCAGTCGGCCGCCGGGTCGCTGCGGTCGAAGTACTCGAGGACGAGGAACGCGAGGTCGCCCTCCTCGCCGGGGATCTCGCCCTGGTCGAGGACGTCCACCACGGAGGCGTGACTCGAGTCGATCAGGAAGCGGATCTCGCGCTCGCGACGCGCCCGCTCGTTGGGTGTGTCCGGGACGTCGCGGTGGACTTTGACCGCGACCTGGCGGGCGAGGCGGAGGTCGCGAGCGCGGTAGACGACGGCGCTGCCGCCCTCCCCCACCCGCTCGAGTACGAGGTAGCGACCGGCCAGGGTGGAGCCGACCAGCGGATCCACGACGTCGGCGGGGAGCGGCTGCAGGCGGTCGAGTTCGTCCAGCACGGGCAGCTCCCTTCGGGAATGAGTCACTAGCTCGTCTAACTAGTAGTCCCTTCGTAGTGGTCGCCGCCCTTCCAGGCAAGCACCTCGGGAGAGGTTGGCTTGTCTAGATGTTCTTGCTACGAGACTGTCTAGACTGTTCGTCATGGATGAGGTCACGCTGAAGCGACCCGGGGCCTTCTGGTTCTCGGGTGAGGCGACCGAGCCCGGAGCGGTGGAGGTCCTCGCCGCGATGCGCGCCTTCCGCACGGCGGAGGCCGCGATGCGCCGCCGGACCCGCGGATCCATGGGCATGGGCGAGAACGACCTGCTGGCCGTGCAGTTCCTCATGCGCCGCCAGCAGAAGGGCGTGCACGTCAGCCCGAAGGACCTGGCCTCCTACCTCGGCATCTCCTCCGCCTCCACGACCGTGCTGATCGACCGGCTGGTCAAGAGCGGGCACGTGGTCCGGGAGCCGCACCCGAGCGACCGCCGCGCCATCCGCATCGTCGCCACTCCCACCTCCCACCGCGAGGTGCGCGAGACGCTCGACGAGATGCACCGCCGCATGCTCGAGGCGGCCGAGACGCTCAACCCCTCCGAGGCCGGGACCGTCATCCGCTTCCTGCAGACGATGCGCGACATCGTCGAGCGCCCGGCCGACTCCGAGACGGTCGACGCCGCCCAGGAGCTCGCGGGCGAGCCGATCGGCGAGTACGCCGACGGCGTGCTGGAGCAGCGCCGCGCCTGACCGGCGTCCCCGCGGCCGTGGCCGCGCGTCCCCGGGAGTTCACTCCGAGGGTCTTCTGCCGCGCCCCGGATCCGTCGGAGAATCGAGTCGTCCGGCGGCGATGGACAGAAAACGCACTCCGCGACGTAAGTAGCTAGCTCAACTAGTAGGAAGTCTTTCTAGCGATATAGAGTGACGGACGTCAGCCACTCGCACGTCAGATCGGAGCACACCATGGGCAACATCCTGTACGGCACTCCCCCCGCCGCCATCGAGGTCGAGGACCGCGCCCTCGCCCACCTCCAGATCGTCATCATCAACAAGTTCCGCCGCGACGAGCGCTTCCTGCTCACCCTCGACGCGAGCCCCCAGGCCGGCACCGGCCGCCGCGGCGTGTGGATGCACCCGACCATCCCGATCCAGTTCGAGTTCAAGGGCAGCCGCCAGCCCACGATCAACCCGGAGTGGGTCGAGGCCCTCATGGAGCGCGCCAACAGCGGCGCCGGCCTCCGCATCGTGCCCGAGCCGACGAGCAACGCCGCCGTTCCGCTGCGCCGCGCCGAGCCCGCCGCCTGACCCTCCGCGCCGGAGCCGCTCCCGATCAGGCTCCGCCGCCGCACACCGACACGACCCGCCTTCCCGCCCGGGAGGCGGGTTCCGTCGTCTCCGGGTCTGAGAACCCCGGGAGCGCGCTCGCAAGTGGTTGACATTCCGCGCCACGGTCAGGGTCGCAGTCCTACACTGCTCCTGCGGCACGGGGTCGTTCCGGCGGGCTCGTCCCTGCTGTCGCACGCATGACCGGCCGCCGGCCGCTCGGGCCCCCCTCTCGAGCGACCGGCGGACGGCTGCGCGGCGCACCCGAAGCGCCGTCCGCGAGGTCCGCCGGAACCAGGAGCGGCCAGATGACCCACGGAACGAACAACCTCACCACCACCGTCGACGAGGTGCGCCCGGGCGACCTCTTCTGCGCCGTCGTCGCCCACGAGACCGAGCAGTGGCGCGTCGTCGCCGTCCTCGGCATCCGCGTCCTCGCCGAGCGGGTCTCCGGAGGAGACCGCCGCAGCTTCACCCTCCGCTTCGTGCGCCACCAGCTCTCGCCGGACGTGCTCATCGCGAGGGGCGCCGCAGCGACGGCCTCTCCGGACTCCCGCCGTTAGAGCGCCGCCGTCGCCACGGCGGGCCGCGCCAGGCGGGCGAAGAGGCGATCGAAAACGACCCGCCGATCGAACTGCAGGGCGTACTCCCGGGCGGCCGCCGCTCGGCGTGCGCGATCGTCGGCGCTGAGCTCGAGGACGGCGTGGTCGAGGAGCGCGGCGATCGTGTCCGGGCTGTCGACCGGGGTCACGAAGGCGTGCTCGCCGATCGCCTCGCCGATGCCGCCGGTCAGCGTGGTGATGATCGGGCCGCCCCCGGCGAGCATCTTCTCGGCCAGCGCGATGCCGAAGGTCTCGACGAACTCGGGCCGCGGCTTGCTCGGGAGCACGAACGCCGCGCAGCCCGCCATCAGGAAGGGCTTCTCCGCGTCGCCGACGTCGTCGAGGAAGCGGATGCGGTGCGCCAGCGGCGACGCCGCCGCGATCCGGCGCAGCTCCGCCTCCTGCGGACCGCGACCCGCGATGACGAGCTCGTGGCGCTCGTGGACGGCACTGCGCTCGTAACCGGTGATGAGGTCCTCCACGCCCTTCGCCTCGGTCAGGCGCGAGAGGAAGAGGACGTAGCCGTCGGTCCGGAGTCCGCGGGCCCGCACGACCTCCTCGACGACGCCGGGGTCGAGGTCGAGGTAGGCGTCCGCGTCGATCGCCGGGTAGGACACGGCGATGCGCTCCCGGCACTGCGGAGCGAAGCGCGTCCCGTGCGCGGCGTCGACGCGCTCCGCCTCCTCGATGATCAGGTCGCGCGTGTACTCCGACACCGCGACGCAGTGATCCTGCGAGAGGTAGGAGGAGAGGATGTGGGCGGCGGCGCCCAGCCGGCCCTCCTCCACCGCCCGGCGGACCACGTTGGTGACGTCGGAGCCGACGGCCTCGGCGATCGTGGTCACCTCGACGGGGAGGCCGGTGCTCCAGGCGGCGCGGAGGGCGTCGGCCACGACGAGCGTGTGCGGGCTCAGGTAGAGCGAGAGGCAGACGGTCGGGACGCCGTCGGTGAACAGCTCGATCAGGCGTCCGGTCATCCCGGCCAGCCAGCGGCCGTCCGGGACCTTGTAGTCGCCCACGGGTCCCGGCCGCTCCACGACGATGCCGTCGCTGTAGGGCAGCACAGCGTCGAGCGGCTTGAGCGGGAGGCCCGCGGCCTCGAGCCGGTCGATCGGCCAGGTGACGATCCGGACCTCGTCGAATCCGCGCTCCCGGGCGGTCTCGGCGAGATTGCGCGCTTCGACGGAGTGCCCGCAGATCACCGGATCGGCGCGGACGACGATGACGAGTCTGTTCTGCACGGTGTTCGCGTGCGTGCTCTGGTCCATGGGTCTCCTTCAGGGGTCGTCGGTCGGGTGCGGCGGCGGAGGCCGGACGCGCGGGGTCGGTGGTAGCGGGGGTGACAGCGAGCGGGGGTCAGTGCCGGCGCGCCGGCCACGAGGGCGGCCGGTGCTCGGGCAGGGTCCCCCAGTCGGAGGGCTCCGGACCGAGGTGCAGGAGCAGCTCGCCGCCGCGATGGAGGGCGGCCGCGGTCAGGACGCTCGTCAGGAGGGGCGCGCCGTCGAACTCGGCCGACTGCACGTACTGGACCGGCCCACCCGCCTCGGGCTCGACGAAGCCGGTGGTCCGGATCTCGAGGTCGGCCCCTCCGATCGCCACCGACGCGCGCGCGAAGCTCGGCGCGTTGACCAGCACCAGGCCCTGCCCGGCGACGGGGAACAGCCCGAGGCTCGCCCACACGTACCAGGAGCTGAGGCCGCCGGAGTCGTCGTTCCCCGGCAGGCCGCCCCGGCCCGCTCCGAACCGCTGGTGCAGCACGCCGTGCACGATCTCGGCGGTCCGGTCGGGCCGTCCCGCGTAGTGGTACGCCCACGGCGAGTCCATGTCGGGCTCGTTGTTGAGCCCCTCGAAGCGTCCGAGCTCGGCTCCCGCGAGCATCTCGCTCCGCTCGGGGCGCAGCCCGGGCTGGACGACCGGCTCGGCTCCGTAGCCGAAGAACTCGTCCAGCTGAGCGACGAAGCCCTCGTCCCCTCCGCTGAGGGCGATGCGCCCGGCCATGTCGTGCAGCAGGCGGAAGGAGTAGTTGTGGCGGGTGCCCTCGTAGTACGTCGAGTCCTCGAGCAGGCCGGAGCGGAGGTCGAACGCGTTCACCCACTGCGCGGCGCGCTCCTCGAGCTGCTCGGCGAGCTCGAGATCGCCGACGTGGCGGGCCACGACCGCTGTGCACCAGTAGCCGTGCGCCAGGTCGAGCGTGTGGCTGATCGGGTGAGCCTCCCCCGCGGCGAGGAACTCCTCGCCGTACATCCGCTTGAGGTCCTCGCTCATGTGCACGAGAGCGGCGTCCCAGTCGACCCCGGGCAGCCCCAGCCGGCAGAGGTCGGCGAGGAAGGTGTGCGCGAGGGCACTGCCCTGGCGCGAGAACCGGTCGCTGCCCTTGGCCATCCGGTAGCCGATCGGGAAGTTGCCCTCCTCCTCGCAGATGGTGAGGAGCGCAGCCGCGATCTCGACCGCCCGCTCGGGCAGCAGCATCGTGAGCAGCGGGAGCTGAGTGCGGTAGATGTCCCACATCGTGCTGATGTCGAAGACGAAGGGTCCGTCCGTCGGCCAGAACGGGCTCTCGGAGGGAGCGAGGCACGGCTTGATCAGCGAGTGGTAGAGCGCGGTCGAGAAGACCGTCTCGCGCTCGGCGGACGGGGTGTCGACGGCGATCGTGCGCAGGCGCTTCCGCCACGTCTTGCGGGTGCGATCACGGCGCTGGTCGAACCCGGTGCCCGCAGGAGGGACGTCGCGATGCAGGTTCTCGCGGGCGCGGTCGGTGCCCCGCAGCGAGAAGCCCATCCGGAGCTCGACGGTCTGCCCGGCCGTGCTGGGTCCCGCCCACATCAGCCCGAAGGGGCGCAGCGTGGTGGGACGGATGTGGTCGAAGTCGAGCCGGGTCCCGCCGGGCATCAGCCGGCGGTCGTACCAGAGCATCTGCCGCCACTGCAGGGCGTCGCACTCCAGGTGCACCGCGAGCGGCGCCCCCTCCATCACGACCTCGCCGGCCGCGACGCCGGGCGAGATCGAGTGCAGCTGCGCGCGCAGCGGCACCGTCGCTCCGCTCGGGATCGCCAGACCCCCGAGGGAGAGGTCGACCACCACGCGGGCGCTGCGGTGCTCGGGGAAGGTGTAGCGGTGCACCACGGAGGCGGGCCCGACGGTGAGCTCGGCCCGTACGCCGGAGGAGAGGGTCGCCGCGTAGTAGCCGGGCTCCGCCACCTCGTCCTCGAGGGCCCAGCTGCGCCCGAGCTCGTCGAGCGGCTCGAGCATCGGCGTGACCCGCAGGTAGTTGTAGTACTTGCGGATCGCGCCGGTGCCCGACTGCTGGAAGTGGGTGAATCCGCTCGCCTCGAGGCCGTCGTGGAGCGTCGGCGGGACCCCCTCGAGCGCGAGGTCGTAGCGGCCGTAGCCCGTCGGATAGGCGCCGGAGTAGGAGCACGCGGACACCATGCCGAGGGGGTAGGTGGCTCCGGGGTGCGTGTTCCCGATCTGCGGCTTCGGCGACCACCACGTCGCTGCGAGCCCCGTCGGCTCCGGGAGCGCGGTCGCCTCCGTGCCCAGAAACGGGTCCACCCGCTCGATCATCCGCTCGCCGCCATGCCGTGACGCTAGGCACGGCGGGGAGACGAGGGGTGTCGACGGGGTGTCCGGCGGACGACGGAGCGGCGACGGATGAGGGCCGACGGGCTAGGGGATCAGGCGCTCCGCGCGGTAGCGGTCGAAGAGCGCCGTGAACGAGTCGACCGTCCGGTGGAACGCCGTGAAGCCGGCGAGGCGGGACTTGCCGATGTCGGTGACGACCTCGAGGTTCCGGCCGAGGTCGGCGTCCGTGTGCCACCAGGAGGCGACGCGGGAGAGGTCGGGCTCGATCAGCCCGTGCTCGTCGACGAGGCGCCGCCAGACGGGCTCGGCATCGGCCATCTGCTGCTCGAGCGGCTGCGGCTCCTCCCCCGGGCCGACCGGCTCGACGCCGAAGTGCTCAGCGATCCGGGTCCACATCCAGCGCCAGCGGAAGACGTCGCCGTTGACCACGTTGAAGGCCTGGTCACGGCCCGCCTCCGACGTCGACGCCCAGAGCATCTGCTCGGCGAGGATCGTCGCGTCGGTCATGTCGGTGAGTCCGTTCCACTGCGTGAGCGAGCCGGGGAACACGAACGGGGTGCCCTCGGCACGGTGGATCGACGCCGCGACCGCGAGGGTCAGCCCCATGTTCATCGCGTTGCCGACGGCGTGCCCGATGACCGTGTGCGAGCGGTGCACCGACCAGCTGAACCCGGCGCGCCCGGCCGCGGTGAAGAGCTCGTCCTCCTGCGCGTAGTAGAAGTTCGGGGCGTCGAGGCGCTCCTCCTCCTCGTGGAACGGGGTGTCGGGCATCGCGCCCTGCCCGTACGCCTCGAACGGGCCCAGGTAGTGCTTGAGGCCGGTCACCAGCGCGACGTGCTCGACGGGAGCGTGCGCGAGCGCGGCGAGGAGGTCGCGGACCATGCCGCCGTTGACCGCGATGTTCTCCTCCTCCGTCGCCTGGCGCGACCAGGCGGTGAAGAAGACGTGCGTGGGGCGCTGGTCGGCGAGCACGCGGGCCAGGTCCTCGGCGGAGCGCAGGTCGGCGGCGAGCGGAGTGACGCCGGGGCGCGCGTCGATCGGGCGGCGCGAGAGGGCGGTCACCGGCCAGCCCTGCTCGGTGAGCAGGTCGACGAGGGCGGAGCCGCCGATGCCGGTCGCACCGACGACGAGGGCGCTGCGGGGGTCGGACGGGGGGACGGGAGTGGTGGAGGACATCCCCTGGGCCAACAGCCCCGGGGGCGAGGCATTCCCCGATCCGGGCGTCACGGAGGGACACCGGAGGTCACGGAGGGACACCGGGCGTCACGGGCGGACCGCGGACCGGGCTCCTCCCCTACCGTCGAGCACGAGCCGCCCGGGGTGGGCGCAGCGGAACAGGAGCCGACGATGACCGCGACCGATCTGCGGGCCGTGCCCGAGGTGGACTACGAGGAGCTGGCGGGGCGGTTCCGGCCGCTGTTCGCCGAGATCGCGGCGGGAGCGGCGGCGCGGGAGAGCGCACGCGAGCTGCCGGTCGCGCAGATCCGAGCGCTGGCGGACGCCGGGTTCGGCGCGGTGCGCGTGCCGCTGGAGTCCGGCGGGGCCGGCGCGAGCCTCCCCCAGCTGTTCCGCCTGCTGACGGAGCTGGCCGCCGCCGACTCCAACCTGCCCCAGGCGCTCCGCGGCCACTTCGCCCTGGTCGAGGACCGGCTGCTCGCGACCGACGGGACCCGCGAGCGCTGGCTCCGGCGCTTCGCCGACGGCGAGCTCGGCGGCAACGCCTGGACCGAGGTCGGCACGGTCGCGATCGGCGACGTGCAGACGAAGGTCGCTCCGGTCGAGGGCGACCCGACGCGGTTCACGGTGACCGGCACGAAGTACTACTCCACCGGCAGCGTCTTCGCCGACTGGATCGACACCTTCGCCCAGCGCACCGACACCGGGCAGAAGGTGATCGCGATCGTCGACGCTCGCCAGGCGGGCGTCGAGCACGCCGACGACTGGGACGGCTTCGGCCAGCGCACCACAGGCTCGGGGACGAGCACCTTCACGGAGGCGGTGGTCGCGGCCGAGGACGTGATCGACTTCGAGACCCGGTTCCGCTACCAGACCGCGTTCTACCAGGCGGTGCTGCTGGCCGTGCTGGCGGGCTCGATCGCGGGGGCCGAGCGCGAGATCGCGGCCGAAGTGCGGACGCGGACGCGGATCTTCTCGCACGGGAACGCCGAGTCGTTCGCGGCGGATCCGCAGATCCTGCAGGTGGTGGGACAGGTCTCGGCCGCCGCCTATGCGGGAGCGGCGATCGTGGAGCGCGCGGCGGTCGCGCTGCAGCGGGCGCACGACGCGGCCCTCGACGGCGACCCGCTCGAGGACGAGCGGCAGAACGACCTCGCCGAGCTCGAGACGGCGCAGGCCCAGATCGTCCTGACGCAGCTGGCCACCCGGGCGACCTCCGACCTCTTCGACGCGCTGGGCGCCTCCGGGGTGAGCACCCGCAAGAACCTCGACCGGCACTGGCGCAATGCGCGCACGGCCGCGAGCCACAATCCGTGGGTGTTCAAGGCGCGGATCGTCGGCGACCACGCGGTCAACGGCACCGTGCCGCCGCGGGTCTGGGCGATCGGCGCGGGGCCGAAGCGGTAGTCGCCCCGGCGTCGGCCGGGGGCGGTGGACAGCCGGCGAGAGCGGAGGAGAGGATCGAGGGGGCGGCGACGCGGCCGCCGCGGACGAGGGGGCTCGCGATGATCCGGACGACGACCGCGAGGGGCGCCGGTGCGCTGCTCGCCTGCGCGGCGGGGCTGCTCGCGCTGAGCGGCTGCACGGGAAGCGCCGACGAGGGGACGGCCCCGACGACCGCTCCACCGCTGATCTCGAGCGCTCCGACGCCGAGCAGTGCCGTGCCGACCGCGAGCGCCGGCAGCGCGACTCCGCTGCCCACCGCGACCCCGGCCACCGCCCTGCTCCCCTGCGAGGACCTGCTCACCGCCGAGGAGGAGGCGTCGCTCGCCGAGGACGGTCTCGCCCTCTCGCCCGAGGCGACGGTCTACGACGCCGACTACCCCGTCGTGCAGGAGATCGCCGAGGACGGGGTGCTCTGCCGGTGGAGCGGCCAGGGCGACGTGTCGGTCGTGGTCGGGCAGCTGGCGGTCCCGGACGCGGAGTGGCCTGACCGGAGCGCCGTGCTCCTCGCCGACGGGTTCACCGCCGACGACACCGCGGCTCCGGGCTTCCTCGACGGGCCCGACGGACCGGACGAGAGCTACCCCGGCCGCGGCGTCCTCCACCGCGACGGCGTCCTCTACTACGTGAGCTACTCCGGGATCGTCGGCTCGATCGTGCCGCTCTCCGGCTGAGGCGGCGGATCGAGAGCCCAGGGCGGGCGCCCAAGGTCGGCGCTGCTCCCCGTCGTCAGCTGCTCGCCGTGGTGGTCGAACGACAGCGGGACTCCCGCCTCGGCGCACTCACGGCCGATCAGGTCCATGGCGTTCCAGAAGTACTCGCTCGCTCGTCGATCCCCGGAGATCGCGGAGAGCAGATTGCTCGTGGCGAGACGAGCAGCGTCGGACGCGATCGAGTTCGAGGAGCTCTCGTCGAAGCCCTCGAGGGCTTCGCGAAACGGTGGACGCAGAACGGGATCGAGTTCCGGCGCGTAGTCGTTCCACGTGCGCTCGAGCGGGACGCAGGGAGCAGCCTCGTGCACGCCTCCCGGCTTCCCGCACCCGGTCAGGAGGAGCGTGGCCGCCAGCAGGGCCGGCACAGCTGTGGTGCGTCTCACGGGTCTCCTGTCGGTCGAGGGTCCGTCCCGGTCCGCTCCCGGTGCACCGGTTCCTCCCGGGACGGATCGAAGGACCGTATCCGGTCCGAGCTCGCCGACCGGCGCCGCGGCGCGGTACGGCTCCGACAGGCGCGTCCGGCGTGCTGCCCGGTGGGTTCCCGTCCGGGGTCGGGTGGGGCCTGCGGCAGGGGGTAGCGTCGACAGGTGCGATTCCCCTGGCGTTCCCGAGACAGCGAGCGACTGCCGCGGGACGTGCTCGTGCTGGGGGTCGTCGCCTTCTTCGTGATGCTGGGGTTCGGCGTCGTCGTGCCGGTGCTGCCGACCTACGTGCGCAGCTTCGGCGTCGACTACACGGCGGTCGGCGCGGTCGTCTCGGCGTTCGCGCTGATGCGGCTGGTCGCGAATCCGTTCGTGGGGCCGCTGGTCGACCGGTTCGGCGAGCGGGTCGTGCTCGCCGTCGGCATCGGCATCGTCGCGCTCTCCTCGGCGCTGGTCGGCTTCGCCTCCGACTACCCGCACCTCCTCCTGCTGCGCGGAGTCGGCGGCATCGGCTCCGCGATGTTCTCCGTCGCGGCGATGACGCTCCTCCTGCGCACCGCGAGCCCGGAGCGGCGCGGCCGCTCGATCGGCTTCTACCAGGGCGGTTTCCTGCTCGGCGGCATGGCGGGCCCCGCGGTGGGCGGCGTGCTCACGGCGATCTCGCTCACCGCCCCCTTCTTCTTCTACGCCGGCACGCTCGCGATCGCGGGGCTCGTCGGGCTGATCCTGCTGCAGCGGCCGGAGCGCGACGCGGCACCGTCCGCCGCGGCGAGGACGAAGCCCCTGCGCGAGGTCGCCCGCGACCGCCGGTACCAGAGCGCGGTGCTGGCGAACTTCGCCCTCGGCTGGTCGGCGATGGGAGTCCGCGCGACGCTCGTCCCCGTGCTCGTCGTCGAGGGGCTCGGCGGGCAGCCCGCCTGGACCGGCATCGCGTTCGCGATCGCCGCGGTGGTGCAGACGATCGCGCTCGCGCCCGCCGGCCGCTTCGTCGACACGGTCGGCCGGCGCCCGGCGCTGATCGGCGGGTTCTCCGTCGCGGCGGTGGCGATGCTGGCGATGCCGTTCGTCTCGGAGCTGTGGCTGCTCGTCGTGCTGCTCTGCGTCTACGGAGCGGCGGCCGCCTTCATGGGCACGGCCCCGGGTGCGCTGGTCGGTGACGCCGCGGGCGAGCGCGGCGGCAAGCCGGTCTCGGTGTTCCAGGCCGCGTCCGACCTGGGCGGCGTGATCGGGCCGCTGCTCGCGGGCGCCCTCGCCGACGCCGCGTCGCCGACCGCGGCCTTCGCCTCCGCCTTCGTGCTGCTGGCGGCGAGCGCGCTGCTCGGCCTGCGGATCCCGCGCTCGCGGATCGCCTAGCTGTTCCGCCCGCGGGCGTCGACGGGCCAGACGGCGCCGCCGCCGTCGCGGAGGAGGACGCGGTACTCGTCGGCCAGGTTCACCGCGACGCAGACGTGGTTCGGCGCGATCCGCACGCGCGTCCCCACCGGGAGGTCGACTCCGGTGATCGTCGCATGGTGCTCCGAGAGCACTGGGATGCGCGCCTCCGGGTGCTCCGGGAGGCGGCCGAAGCCGCTCGAGGCCGCGCCACGATCGGAGGAGAGCACCTTGCTGCCCGCGTCGGCGATCAGGTGGTCGCCGCGGCGGGACACGATCGTGGCGAGGACGGTGACGGCGATGTCCTCGGGCGTCATCGTGCCGATCTCCCACTGCTGGGCGTCGCCGAGGGCCGAGACCCCGGGGCGCAGCTCCGTGAGCACCGAGGAGTCGGCGAACGCGGCCGAGGGTGTCGAGCCTCCGCTGACCACGCGGGCCTCGACTCCGGACGCCGCGAGCGACGCGACCGACTCGGCGAGCGCGCGCGCCTCGTCGCGGGCGGCCGCCGCTCCGTTTCCGGCCGCGTAGCTGTGGCCGGGGAAGGTGAAGACGCCGGCGACGTCGAGCCCGGCCGAGACGGCGGCCGCGGCGATCGCGCCGGCTTCGGCGGGGAGCACGCCGCTGCGGTGGTGGCCGGAGTCGATCTCGACGACGACCTCGAGCCCCTCGCGCTCGGGCAGGGCCGCGGCCAGGCGCTCGGCCGACTCCGCCGAGTCGACGCCGACCCGCACACGGGCGCTCGCGAGGACATGGCGGAGCCGCCCGGCGCGCTCGGCGTCGAGCCAGAGCGGGTAGGCGATGAAGAGGTCGCGGATCCCTCCCGCGGCGAAGACCTCGGCCTCCGAGACGGTCGCGACGGTGAGCCCGACGGCCCCCGCGGCGAGCTGGCGCCGGGCGATCTCGAGCGACTTGTGGGTCTTCGCGTGGGGGCGGAGCGCCAGACCCCGCTCGCGGGCAGCCGCGGCGACGGCGGCGATGTCGCGGTCGAGCACCGCCTCGTCGAGCACCAGCGCCGGAGTGGCGAGAGCGTCGAGCACGGCGGAGCGGGCGGAGGAGTCGGCGGCGGCGGTATCGACGGTCACGCGCCGAGCCTAGGCCGCACCACCGGCCCGCGTCCGGCCGTCACGGCGGCCTCGCGCCGGTCCGCCGCCGGTCATCGCGCCCCGAGGAAGGCCCCGCGGAGGGATCCCGTCGAGCACGACACCGCGTCGACCTCGGAGGCGGCCGCGCCGCTCCGACACCGTCTTCCGGATCGCCCACCTCTCCGCCGGGACGCTCCCGACGATGCTTCCGGGCTTCGGCGTGGTCGGGCTGAGCACTCTCGTCCACTGACCGTTCATCCTCCGCGGGATGCGGGGAGGACCCCGGCGCTGCCAGGCTGAGCGGATGACTCCGCAGTCCTCCCGCCTCCGGCCCTTCGGCCCGTCCGGCGCCACCGTCACCCGGCTGACCCTCGGCACCTCCTGGCGCCCCGATCGCGTCGCCGACCTCGACCGGGTGCCGGCCCTCGAGCGCGTCCTCGACTCCGACGCCGCCACCCGCGCCGTCTCCGTCGTCGACACGTCGAACGAGTACGCCGGCGGCCACAGCGAGCGCCTGATCGGGGAGGCCCTGCAGGCTCGCGGCGGCGTCCCCGAGGGGATCACCGTGGTCACCAAGCTCGACCGCGACCCGAGCACCGGCAGCTACTCGGCCGAGCGGATGCGCCGCAGCCTCGACGAGAGCCGCGAGCGCCTCGGTATGGACGTCCTCCCCCTGCTCTACCTGCACGACCCGGAGCGCATCTCGTACGACGAGGCCTTCGCCGAGGACGGCCCGGTCCGCGCGCTCGTCGCGATGAAGGAGGCGGGCGTCGCCCTCTCGATCGGGATCTCGGGCGGACCCGCGCCGATGCTGCGCCACTACGTCGACACCGGCCTGTTCGACGCCGTGATCACCCACAACCGCTTCACGCTGGTCGACCGCTCCTCCGAGGAGCTGATCGACGCGTCGGTGGACCGCGGCGTGATCGTCGTCAACGCGGCGGTCTACGGCGGAGGCGCCCTCGCACGCTGGCCGGAGCCGGTCGCCTCCTACGCCTACCAGCCGGCGCCGCGCGAGATCGTCGACGCCGTCGCGGCGATGGGAGCGGCCTGCGACCGGGCGGGCGTGCCGCTCGCCGCCGCCGCGCTGCAGTTCTCGACGCGCGACCCCCGCGTGACGACGACGGTCGTCGGCGCCACCTCCGCCGAGCACTACGACTCCTTCGTGGCCGACGACGCGCTCGAGATCCCCGACGCGCTGTTCGAGGAGCTGGAGTCGCTCGCTCCGCCGAGCACCGTCTGGCAGGACGCGCCCGGGGCGACCTGGCCGCGCTGATCCGGGCATAGCCGGGCTCTCCTCCCGGTTGGAGCACGTGACCCCCTCCGCGAGATGCCGCCGGCGTGCGCCCTCACCGGCGTATCGCCTACCGAAGCGGCGTTCCGCGGAGAAGCACGACAGGAGAGACATGACCGACACCGCCTTGTTCCAGCCGCTGACGCTCCGCTCGAGGACCGCGCGCAACCGCCTCTGGGCGGCACCGATGTGCCAGTACTCGGTGGAGGCGCAGGACGGTGTGCCCACCTCGTGGCACCTCGTGCACCTCGGCGGGCTCGCGCGCGGCGGATCGGGCGTCGTCATCGCGGAGGCCACCGCCGTCGTCCCCGAGGGGCGGATCAGCCCCTGGGACACGGGGCTGTGGAACGACGAGCAGCGCGACGCCTGGGCTCCGATCGTCGATTTCGTGCACGGACAGGGCGCGCTCGCGGGCGTGCAGCTCGCCCACGCGGGCCGGAAGGCGTCGACCTACCGCGAGTGGAGCGGACGCGGATCCGTGCCGCTGGAGGACGGCGGCTGGCCGACCGTCGCTCCCTCGGCCGTCGCGTTCGAGGGCTACGCGGAGCCGCGCGAGCTGGCCGCGGAGGAGCTGCCCGGCCTCGTCGAGGCGTTCCGCGCCTCCGCCCGCCGCGCCGCGGACGCCGGCTTCGACGTGATCGAGCTGCACGCCGCGCACGGGTACCTGCTCCACCAGTTCCTGTCGCCGCTCTCGAACACCCGCGAGGACTCCTACGGCGGCTCGCTCGAGAACCGGGCGCGCCTGCTGCTCGAGGTCGTCCGCGCGGTCCGCGCCGAGATCGGGGAGCTCGTTCTGCTCGTCCGCTTCTCCGCGACCGACTGGGCCGAGGGCGGCTGGACGCTGGAGGAGACGATCACCGTCTCGGAGTGGGCGCGCGCCGAGGGCGTGGACCTCTTCGACGTGTCGACCGGCGGACTCGTGCACGCCAGCATCCCGGTGGCGCCCCTCTACCAGGTGCCGTTCGCGCGCGACCTGCGGAAGGCGACCGGTGCGCTGGTCGGCGCCGTGGGACTCATCACCACGGCGGAGCAGGCGGAGGGCGTGGTCGCGAACGGCGACGCCGACGTCGTGCTGCTCGCCCGCGAGCTGCTGCGCGACCCGAACGCTCCGGTGCGGATGGCGCACGAGCTCGGCGCGGACCTGCCGGTGCCCCCGCAGTACACCCGGGCCTGGCGCTGAGCCTTCAACCGCGAGATGCCACCTGTGCGCACGCCTCGCGGCGTGTCGTGTGCACAAGTGGCATCTCGCGGAGGAGAGCGGTCGGGCCCCCCGGAGGAGAGCGTCAGCTCTCGGAGGGCTCCTCGGGAGCGTCCTCCTCGGGGTTGAAGTGCGAGTCTCCGGAGACCCCCACCGCCAGCCCGTCCTCGGAGTGCGGGATGGTCTCGTCGTCGCCGAGACCGTTCGCCTTCTTCTCGCCCTCGGACGAGGTGGCTGCGTCGGTCACGGCTCAGGCCTCGACGTCGCCGCGCCAGGCACCGTCGGGGGTGCCCTGCTTCTCGATGTACTCCTTGAAGTTGTTCAGGTCCTTCTTCACGGCGTGACTGCCGGCGCCGACGAGCGACCCGAGCGTCTCGAGGAAGCCCTTGGGCTCCCAGTCGAGCTGCACGGTGACGCGGGTCTCGGTGTCGGAGAGCTTGTGGAAGGTGACGACGCCCGCGTGGTCGGTCTCGCCGCCGGTGCTGTTCCATGCGACGCGCTCGTCGGGGTGCTGCTCGGTGATGTTCGCCTCGAACTCGCGCTCGACGGGGCCGACCTTCACCTTCCAGACGGTGAGGGTGTCGGTGACCTGCTGGATCGACTCGACCTCGTCGAGGAAGCGCGGGAACTCCTCGAACTGGGTCCACTGGTTGTAGGCGACGGACACGGGGACGTTGACGTCGACGGTCTCGATGATCTGCGGCACGGTGGTGCTCCTTGCTGTCTCACTCGGTGTGCGGCGTTCCGCTGCTGCGGTCGTCACGCTCGACGTTAGGCGGGAGCCGCCTGGGAGCGCACCGGGTTGCGGACTGCCCCGAACGTGGTAAGCGAGGGCGCTGCTCCGGCGTGCGTGCCGAGACGGCTCCGGCCGGCGCCGAGCCGCCGCCGTGCGCGCCGGGACGTCCGCGGGAGGGCGGCGTCCGGACGGCACGGCGGCGTCTCGGGAGCGGCAGGCCGGAGCAGGCCGCGGTCAGCGGTCCTGCGGGTCGCCGCCGAGCTGGCCGATGGCGGGGAGGGGGCCGCCGTCGTCGGCGCCGGTGCGGCGCCAGCGGGCGATGGCGTTGCCCAGGTGGTAGATCACGAGGGCGGCGCCGGCGCCGAGGACGATGCCGCCGAGCTCGAAGCCGCCGGAGGAGAACGAGAAGCCGGCGATGGCGATCACGAGGGAGACCGCGGCGGTGTACTGGTTGACCGGGCGCGAGAAGTCGACGCGGTTGTCGATCCAGATCTTGATGCCGATCACGCCGATCAGGCCGTAGAGCGCAGTGGTCGCGCCGCCCAGGACACCGGCCGGGATCGAGTTGAAGACGGCGCCGACCTTGGGCGAGAGGCTGAGCAGGATCGCAGTGACGCCGGCGACCCAGTAGGCGGCTGTCGAGTACACGCGGGTGGCCGCCATCACTCCGATGTTCTCGCCGTAGGTCGTGGTGCCGGAGCCGCCGAAGGCACCGGAGAGGGTGGTCGCCACACCGTCCGCGATCAGGGCCCGGCCGGTGCTGGCGTTGGCGGAGGCGTCGGTCATCGTCGCGACGCCGCGGACGTGGCCGACGTTCTCGGCGATGAGGACGAGCACGACAGGCAGGAACATCGCGATGCCCGACCACGTGGATCCGGAGGCGAAGTCGGGGAAGGTGAACGGCGGAAGCCCGAACCAGTCGGCCGCACCGACCGCGGAGTAGTCGATCTCGTTCCGCAGCAGGGCGACGACGTAGCCGATGACCACGCCGAGGAAGATCGAGACGCGGCCGAGGAAGCCTCGGAGGAACACGCTCGACAGGATGATCGCGGCGAGCGTGATCGTCCCGGTGATCGGTGCCTGCTTGAAGCTGAGGTACGCGGTCGGAGCCAGGTTGAACCCGATCAGGGCCACGATCGCGCCGGCGACGACCGGCGGCATCAGCCTGTCGATCCAGCCGAGGCCGACGACCTGCACGAGGACGCCGACGGCGGCCAGGAGGAGGCCCACGGCGACGACTCCGGCGAGCGCCGACCCCGTCCCTCCGACGGCGGTCGCGGCTGTGACGGGCGCGATGAACGCGAAGCTCGAGCCGAGGTAGCTGGGGAGCCGGTTGCGCGTGATCAAGAGGAACAGCAGCGTCCCGACTCCGGAGAAGAGCAGGGTCGTGGCGACCGGGAACCCGGTGAGCACGGGCACGAGGAACGTCGCTCCGAACATGGCGACGACGTGCTGGATTCCGATGGCGATCGTGGCCGGCCAGGCGAGCCGCTCGCCGGGGGCGACGACGGCGCCGGGCTCGACGGTGCGGCCGTCTCCGTGCAGGGTCCAGATGGGCATGGGGCTCCTCGGCGGGGAAGGGAGGCGGGGGTCGACGTTCACAGTAGCGAGGGGTCTGGCCGTGCCGCGGTACCCGACCTACGATCGGGCCATGGACGGAGCGCGGCGTCTCGGCGAGGAGGAGTTCTCCGCGCACCTCGCCGAGCGGGTCGCGCGGATCCGGGGGTCGTTCGGCGACCTCCCGCTCTGGGCGGTCTCGGGCTGGAGCGGTCCGCGGCTGCTGGCGGAGTGGACGCTGACGGGCGGCCCGCGTGGGCTCTCGTTCCTCGCCGACGACGCGGTCCCGGGCGGGACGGGGCCCTCCGTCGAGATCCGCACGACCCTCGGCGATCCGCGGCACGACGTCGCGCTGCTCTGCTGCCGGGAGGAGGCGCCCGTCTCGTTCGTGCAGCCGGAGGCGCTGCCCGCTCCCACGCGGATCGCGGAGATCCCGGTCGACGGGGCTCCGGAGCCCTTCGAGGTGTGGGAGGGAGCCGGGGCCGTGCGCGCGGCCGCCTGGGTGCGGGGGCACGTCCTCACGCTGGAGTGCCGCGGAGTCGATCTGGACGCTCTCGCGTTGAACGAGGTGGACGACATCGAGCCGTTCGTGGCCGGCTGGCTGGAGTTCGTGGGCGCCTCGCGGCGTTGAGCGCCGACCCGCGCTCCCGCGGTGCTGGGAGAGCGCGGAGTCCCGCTCGGCGCGCCGGTGAAAGATGTGCGCCGATCCCGGACAGGAGGGAGCATGAGGCACATGCCAGCTCCCCTCGCGGGTCCCGACCGGTTCGCCGCGGTCGCCGCCGCGGTCGCCGATCCCGTCCGCCGCTACCTCTGGCGGCGCACCGACTCCGCCACCGCCGACGACGTGCTCGCCGCGACGCTCTCGGTGCTCTGGCGCCGCAGCGCCGACGTGCCCGAGGACGACCCGGTGCCGTGGGCGATCGGCGTCGCCCGGCTCCAGCTGCAGAACGCCCGGCGGATGCAGCGCCGCCAGGTCATGCTCGCCCAGCGGATCGCGGTCGTCGATCCGCCCCAGGTGCAGATCGACGAGGGCGAGGCGTCGGGCGCGGAGGAGATCGTGCGCCTCGTGCTCGCCCGGATGCGCGAGCAGGACGCCGAGCTGCTGCGCCTCTGGGCGTGGGAGGAGCTCGACGTCCGCGGGATCGCCGCGGTCCTCGGAGTCACGGCGAACGCCGTCTCGATCCGCCTCCATCGCGCGCGGCGCCGCTTCGCCGAGCTCTACGACTCCACCGACCCGCACGCGCCCGAAGGGGGACTCCGATGACCGGAACCGACGACGAGGACGTCCGCCGCCTCCTCCGCACGGTCGACCCCGCGCGGAGCCTCCCCGCGCTCGACCGCGACGAGCTCGCCGAGCAGATCGCCGCCGCCACGGGCGAGGGCACGCGGACGGTGCACTCCCGCCGCCGGTCCCCCTGGCTGATCGTGGGAGTCGGCGCGCTGAGCGCCGGGGCCGCCGCCTCCCTCCTGCTGCCCTTCGCGCTCGGCGTGGGCGGGGGCAGCACCTCGACGCTGATCCTGCCGAGCACGGGCGGGCCGATGGCCGCGTGCTCGCCGGTGACGGCCGCTGCACTGGCCCCCGCTCAGCTCGCGTTCCGGGCCGAGGTCCGCTCGATCGACGGGAGCACCGTCACCCTGCACGTGCTCGAGCGCTACGCGGGCGAGGTCGGCGACGGCGTCACAGTCACCCAGGGCAGGGAGACGGCGGTGGACGGGGCCCCGATCGTGTTCGAGACCGGGGTCGACTACCTGGTCGCGGCCGACGGCGACACGATCCTGACCTGCGGCCTCAGCGGCGAGAGCTCCCCCGAGCTCGCGGCGCTGTACCAGGAGGCGTTCTCGCGGCAGTAGGCGGAGGCGGGTAGCGGCCCGGGCGGGCGGTGGCAAGGGCCTCCCCGATCGGGGGGAGCGGCGCGCAGGCTGGGGCATGGGCCTCCCGGCCCTCCCCCTCCGGTCGCCCGGCGGCGCCCGCGGGCCCTCGGCGACACCGCCCCGCCCGCCCCGCAGGAGGCCCGCATGCCGGTGTTCCGGCTCCTCGAACCGCTCCACGCCGCCGGTGTCGCGCTCGCCGACCTCGCGAGCGATCGGCTCCGCCTCCACGGCGACGGCTCCGACGTCCGCATCACCGCGGTGACCGTCGCGCACACCGAGGCGGGCCCCGGCGCCCTCTTCGCCGCGCTCCCCGGGAGGAGGAGCCACGGGGCCCGGTTCGCGGCCGACGCGGCGGCGGCAGGAGCGGTCGCCGTGCTCACCGACGCGGGCGGGCTCGACGAGGCCCGCGCCTCCGGACTGCCCGTCCTCCTCAGCGACGACCCCCGCACTGCCCTCGGCCCGGTCGCGGCGCGGGTGTACGGCACGAGGAGCGGACCGGTGCTCCTCGGCGTGACCGGCACCAACGGCAAGACAAGCACCGTGCACCTCCTCGACGCGGTGCTCCGGCAGCTGGGCGTCGTCTCGGGGCTGAGCTCCACCGCCGAGCGCCGCAGCGCCGACCACGTGGTCGCCAGCCGCCTCACCACGCCCGAGGCCTCCGAGCTGCACGCTCTCCTCGCCCGGATGGCGGAGGACGGCGTCGAGGCGGCGGCGATCGAAGTCAGCGCCCAGGCGCTCGTGCGCTCCCGGATGGAGGGGATCGTGCTCGACGTCGCCGGGTTCACCAACCTCAGCCACGACCACCTCGACGACTTCGGCGACCTGGACGAGTACCTCCGCGCCAAGCAGCGCCTGTTCACGCCCGAGCGGAGCCGCCGCGGCGTCGTGGTCGTCGACACGGAGGCGGGGCGCCGGGTCGCCCGCGAGGCCTCGGTCCCGGTCGTCACGCTCTCGGCCGGGGACGGAGCCGACTGGCGGATCGACGTGCTCGAGACCGCGGTCGACCGCACCCGCTTCCGGCTCACCGCCCGCGACGGCTGGTCGACGACCACCTCCGTCCCGCTCCTCGGCCGCCACATGGCCTCGAACGCGGCCCTCGCGCTGGTGATGCTGGTCGAGGCGGGCCACGCGCGCGACCGGGTGGCCGCGGCGGTCGGCTCCGGGATCGACGTCACCGTGCCCGGGCGGACGCTGCTCGTGTCCGGCGCCGACGGGCCGCGGGTCTTCCTCGACTTCTCGCACACCCCCGACTCGGTCGAGCGCACCGTCGACGCCCTCCGCGAGGTGACGCCCGGCCGCGTGCTCGTCCTCCTCGGCGCCGACGGCGACCGCGACCCGAGCAAGCGCGCGCCGATGGGCCGAGCCGCCGCCGAGCGCGCCGACCTGGTGATCGTCACCGACCACCACCCGCGCTTCGAGGACCCCGCGCGGATCCGCCGCGCCCTGGTCGACGGCGCCCGCCGCGTCGAGCGCTGCGAGGTGCTCGAGATCGCGGAGCCGGCCGACGCCGTCCGCGCCGCGCTGCACCGGGCCGGCCCGTCCGACTCCGTCCTCTGGGTCGGCCCCGGCGACACCGACTACCGCGTGGTCGGCGCCGACGACCTCCCCTACTCCCCCCGCGCCGACACGGCCCGCGCGTTGGCCGAGGCCGGCTGGAGCGTCGACCTGCTTGACTGACCGGGTGTTCTCGACCCTCCCGGTGCGCCGCGTGCAGGCCCGACCCGAGCACCCCGCCGACCTCGCGCGCTGGCCCGCGACGCTCGCGCCCGTTCGGCAGGTGCTGGCCGAGGGCTGGGATCTCGGCCAGGTGACGGTGATCACCGGCGAGAACGGCTCGGGCAAGTCGACGCTGCTCGAGGCGGTCGCCCTCGCCTACGGGCTGAACGCGGAGGGCGGATCCACGGGTGCGATGCACTCCTCCCGCGCCTCGGAGTCGGACCTGGCCGAGCACCTCCAGCTGGTCCGCGGGGCCGGGGCGTCCAAGCGCGGCTTCTTCCTCCGCGCCGAGACGATGCACGGCTTCTTCAGCTACCTGGAGGAGGTGGGGATCGACGGCGGGTACCACGAGCGGAGCCACGGCGAGTCGTTCCTCGACATCGTGGCGAACCGCTCCCGGATCAGCGGGCTGTGGCTCCTCGACGAGCCGGAGTCGGCCCTCTCGGTGTCGGGCTGCCTCGCCCTGATCGGGCAGCTGCGCGACCTGGTCGCCGGCGGCTCGCAGGTCGTCCTCTCCACGCACTCGCCGATCCTCGCCGCCCTCCCCGGAGCCGACCTCTACGAGCTCGACGAGACGGGCC
Organism: Rathayibacter sp. AY1B4; assembly: GCF_002932815.1. Classification (NCBI taxonomy): domain Bacteria; kingdom Bacillati; phylum Actinomycetota; class Actinomycetes; order Micrococcales; family Microbacteriaceae; genus Rathayibacter; species Rathayibacter sp. AY1B4. The sequence continues at coordinate 48,101 of NZ_PSWN01000004.1, read as the reverse complement.
TGCGCCGCTGCCGCTACGACGACCTCGACCTGGTGCGGACCTGGCGCGGCTTCCTCGACCAGCCGGCCCGCTTCCTGCGCCGGTTGGAGTAGGTCGGAGGGCGCTCGGCCGCGCCGGAACGGGCCGTTCGTGTTCACCACGAAGGGAGGTAAGTCGGCAGGCAGTCCCGTTCTCGCGGATCCCGAGCCGCCAGGGCGAAAGTCTCCGCCGGCACGAGCACTGTCAGGCCGCGGAGGCCGCCGCCGGCCGGGCGACCCGGGGCGCCCAGCCCACCGCGATCGCGGCGCCGGCGAGCGCGAGCTGTCCGAGCGGCGGCAGGATCGCCGAGACCAGGGAGCCGTCGCCGCCGGACGTGACGAAGGTGTCGGCGACCGACATCCCGAAGCCGAACCCGGCGAAGAAGCGGAAGACGACGGCGCCGGCCACCAGGGCGAGCATGAGCACCGCGATCCGCCGCGGAGTGAGCGGCGACCTCCGGCCGACGAGGGCGCCGACCGTCACGACGATCGCGGCGGCCGTCCAGAACGCGGCCCACCCGGTGACCCAGATCGCGTGGGAGCCGAACTCGAAGCCGTCGCGCTCGGACATGGTCGCGTAGATCTCCGCCAGGGCCACGCCGGGGACCTTCGCCTGCGGATTCCAGACCAGCAGATCGACGGCGCCCACCACCGTGACGCCCGCCACGAGCGCGAGGCCCGCGAGGGCGACGGGGAGGCGCTGAGCGCGGGTCGCCGTCCGCGGTGCGAGGGCGATGGTCCGCGAGCCGCCGAGGACGATCGCCCCGCAGACGAGTCCGGCGAGGGAGACGGGCAGGCCGACGAGGGCGAGGGGTCCGGGGAGGAGGAGGCCGGCCGCGGTGAGCACCGGGCCGACGACGGCGGCGACCAGGGAGATCCGCGCGAGCACCGTGCGGGCCGACGCCGCAGCGCCGAGGAGGTGGACCGCGCCGAGGACCGCGACCGCGACGGCGGCGACGAGCACCGCGGTCTGCACGGCGCCGACGGCGGCCAGGGCGGTGTCGGAGGCGGCACCCGGCTCGGGGACGATTCCTCCGCCGGTCAGCGCGATGCCGCTCAGCATGAGCGCGGCCGCGGCGAAGAGCGCGAGTCCGCGGCGCGCGAGGCGGCGCGGGAGCGTGCCCCGCGCTTCGCCGGTGTGCGCGGGCAGGTCGCGGTCGACGCTCACCAGCAGGGCGAGCGCTCCGAGGACGACGCCGCGCCGGGGCAGTCCCAGCTCGGCGGCCCCGGCCAGGTCGGCCCGCCACTCCTCGAGGTAGCGCTCGCGGGCGAGCGGGGGCAGCAGCAGCGACAGGAGCCGCAGGAGCGCGCTCATGCGGTCGCCTCCGCCGCTCGCGGCGCCGTCCGCGCGGTCGACCGCATCCGCTCGACGGCGGCCCGGGCTGCCGGGGCGCCCTCCGCGGTCAGCTCGTAGAGCCGGCGACGCGGGCCGCTCCGCTCGCTCGCGGCCTCCCACTCCGAGACCACCCAGCCCGCTCCCTCGAGCCGCTCCAGGATCGGGTAGACGCTGCCCGCCGGTCGCCCGGTGGCCTTGATCACGACCATGCCCCAGGTCGGGCCGTCGGCGTCGAGGAGGGTCCGGAGGACGTCCGCGGTGGCGGACGTGAGGCGAGGGAGTGGCTGCACACGGATGACGCTACCTATGTAGAGATAGCGGGGTCAATCGGACCGCCTCCGTGCGTCCGGGCGATTCCACGCCACTCCTCGGCCTCGGTCGGGCCCTCAAACGTTCGACGACTGCGCCGCCCCCGTCCGAGGAGGACCGGCGTCGGCCCCGCCCCCGCTTCCCTGATCGGCGGGATCGGCGCCTTGATACTCCGATGACCAGGGCGGGATCAGCTGCCGCATCACAATTCACGGCGGGGTGGTCGCCGAGCAGATCAGCACAGGCGCGTCCGCCTCGGCGATCCCCACGGCGACCCCGCAGCAGCCGCGGACACTGCCGCTAGCCGGACCCCGCACGCAGAACGTCGGCCGAGAGCAGCCGCCCTCCACCCTCGGGGGACGGCGGGCACTCTCGGCCGACGTTCTGCGCGCGAGCGCGGGGACTACTTGCGGAACATCCGCGCCGTGGTCTCGAAGAGGCCCTTCACGGGGCGCTGCTGCTCGCCCTGCTGGGCGCCGAGGACGATGATGACGGCGGTCAGCACGGGGATGGCCCACTGGGTGACCTTCTGCACGCGGAGGGCCGTGGTCAGCTCCTGCGAGTTCTGCTCCGACGCCTCGGTCACGCCGGGGGCGCCCTCGTCGGCGTGCTTGGCCTGCGTCGCTCCGGCGACCGCGGCGATCACCGAGGCGGCGCCGGCGAGCCCGGTCACGACGGTCTTGACGACGGTGTTCGTGCGGCTCTCCTGCTGGTTGGCCAGGCGGGTCTTGTTGGCGAGGACGAGTCCGATGCCGCCGACGCCGTGGGCGGCGATCGCGGCGAGCTGCACAGGGGTCCAGCGGGCCCAGCCGTTCGAGGAGAGGCGGAGGCGCTCCGCCGGGTCGGACGAGGTGGACGCGGCGCCGTTCAGGCCGACGGCGCCCATGAGCGAGCCGCCGAACCAGGCGGCGGCTCCGAGGTCGTGGAGACTGCGGACGAGGGTGTTGCGGGAGGGCATGTGGGCCTCTTCTCTGCCGGCGGCGGACGCCGGCGGTGGTCGGCTGGTGCGGACTCCTCCGACGCTACGCGCGCCCTGGAACCGCGCACGGGGCTTGACCTCTCCCCCTCCGACAGGCTCCGCTGGAGGTCACCGACCGACCCGGACCGACCGACCCGAGGAGCCCCGCGATGCCCACCGACGACGAGAAGCGGACGACCCGCGACGAGTTCCACGACGCCGTGAACATGACCGCGAAGGAGCTCGAGGAGTGGCTCGGCACCGACGAGTCGAAGGAGGTCGGCCAGAAGCCGGAGGGCGGCGGCGAGTCCGTCGGCCACGAGAGCGGGCGCCGCATCGTCGAGCTTCTGGGCACGAAGCAGGCCGACCTGAGCGAGGACGACTACGCCCACATGACGAAGGTCGTCGGCTACGTGCACCGGCACGCGAAGCAGCGTCCCTCGGGCGATGTCACCGAGACGAAGTGGCGCTACTCCCTGAAGAACTGGGGCAACGACCCGCTGAAGGGCTGACCCGGTCCGAGAGCTGCGCTCAGCACATCCCGAAGAGGTTGCAGAGGGCGCCGCGGTCCTGGATCGACTCCATGCCGCCCGGCTTCTGCACCTTCGGCAGCTCGTAGGAGGCGGCGACCGTCTGCACGCCGGCGGACGAGGCGGCCTGCACGGGAGCGGCGGCAGGAGCGAGAACGGCTCCGAGGGCGAGGGCGGCGGCGGCGAGGATCGGGGCCATGGTCGTTCTCCTGTGATCGAGGGGTGCGATCGGCTCGACCGCTCCATAAGCATGGCGACGCCCCGTCGCACCGCTCCTGTACGAAAGACCAGTCCGCCCTTGTACGGAAGGCCGACGGGGCTCGGGGGAGGCTTCGGTACCCTGGTCCCGTGGTGGGGACGACGCGGTGGACGAACGACGTGCGGACGCTGCCCGGCGGGTGGATCACCCGGTCCCTCCTGCTCGGCTCCTTCACGCTCCTCGTCGTCATCGACCTGATGGGCGGCAGCGTCGACCTCACGTCGGTCCGCGGCTGGATCGAGCTGGCGCTCCCCTACCTGCCGCTCCTGGCGCTGCTCGCCGGCGCGATCCCCGCGGCGGTCTCGCTCTACCTCGTCTACGCCGTCGTCCTGATGCTCGGCGCCCCGCCGCTGCTGCTCGCGGCGCTGATCTTCCCGACCATCGTGGTGGTCGGCTTCGTCACCTTCCTCCTCCCCTGGCGCGCGGGGCTCGTCTTCGTGCTCGGCACCCTCGTCCTCCTGCCCGCGGTGCTGCTCGTCGACCGCGCCATGGGCACGGCCGTCTACGTCCTGGGCGCGTTCGTCCTCTTCGGCGGCACCGCCGGGCTGGGCCTGAACGCCTTCCGGGGCCGCAGCGAGCGGAGCGAGCGCCGGGCCGACCGCATCCAGGAGGAGCAGGCGCGGATCCGCAACGAGGAGCGGACCCGGCTCGCGCACGAGCTGCACGACATCGTCGCGCACGAGGTGACCATCATCGCCATGCAGGCCCGCCGCGCGACCTCGGTCGAGGACCCGGCCAAGACCGAGCGCATCCTCGAGAGCATCGGCGACGCGGCGCAGCAGGCGCTGCAGGATCTGCGGAGCCTCGTGACGCTCCTCCAGGACGAGGACGAGGCAGGCGCTCCCGCCCGCGGCGACTCCGACCTGCTCGGGACCCCGGAGGTCTCGGGCGCCACGACCACCGCCGTCGGCTTCGTCCACGACGTGCGGAACGTCGCCGACGCGATCGAGCGCGCGGGCTTCCGGGTCCGCCTCGACGTGGCGGGCTCCGTGGCGCAGGTGCCCGCGAGCCTCCGCCAGGTGCTGCGGCGCACGGTCCGGGAGCTGGGCACGAACGTGCTCAAGCACGGCGACACCGCCGGTGAGGTGCAGCTCCGGCTCGAGGTGTCGGGGGGCGAGGTGCAGCTGAGCTCCTCCAACGCGATCGCCTCCGCGGCTCCGATCGTCTCCTCGCACCTCGGGATCGAGGCGATGTCGGCCCGCTGCGCCGTCTTCGGCGGGCGGCTGGACGCGGGAGCCCGCGGCGGCCGCTGGACTACGACCATGACCATCCCCCTCGAGGGCCGGGCGTCCGGTGCGCTCGTCGCGGGGGCGACCGACGAAGGACGAGAGCGATGACCCGCGTGCTGCTGGTGGACGACGAATCGATGACCCGCGAGATCCTCCGCGACTACCTCTCGCAGGACCCGGCGATCGAGGTGGTGGGCGAGGCCTCCGACGGGAGGATCGCGGTGCAGCAGGCGGCGACGCTCCAGCCCGACCTGATCCTGATGGACATGCAGATGCCGGTCATGAACGGCGTCGCCGCGACCGAGCGGATCCACGCCGAGCACCCGGGCATCGCGATCCTCGGGCTCAGCACGTTCACCACGGACCGCTACGTCGTCGACCTGCTCCGCGCGGGCGCCTCCGGCTACCTGGTCAAGGACACGAAGCCGCGGGAGATCATCGCGGCGGTGCACGCGGTGCTCGCGGGCGAGTCCGTGCTCTCCGCCGAGGTCACGCGCCACGTGGTGAAGGGGCTCGAGGAGTCGGTGCCGGCGGAGACGGTGCCGGACCCCGATCTGCTCGAGGCGCTCACCGAGAAGGAGCTCGAGGTGATCCGCCTGCTCGCCCGCGGGATGAGCAACCGCGAGATGGCGCAGGAGCTGTTCGTCACCGAGTCGACCGTGAAGGCGCGGTTCGTGAAGGTGATGGAGAAGCTGGGCGTGCGCGACCGGGTGCAGATCCTGGTCTCGGCGATCGAGCACGGGCTCGTCGACCTGGGGACGCGTCCCGGCCGGAGCTGATCGAGCCCGCCGGATTCAGCCCCAGCCGACCACGTCGGCGACGGGCCGCAGGAGCCCCGCGACCGCCCGCTCGAGCGCACTCTCGTCGACCGCGGCGAGCGCCGACTCCGGATCGAGCACCAGGGCGCCGCCCCAGCCCATCACCTCGTACTCCACCAGGGTGCGCGCGAGCGTCTCGGGCGACCGCCAGGCGCGGAGGAGGTTCGCCCGCGCGAACGCGTGCGCGGCGCGTGCTCCCTCCCCGTGCGCGGCGCGGCCGTCGAGGACGGTGCGCAGCACGGTCTCGAGGGTCGGGATGCCCTGGCCGGCCGGGGAGACGACCTGCCAGGTGAGGGAGGGGCGGCTCGAGCGCAGGCCCCGCGCGACCTGGGCGACCGCATCGCCGCCGGCGGAGCGCAGTGCGGCGGGGACGAGCGGCTCGGCCCCCGCGGTGAGGCGGCACAGCGCCAGGAACGTCGCAGCGTGGCCGACTTCGCCGGACGGGTCCGCGCCAGTGACGATCGTGCTCTCGTAGCCCTGCTCGCGGGACTGGTGCAGAGCGCTCGGCAGCGGAGCCGCGGCGGGCACGGAGACGGGCCGGGACGTCTCGCGGACGGCGCGTTCGGGCCCGACCACGGCGAGCACCGGATCCCCGGCTCCCTGGGCGCGCTCGAGCGTCAGGGCGGTCCAGGCCGCGGCGCCCTCCGGAGGGAGCACCGCGGTGAGGCTCTGCGCCCCGGCCGTCGCCGTCCACGCGAGCGAGACCGCTCCGGGGGGAACGGCCGAGCGGAGGCGGGCAGCGCGGTCGGGCCCGTCGTCTCCGGCCGGGTCGCGCCAGCCGAGGGCGACGACGGCGAAGCGGGAGCGCTCGTCGACGACGGCGAGCGGGGGTGCGGCGGTCATGGGCTCCTCCTTCCGGGACGGGTGGAGGCGGCGGGAACGCCCAGTGCGGCGAAGGGCTGCTCGGCGAGGCGGGCCGCGGCGTCCGCGAGCAGCGGGCGCGGCGGCCGCGCGGCGAGGGAGTCGACGAGCTCGCCCGCGAAGCCGGGCGCACCGCGCAGCAGGGCATCCCGGGCGACGGTGCGGGCCAGACGCTCGTCGTCGTGCACCAGCCGCTCCGCACGCAGCACCGCGCGGTGCCGGGCGTGCTCGAGGGCGGAGTCGTCGCTCACCGCGAGGGCGCGGAGGCGGTGCCACGGATCGACGGGCACGGCGGTGTCGTCGACCAGCACGAAGAGGTCGTCGGCGACGGTGTCGCCCGGGCCGAAGAGTCCGGCGCTCGCGTCGAGTCCGGCCTGCGCAGCGAGCGCCTCGGCGGCGATCAGGTCGCCGAGCAGCTCGTCGGAGACGCGGGTCGACGGCGCGGCGGCGGTCGCGGCGAGCCGGCGGGCGGCGGGCTCGGCGCGGTACTCGGGGCGGGCCGTCCCAGGTGGGACGGCGACCGGTCCTGCCGCGCGATCGGGCGTCTCCGCGAGGGCCGCGACCAGGCGGTCCAGGAGCCGGGCGGGGTCGTCGGCCGTGACGCCGACCAGCACGGAGCCGGCCGGGCTGTAGTGGCGCCGGTGCAGCGCGCGCAGGACGGGCTCGGTCGCGCGGCCCTCGAGGTCGAGGTCGCCGCTGCCGTCGTGCGCGTTGGGGGCGTCGGCCCAGTAGCGGGCGGTCAGGTGCGGCCACGGCAGCACGCCGCCCGGAGCGGGGGCGAGGCGCGCGGCCCGCTCAGAGGCGACCGCGCGGATCTGCTCCGCGATCTGCTCCGGCAGGAAGGCGGGGCGGAAGACCTGCTCGACGAGCCGCTCCGCGATCACGGCGGCCGACCCGGGAGAACCCGTCTCGAAGAACTCGGAGTAGTCGAGGTGCGTGTGACCGCCGAGGACGCCGCCGCTCTCGGCGACGCGGGTCTGCCGGACGAGACCGGCGACCCCCTCACTGTCCTGGTAGACGAGGTGCTCGATCAGGTGCAGCATCCCCTCCTCGCCGTCGCGCTCGTGGCGCATGCCGGCGGGCACGGCGAGGGCGACCGAGTCGTTGCGGACCTCCGGCCGGTGCACGACGAGCGCGCGGGCGCCGGAGGGCAGGGCGGCGGACAGGGTCGGGACGTCGCGGGCGCTCATTCCGCCCGCTCCCCCAGCTGTGCGGCGGACAGGCGCAGCAGCAGCCGCGCCTGATCGCTGCTGGCGCCCCCGGAGCGGTGCCAGTCGACGGCGTGCTGGGCCAGCCGGAACGCGGTGCCGACGCGCAGCAGCTCGGCGTCGTGGTCCTCCTCGAGCGAGAGTCCGCGGCGGAGCGCGTCGAGGGCCGGGCGGAGCGCGGGGTGGAAGGCGTGCAGCTCTGCGAGCTCCCCGAGCACCCAGGCGGCGTCCCAGACCGGGTCGGCGAGCCCGACGTCCTCGCCCGTGAGCAGAGCGACGCGGGTCCCGTCGACGACGAGGTGGGCGAGGCCGGGGTGGCCGTGGACCACGACCGCGGCCGGCGAGGCGACGACCGCCTCCGCCCAGTCGGCGAGCTCGAGGAGACCGCCGGCGCCGAGCTCCTCGGCGGCGGGCGCCCAGCCACCGGCGAGCCAGCCGCGGGCGCGCTGCAGCGGACGCGGAGGGAGCGGCTCCCCGGCGGGCCGGGCGCCGTGGAGCGCGTCCAGCGCGCCCTTCCACTCGCGGCCGACGGAGACGAGCGCCTCCTCCGACAGCTCGTGGAGGAGCGCGGGCAGCAGGGCGCGGGCGGTGGTGCGGTAGCGGCGGATCGACGGGTCGGCGCCTCCCGGCACGATCCGGGGATCGGGCGCTGCGAGGCGGACGGGCACCGGCGAGAACGGCAGCGGCGCCTGCTCTCCGAGGCGGCGGGTCCAGACGGTGGTCCCGTCGGGTCCGGCCGAGAGCTCGGTGACGAGCAGCCCGGTGACGAGGGCCCGCGGAGGGGCAGTGGTGCTCACGCCGACCTCGCCTCCTCCGCGGCAGCCGGTGCCGTGCGCAGCGACTCCAGGTGGCGCAGCACCGCGGGGAACGCGGGCGGCACCCAGGCGAGCGCCGTGTCGCTGGACTCGCTCGGCCCGGGCACGGGGTCGATGACGGTGAAGTTGGCCGGCTCGCGCAGCAGCGCGAGGGTTGACTCGACGACCGGGTTGCCGAGCGCCCGCGGCGGGAGCGACGGAGCGATGCACACCGGCGCCTCCGTCGTGAGGGCCGCGAGCAGCGATGGGGAGTCGGTGATGCCGTGCGCGAGGCGCGAGGCGTAGTCGAGGGTGGCCGGGTAGATCAGGATGAGGTCGGCCCACTCGGCGAGGTCGACGTGGGCGACGACGATCTCGTCGTCCCAGCGGTCGTCCTGGATCCGGCCGCGCAGTCGCGACTCCAGGTTGTGCCGGGTGGTGAAGCGGTAGGCCGAGTCGCGGACGAGCACGCGGAACTCGGTCGCCGGAGCGGCGGCGCGCGCCCACTGGATCCAGTAGGGCATGACCTGGGTCATGGCGGAGCCGGTCAGGACGAGGGCCACCCGGGAGTAGCCGAAGCGGCCGAGCGAGAGGTCGGAGAGTGCGGCGCTCTGCGCACCGGGCGGGGTGGTCATGGCGGTCTCCTCAGAGGGCGGCGGGCGGGAGGGCGGATCGGGTCACGGCCGGCGGCGGACGGGCGGACCGTGCCCGCGGAAAGGGCGGACGGGGATGGGCGGACGGCGCGAGCGGACGGCACGCGCCCGGGAGGGGCCGGGGCGACGCGGTCGAGGACCGGTCGCCCCGTGCCCGTCAGCACCCTGCGGTGAGGGTGACGCCGATGATGACGCCGGCGCAGAACGGGGTGGTGGCGGGCGCCTCGGAGGCGGCGTCGGTGCCGATCTCGTCGGCGGCGGTGAAGGTGTCGTGGGCGGTGGCGAGCTCGACGAGGTCGGCGGACTGGACGGTCTGGGCGGTGATGGTCGACATGGTGTTCTCCTTGGATGAGTGGTGGCGGCGGATCCGCCGGGTCGTGCGGGGAGTGGTGCGGGTGGTCCGGCCGGAGGGCCGGGGAGCGGGTGCTGCGGGAGCACCCGGGCGGGAGGAGGGCCGGGTCAGCAGCCCGCGCCGAGGGTGGCGCCGACGATGATGCCGACGCACAGGGGCGTGGTGGCGGGCGCCTCGGTCGCGGCGTCCGAGCCGAGCTCGTCGACGGTGGCGAAGGTGTCGTGCGCTCCCGCGAGGGCGGTGAGGTCGGCGGACTGGGCGTCGGTGGAGATGGTGGTCATGATGTGTCCCTTTCGTGGAGTACCTCGGGCTGAGGTGGTGGTCCCCTCGGGATCGAGGGGAGGTTCGTGGGGCCCTAGCGGGCGGTGAGTCCCGGGCGGTCCGGGTCGATGCGCGCGGCGCGGGCGGCGTCGGCCCAGGCGTCGGCGGCGGGGATCGTCTCGGCCGAGGAGCGCAGGAGCGCTTCGGCGAGGACGCGGGAGCGGTGCTGGCCGAAGCTCAGTCCGCGGTAGGAGGAGCGCTCGTCGGCCGGGTCCTCGGCGTAGGCGAGGCCGTCGGCGAGCCTCTCGGCGAAGGCCGAGACGGCGGTGCGGGGCGAGGGCCGGGCATCGAGCAGCGGAGTGACCCTCCGGGCGACGTCGTCGGCGGAGTCGGCGGGCAGGTAGACGACGAGGGCGTCGGAGCGGGGGAAGGCCCGCGGGTCCGAGAGCGCCTTGGCCTGGTGGCGGGCTCCGGAGGCGGCGAGCGCCTCCAGGAGCGGGCCCCACAGGGCGAGCGCGTCCTCCGCCGAGTCGGCGACGAGCGAGAGGCGCACGACCCGGTCGGCGGGATCGAGTCCCATCGGGCCGAGGGCGAGGAGGTAGCCGGGAGTGGTGCGGGTGCGCCAGCTCGGCAGCCGGACGCCGGCGACGGCCCCGTCGGCGGAGCGGACGAGATCGACCTCGGGCACGAGGACCCGGACGCGGCCCAGCTCGACGACCCGGCGCTCCTCCCCCTGCACGGTGGCGGAGCCGAGCACCCCGGAGGGAGCGGGCTGCAGGACCGTGCGGTGCGGGATCGCGTCGATCAGCCGGGGGGCGAGGTCCTGGCCGTCGCCTCCGGCGGTCTCGCCGAGCAGCGGGTTCCGGAGGTGCAGGTGGGTGTAGACGGTGGCGGCGAGTCGGGCCCGCAGCTCGATCGGCCCGGTGGCCTCGATCACGGTCCCGTCGACCTCGGCCCGCAGCCGGGCGGCGTCGACGCTGATCACGGCCTCGTCGAGGACGGAGCGGGTGGTGAGGGCGGTCATCGCGGGCTCCTGTCGAATCCGAGGGCGGTGGAGTAGGCGGAGGGGGCGAGCAGGACGCGGCGGCCGATGCCGGCGGCGGCCCGCTCGATCCCGGGGAGGCGGGAGACCATCGAGGCCCGGGCGAGGGTGCGGTCGACGAGGTGCCAGCCCAGGTGGGCGGTGGCGCGGACGGCGAGGGCGTCGTCCGCGCCGGCGGTCTCGGCGGCGTAGGCGAGCCACATCCGCCGGATCCTCGGGACCAGTGCCGCCATCCGCTCCGCGATGCGGGCGTCCGCGGCCGCAGTGTCGAAGGCGAGTGGAGGAGCGGAGGCGCCCTCCCGGGTGGTCACGGTGTCGAGCACCGCGCGGTGGATCCACTCCCCCGCCAGCGTGCCGAGGTCGCGGGCCGGATCCCCGATCCCGAACTCCTCCCAGTCGAGCAGCTGGAGGCGCCCGTCGCGGAGGTGGAACTGGTCGAGGCGGAGGTCGCCGTGGATCGGGGCCGTGCGGTTGCCGCTCTCCCACTCGCGGAGATCCTCCGTGGCCGAGACGAGCTGCTCGTCGTGCTGCAGGTCGCCCCAGAAGGCGAGCTCGGCGAGGGTGAGGTCGACGTAGCGGGTGTGCGGGATGCCGACGCGCAGCATCTCGACGGGAGGGCTGGGGTGCGAGGTCGCGGTGAGGCCCGCCACCGGGCCGGCGTGCAGCCGGGCCAGGAGCCGGCCGGCCTGTTCGGGGAAGTCCGCGGGGACGCGCTCCTCCACGAGCAGGAGGGCCAGGCTGGTGCCGGGGCAGTGCTCGAACACCAGCAGGGAGTCGTCCTCGTCGGCCGCCAGCAGGCGGGGTCCGGCCGGGGCGTGCTCGGGGCTCCGGGCGGCGAAGCCGGCGAAGTCCCTGGAGCGGCGGAAGGCCGCGGGGCCCGCCGTCCGGGGCGAGACGTGCTTGACGAAGACGCGGGCGCCGTCGTCGAGGGTCATCGTCCACGACGCGTTCCGGCCGGCGAAGGCGGGGCGGTCGATCGCGGCGACGCGGTGGCGTCCGCCGCCGAGCAGCCGCTCGGTCGAGGCCGCCGCCCGGAGGGCCGCCGGATCCGCGGGGCGGTGCCCAGGGGTCGCGGGGCGGAGCCCGGGAGTCGCGAGGAGAGTCACGATCGTGTCCTTCGGTCGGTCGAGCGGATCAGAAGAGGTAGGTGACGACGAGGTAGGCGCCGCCCGCTCCCCCGACGAGGAGGGCGGTGTTGACGAGCAGCTTCTTGAGGGGCGAGGGGCGGGTCGAGGCGGTGCGCGAGGTGGTCATGGTGGTGTCCTTCCGAGGGGTGGTGGTGGTGGATATCGGGAGCCGGGCCTAGGAGGCGTCGGCGGCCTTGAGGGAGGCGCGGAGCGAGACGCGGGAGCCGGTGCGGAGCGCGTTGTTGCGGTAGACGCGGACGACCAGGCGGAACAGCAGCGGCACCGTGATCGCGGCGACGACGGCGGCGATCACCATCTCGGGGGTGCCGACCGAGTCGAGGCCGAAGCGCATCGGCATCAGGTAGGAGGAGAAGAGGGGGACGAAGGAGAGCGCGTGCACCCAGGCCTCGTCGAGGTTCGCCGGCACCACGTAGAGCGCGATGATCAGCAGCGCCATCTGCACGACGGAGAGCGGCATGGCGGCGGTGCCCAGGTCCTCCTGCCTCGACACGGTCGAGGCGAGCAGGGTGCTGAGGAGCGCGAAGAGCACGTAGCCCTGCAGGAACCAGACGAGGAACCAGACCAGGCTCGGGCCGAGCTCGATCTCGAGGACCGACCACCCGCCGACCACGCTGAACCCGCCGACGACGGCGCCGCCGATCACGAGCAGCTGGGCCAGGGTCACCAGGCCGACGCCGATCATCTTCCCGGCGAGCAGCGGGGCGACGCCGATCTTCGTCAGCAGGATCTCGACGATCCGGGACGACTTCTCCTCGACCACCCCCGAGGCCAGACTCGACGAGGAGTAGACCATCGCGGCGAGCAGGGCGCTGATCATCGCGGTCGCGAACAGGATCCGGGTGTCGAGGACCACGGTCCCCGCCTCCCTCGTCGCGTCGACCAGGAACCAGCCGCCGATCCCGGCGCCGAGGCCGGCGATCGCGGCCAGCGCGAGGGTCGCGGTGAGGATCGTGCGGTTCCCGGTGCGGGTCAGGATCTCGCGGCGGACGATCGTCGCGGCTCCCCGGGCCGGCGTCGGAGGAGCGGAGCTCTCGGCGGTCCGGGCGTGGGCGGCGCGGGGGTGCGTGGTGGTCATCGTCCTGCTCCTTGGATCTCGAGGCGGCGCTCGGCCGCAGGGGTGGAGGCGGCGGTGAGCCGCTCGGACAGCAGCTCGGTCAGCGAGCGCTGCGCGGTGCGGATGCTCCGGAGGCCGCCGTGGCGGGTGAGGGTCGCGAGCACCTGCTCGGGGACGTCCCGGCCGCTGCCCTCGATCGAGACGAGCAGCGACTCCGGCTCACCGGGGACCGGCTCGGCCGACAGTCCCGGTGTGACGCCGAGCTCGGCGACGAGCAGGTCGTCCAGGGGGCGGGAGAACTGCAGCTGCCAGCGGCTGCGGCCGTCGTCCTGCAGCTCGGCCACCGCTCCGCTCGCGGTCACGCGGCCGGAGTCGAGCACGCAGACGGTGTCGCAGAGGCGCTCGACCAGGTCGAGCTGGTGGGAGGAGAAGAGCACGCCGACGCCGCGGGCGGACTGCTGCCGGATCAGGCCGGCCATCGTCTCCACGGCGACCGGGTCGAGCCCCGAGAAGGGCTCGTCCAGCACCAGGAGCGACGGATCGCCCACCAGGGACACGGCCAGCTGCACGCGCTGCTGGTTGCCGAGCGAGAGGTCCTGCACCAGGGTGTCGGCCCGCTCGGCCAGGCCCAGCGCGTCGATCACCTCCTCGGCGGTCTCACGGGCTCCCCGGGCGTCGTGCCCCTCGAGCAGAGCGAAGTGGATCACCTGCTCGCGGACCCGCATCTGCGGGTAGAGGCCGCGCTCCTCCGGCATGTAGCCGATCGAGCGGCGGTCCTCGGCGGTGATCGGCGCGCCGTCCCAGGTGATGGTCCCCGTGTCGGGGGTGAGCAGGCCCAGGATCAGCCGCATCGTCGTGGTCTTGCCGGCGCCGTTGCCGCCGATGAAGCCGACGATCTCGCCGCGGCCCACGGACAGGTCCACGTCGTGCAGGACCCGGTGGCCGCCGAATGCACGGCTCACGCCGCTGAGCTGAAGCCCTCGCATGTCATCTCCTCGAAGTCGTTTCTCTTGACTCCTCAGACGCTACGGACGCTCTCGCGACGGGCTCCTGTACTTCGGTACAGCGCCGAGGTGGCCGAAAGTGCAGGTCCCGGATCACCGGACGTGCAGGTCCCGAGGCGGCCGCGCGTGCAGGTCCGGGGGCGGCCCGGGTGCGGGCCGCCGGCGTCCCGAGCACGACGGACGCCCCCGTGCTCGTCCGGTCGGCGACCGGAGCGCACAGGGGCGTCCGTGGAGGAGGAGGAGCGGGGTCAGGCCGTCGCGCAGCTCCCGTCGACCTCGCCGATGACGCCGTCCGTCACCGACACGACCGCGCAGTTCGGGTAGCCCCGCTGCGGCCGGTGCGCGGGGTCGAGCGCGCGGAGGATGCTCCCCAGCACCGCTCCATGGGTCACGACCAGCACGTCCCCGTGCTCGGCCGCCGGCACGAACCGCGCGATCGCGGCCTCCACGCGGGCGCGCACGGTGGCACCGCTGTCAGCCCGGCCGGAGGGGTCGTGGCGGTGGATCGCGTCGAGCACCGAGTCGAGACCGGCGTCGGTCATCCGCGGCCAGTCGGCGGAGGAGGGCACGTAGGAGTAGCCGTGATCGGCGAACACCGGCTCCCAGAGCGAGGCGTTCGGCTGCCCCTCGAAGGCGCCGAAGTGCCACTCGCGGAGCTCGACCATCGGCTCGGCCTCGAGCGACGGGTGCCCGGCGAGCGCCGCCGCCGCCGTGGTGCGGGTGCGGGTGAGGTCGCTCGTGAACGCCGCGACGAGCGGCACCTCGCGCATCCGCTCGCCGAGGGCCGCCGCCTGGCGCTCGCCGCGCTCGGTCAGGGGCGAGTCGCACCAGCCCTGCAGCTGGCCGGCGACGTTGAAGAGGGTCTCGGCGTGGCGCACGAGGTGGATCGTGCCGCTCACGGGCGCGCGCTCGCGGGCGTCGTCTGGCGGGCGGGGGTCGTGCGGTGCATGCGGTTCTCCGGGGTCAGCGCGCTACTCCGGAGCGGCGCGCGCGATGTGGAGGGCCAGGAAGGCGACCTCCTCGTTGGGCAGGGCGGCCTGGTACTCGGCCGCCACGAAGGAGCGGACCCGCTCGGCGGAGGCGATCGCGCGCGGGTAGCGGGCGCTGAGGCTGGTGAAGAGGAAGTCGTCCTCGCTCTCGAGCAGGCCGCCCGAGAAGAAGCGCTCGGCGAAGTACTGCAGGTGCGTTACGAAGCGGGCGGAGCGGAGGTCGTCGCGGTCGAGCGCGGCTCCGCTGGAGTGCTGGATGATCGCGGTCACCGAGCGGATGAGCTGCACGATCCGGAGCGAGTCGATCCCGACCTTGCCGAGCTCCGCGTTGGCGAGGTGGAACGCGACGTTCGCGGCCTCATCGGCGGGCAGCTCCACGTCCAGGCGCTCGCGCATCCGCTCGACCGCCCGCTCCCCCACCGCGTACTGCACGGGGTAGACCGTCCGCATCTCCCAGGCCAGCCGGTTGGCGACCGAGAGCCCGCGCCGCTGCCGCTCCACCGCGAAGTGCAGGTGGTCGGTGAGCGCGAGGTACACGTGCGGGTCGAGCTTCAGCCCCTGCTCCTCCGCGTCGGCGACGACCGCGCGGGTGAGCTCGACGAACTCCGGCGGGATCTGCGCCAGGAGCTCGACGAGGTTGCGCTGATCCGAGTCGTCCAGCGCCACGAACACCTGGTCGACGCTCGAGGGCTCGATCGCCTCGCCGGCCTTCGCTCCGAAGCCGATCCCCCTGCCCAGGAGCACGCGCTCGACGCCGCGCTCGTCGACGACGAGGACGACGCTCGAGTTGAGCACCTTCTTGATGGTCTGCATGCGTGTCTCCGTCGACGGCCGCGTCAGGGCTGGGGTGGGGGTGGCGGGGCCTCTGCCCGGAGAGCCGGACGGCGCCTCCGGGCAGAGGAGGATCATCCCAGATCCGCGCCGTTGGAGGCGATGACCTTCTGGTACCAGAAGAACGAGTCCTTCCGGTAGCGCTCGGTGCTGCCGTGGCCGAGGTCGTCCATGTCGACGTAGACGAACCCGTAGCGCTTCGAGATCTGCGAGCTGGAGGCGCTGATCAGGTCGATCGGTGCCCAGCTCACGTAGCCGAGCAGCTCCACGCCCTCGTCCACCGCCTGGATCATCTGCTCGAAGTGCGCGCGGAAGTAGTCGATCCGGTACGGGTCGTGGACCCGGCCGTCCTCGGTCAGCTCGTCGCGCATCCCGAGCCCGTTCTCGACGATGAACAGCGGCTTGCCGTAGCGGTCGTAGAGGTCGATCAGCGAGATCCGCAGGCCGACGGGGTCGATCTGCCAGCCCCACTCGCTCGACTCGAGGAACGGGTTCTTGACGCCGAGGACCGTGTTGCCGGGGGTGCGCTCGGCGTCGGGGCGCACCGACTCCGTCATCGACATGTAGTAGCTGAACGAGATGAAGTCGACCGGGTGCTCGCGCAGCAGCTCGACGTCGCCCGCCTCGAACGGGATCTCGACCCCGCGGCTCTCGAGCGCCCGCAGCGCCAGGCGCGGGTAGGCGCCGCCCGCCTGGACGTCGGTGCAGAGGTAGAGCATCCGCTCCTTCGCCTGCGTCGCCGCGACGTCGTCGGGGTGGCAGGTGTTGGGGTAGGTGGTCAGCATCGTGAGCATGCAGCCCATCCGCGACTCGGGCCACAGCTCCTTCAGCGTCCTCGTGACCGAGGCGGAGGCGACGAACTGGTGGTGCAGGGCCGTGTAGCAGGCCTGCTCCACGCTGCCCTCGACGGTCTCCTCGATGATCCCGCCCGAGGTGAACGGGTGGCGGATGATGCCGTCGATCTCGTTGAAGGTCAGCCACATGTCGACGAGGTGGCCGAAGCGCTCGAAGCAGGTGCGGGCGAAGCGCTCGAACAGCCCGATCGTGCGGCGGTCGACCCAGCCGTTGTGCTTCAGCGCGAGCGCGAGCGGCGGGTCGTAGTGCGAGAGCGTGACCAGCGGCTCGATCCCGAGGCGCCGCATCTCGGTGAAGAGGGCGAGGTAGTAGGCGATGCCCTCCTCGAGCGGCTCCGCCTCCTCCCCCGTCGGGTAGAGGCGGGTCCAGGCGATCGAGACGCGGAGGGTGGTGAAGCCCATCTCGGCGAACAGCGCGAGGTCGCCGGGGTAGCGGTGGTAGAAGTCGATGCCGCGGCGCTTGGGGTAGTACTCGGTGTCGTCGTCGGACATCGCCGCCGTGATGCTCTCCACCGTGTTGCGGTGGTGGATCGCGTACTCCTTCGGGTCCGCCTTCGGCTTGTAGGAGGCGACGTCGCTGACCGCCGGGCCGCGCCCGCCCTCGCGCCACGCGCCCTCGACCTGGTTGGCGGCGAGGGCGCCGCCCCATCGGAATCCGTCAGGAAGCGCCATCGGCGAGCTCCTTCTCTCTCTGCGTCACGGTCATGATCCGGTCGCCGGCGGTGATCCGCTCGGCGGCCTCGACGAGCACGGTGTACTCGGCGGAGTTGGTCACGAGCACCGGGGTCGTGGTGTCGTAGCCGGCCGCGGTGATCGCGGCCAGGTCGGCGGTGAGGAGCAGCTGTCCGGCCTCGACCCGGTCGCCGACCGCGACGTGCGCCTCGAACGGCGCGCCGTCCAGCTGCACCGTGTCGATGCCGACGTGGATGAGCACCTCGACGCCGTCCGCGCGGCGCAGCCCCACGGCGTGGCGGGAGGAGAGCAGCGCGATGACCTCGCTGGCGAACGGCGCCCGGACGGCTCCGTCGGTGGGGCGGATCGCCAGCCCCTCGCCGAGCACGCCGGCCGAGAACACGGGGTCCGGAACCTCCGAGAGGGGGATGACGGAGCCGGTGAGCGGCGCCTGCAGCGCGAGCGGGCTCCCGGCGTCGGCCGCCACGTCGCCGAGCGCCTGGACGCTGGCGGAGGCGTCGTCGCGCCAGATGACGAAGGAGACGACGAACGAGACGGCGACCGAGATCAGCAGGCCGATCACGGCGTTGAGCAGGTTCCAGGGGTTCAGCCCGTCGATGAACATCGAGATGCTCGCGACGCCGGGGCTGACCAGCGCGAACGCGGCGACCTGCGTGGCGCCGATGTAGGCGCCTCCGACGACGCTGCCCGTGATGACGGAGACGAGGGCGCGCTTGTTCTGCAGCGTGACGCCGTAGAGCGCCGGCTCGGTGATCCCGAAGAGGGCCGAGAGGCCGCCCGAGAAGGCGGTGGCGCGGAGGGTCGCGCTCTTGGTGCGCAGGGCGATCGCGAGGCTGGAGCCGGCCTCCGCCGCGTTGTGGGCGAGCGAGGAGGCGAGGTAGAAGGTGTCCTTGCCCGCGCTGGCCATCGTCGCGATGGTCGGCGGGATGAACGCCTTGTGCATGCCGACCGAGATGATCAGCGGGAGCACGCCGGCCAGCAGCGCGACGGCCACCCAGCCGAGCGCCCCGTAGAGGCCGATCATCGCGCCGGTGAGCATCGAGCCGAGCCAGTAGCCGAGGGGGCCGAGCAGGAAGATCGTGGCCGGAGCGACGATCACGAGGCACATCAGCGGCACGTAGAACGTGCGGATCGGGCCCCACGAGTGCTTCGTGAAGAAGCGCTCGACGACCGAGAGCAGCAGCACGGCCAGGATCGCCGGGAACACCTGCGCGTTGTAGGCGATGACCGGCACCGGGATGCCGAAGAGCGCGACGCCGCCCTCCTGGTTGAGCAGCGTCGTGAACGCCGGGAAGACCAGGACGCCGACGAGCCCGAGCGCGAGCGGCCGGTTCACGTCGAGCTTCTTAGCGCTCGTGTACGCGACCAGCAGGGGCAGGAAGCCGAACACCGCGTCCGGGATGGCGGACAGCAGCTTGAAGTTGTCGGAGGCCGGGTCGAGCCAGCCCAGCGCCGAGGCGAGGACGAGGAACGACTTGAAGATGCCGGCGCCCGCGATGGCCGGGATGATCGGCGTGAAGACGCTGACCACGAAGTCCATGATCGTCGCGCCGAGGCGCTTGAGGGACCGCGGCTGCTTCGCCTGCTCCGCGGATGCGGTGGTGCCGCCGCGCAGCTTCTCGACCGCCGCGTACATCTCGCTGACGCCGCTGCCGACGATGACCTGCGTCTGCGGGCCGGTGACGACGCCGATCACGCCGGGCACCGCCTTCAGCGCCTCGACGTCGGCCTTCGCGTCGTCCGCCAGCGCGAACCGCAGACGGGTCGAGCAGTGCTGCAGCTTCGCCACGTTGGCGGCGCCGCCGACGTGCTCGAGGATCGCCTTCGCGCTCTCCTGGGTACTCATCGGTACTCCTCCGGGTGTGTGGGGACGCGCGCTTCCCTGCGCTGTGCTGCCCGGCCGTCCGTCGCCGTCCCCGCCCCCTCCGGCACCGTCATCGGTGCTCCGGCGGAGCGTCAGGAGGCGTCCGGGCACAAAAAAAGGACCCGACGACGCTCATTACGCGTTTCGTCGGATCCTGCCTGCACGACCAGTCACATGTCCGATAGCGACGCTAACACGGGGGTGGGTGGGGCGTCAAAGAGGGGGGTTGCTTCGAGATCGAGCTCATCCGTTCCAACGACACGAGATTTCATCACGAAGAGCCGGACGATTTCTTTCCTTCGTGCCGGTGCGAGAGTAGTCGTCGACCTCATCCGGATGAGCATGGAGAAGAGCAAACAATGGCCAGGATCAGATCGCTGGAGCGCGGCGACCAGCGGGTCACCGTTCATCCGACCGAGGTCGACTGCACCTTCCAGGAGATCCAGTCCGATGACGGCCATACTTACGTCCATCTGTCGACCTTCGGATCAGATGACCGCAAGTCCGGCCCCAAGAGCAGTCAGAGCCTCCAGCTCGACGAGAAGATGGCGCGCGAACTCATCGAGGTCCTGATCACGGCATTCCACCTGGATTGAGTCGCGCACCGCGCAGGACCGCCTTGCGCCATTCGCTCTCCACATCTGCCGCTACCTCATCCGGATCCTGGTGCTCCCAGTAGCGGAGCACCAGCCATCCCGCTCCAGTCAGGCGCTCATCCGTGTCGCGGTCCCGCGCGGTGTTCGCCTGCAGCTTGGCCGTCCAGTAGCCGTCGTTCCGCTTCGGCTGCGTGGCATGCTCGGGGCAGCTGTGCCAGAAGCAGCCATCGATGAAGACCGCGATCCGACGAGCGGTGAAGACGACGTCTGCACGCCGCCGCAGTCCCGGCAGCGGAGCATGATCGACCCGGTAGCGGAGCCCCCTGGCATGGAGTCGACGGCGCACCTCGAGCTCAGGACGGGTGTCCCTTCGCTTGTTGCCGAGCATGGACCGGCGGGAGCCGGGCGTGCTCGCCCACGACTCTGCCCCCACTCCGCGGTCCGGCCTCAGCTCAGGACGCTCGCGATGGAGCGGGGAAGGTTGGTGTGCGTCGTCTCGTAGTCCACCCCGAGGAAGGACTTGAAGAGCGCGGAGAAGACGACCTCCGCCCCCTCCACCGGCACGGCCATGCCGATCTGGCGTCGCACGCTGTCCCTTCCCCCGACGAACTGGTACTGGTCCGGGAACGTCTGGAGTCGGGCGCGCTCGCGATTCGTCAGCGCTCGCGGCTCGTCCCAGTGGTAGACGTGTGTCCCGCCGCCGCCCGAACCAGTGACGGTGTACGAGGGCTTGTCCCTCTCGAGGCGCTTGTAGATCTGGCTGATCGTCGCGCCGGTGACGTTGAGTCGGAGGTGCTCAGGGAGCTCGGCAGTGAACGCGCTCTGCCCCGGCTTGATGTGCGTGAGCCGCTCGATGACCCAGGGCTTCTGCTTGGCGAGCTCGTTCTGAGTCACGTCGGGGCCGATAGGCGGGTTCTCGAGCCGATTGCCCGCCGAGTTGTCGATGTGCGCATAGGGCTCCACCGCCGGGATGCGGAACTCGACGTCGAGGTCCCTCCGGATGCCCACGATGAGGATGCGGTGCCGGCGCTGGGGCACCCCGTACTGCTCGAACTTGTACAGGTGCGGAGTCAGGACGTATCCGCCCTGGTCCCCTGCTTCCTCCAGCTCGCGGAGGATCCGACGGAAGGAGTGGCCGTCGTTCGCGCCCTTCAGGTCGCCCACGTTCTCGGCGACGAACCAGGACGGCGAGTGCTCGTTCAGCACGTTCACGCCGTACTTGTAGAGCGGCCCGAAGCGGCCCATCATCCCCTTGCGCTCGCCGACACGGCTGAAGTCGTTGCACGGGAATCCGAAGGCGAAGCCGTCGATCGGGTCGAGCGCAGCGGTGTCGAGGGTGCGGACGTCGCCGTGGATCACGGACTCCCGGCTGGCGCCGGGGATGTTCAGACGGTAGGTCTCACAGGTGTCCGCGTCGTAGTCGTTGGCCCAGACGTGCTCGAGGCCCACATCGAGCCCCTGCGCAGCGCGATGCGCGCCCAGTGCCATCCCGCCCGGTCCGCAGAAGAGCTCACCCATCTTGAAGTCCACGTGCTGCCTCTCGTTCGACCCCGACACAGTGTGCGGCTTGCCACTGACATGCGCAGAGCGGAGCAGCTGCGCACCGCCGCACGAGCGTTCCCCGCTGAGCACGCGCGCATGCCCCGTCGGGCCAGGAGCAGCTTACCGTTCCAGGAGGAGTCGGCTGCACGGGGGCGGGAATGCCCGAAGGCCCACCAGCTTGCGCCTCATCTCCTGCTTCATCGCAACCGGCCTCGGCATTCCGCGGAGAACTCAGTGTCCTTTCCTGCCCTTAGGCTGTCGATGAGTTCATCGAGGGGGCGGCTTGCAGCACGAGATTCTTGTTCCCGGCGTGGAGCTGCTCGAATCGATGCGCTCCGTCGGGTACTCGTTCCACGCGGCTATCGCAGACCTGGTGGACAACAGCATCAGCGCTGGTGCTGTCCGAGTCGAGATCGTCGGCGACCCGGTGGACTCCTCATTCCTCACCGTCCTGGACGACGGCGCGGGGATGAGCCCAGACGAGGCTCGGACAGCACTGCAGCTCGCCGGCAGCGCGCGCACGACGACGAGAGCGGGAAACGACCTCGGACGGTTCGGCCTCGGCCTCAAGACCGCATCGCTCTCGCAGGCGCGACGATTGACCGTGCTCACCCGGAAGAACGCTCAGACGACGGCTCTCCAGTGGGACATCGACCACGTCCTCTCGTCGGGTGAATGGTCCCTGAGCGTGCTTGCCGAGAGCGAGTACACGTCGCTTCCCCGGGCGGATGCGCTCCTCTCCCGACCGTCGGGAACGCTGATCGTGTGGCAGGAGCTCGACTACATGCTCGGCGCCGCGTCACGGCCGGATCTCGTCATGGCGGAGCGGCTGGCCGACCTCAGGGGCCACCTCTCCCTCACCTTCCACCGGTTCCTCGACGACGGAACGCGCAGCCCCCTCGTCATCAGCGTCAACGGCCTCGACGTTCCGGCGCTCGATCCCTTCCTGTCGAAGAACCCTCGGACGCAGCAGTCCCACCGCGAGCCGCTCACGATCGAGGGGCAGAGGATCGAATTCCAGGCCTACACGCTCCCGCACCCGTCGGCACTCTCGAAGAAGGACCGCGAGCGCTGGGATCTGAGCGCCGGGATGCGCGAGCGCCAGGGCTTCTACATCTACCGGAACCGCCGCCTCATCTCCTACGGCCACTGGTTCGGGCTCTCCCGCCGCGAGGAGCTCTCCAAGCAGTCCCGCGTGATGGTCGACATCCCGAACACCGTCGACCACCTCTGGCAGCTCGACATCAAGAAGTCCCGTGCGGAGCCGCCTCAGGCCTTCCGCCTCCACTTCCGGCGGGTCATGGACAAGGTCATCGATCGCAGCAAGCGGGTCCACACGTTCCGAGGAAGGCGCGCGACCGGCGAGACCATCGCCAGGATGTGGGACAAGATCATCGATCGAGAGGGCTCCCGCTACCAGGTGAACGCCGATCACCCGCTCGTCGCGGCCCTGCAGGAGACGATGACCGACGAGCAGAGGCGCCAGCTCTCCCGGCTGCTGACCGACCTCGCCCAGACCTTCCCGACTGCGGATCTGTACATCGAAGCCGCCAAGGGCCAGACGAGCACGGCACCGGTGGCAGCCACCGCCGACGTGCTCGAGCAGCTCGCATCACTCCGCCGTTCGGGCGGCTTCGGCGACCTCCCTCCGGCGCAGGTGGCCTCCACTCTCCGCGCCACGGAGCCTTTCGACCGCGTCGAGGACCTCGACGGACTCATCACTCAGATCTGGAGCGCATCCGCATGACGACCATTGCCGTCGAGAAGGACAAAAAGAAGCTCCTGGACATGCTCACCAGCCTGCTCGTCAACGACAGCTCGATCCAGCTCGACGACCTCGAGACGAAGGCCCGCCTGTTCGCCCCCATAGTCGGACCGGACCTGCAAGCGGGAGACGTCGATGCCGTCATCGCACGAGTAACGGAGCTGCAGCAGGTGACCCTCGACCTCGGACCGGTCGTCTTCGACCCGAAGACCTTCAAGGAATGGCTCGAGGAGCGCAAGAAGACCACTGAGACGAAGCGCTGGAACGCCTACCAGCAGCTTCTCGTCAACCGGGAGTGGAGCCCGACCGTCGTCAGGAAGCTCGACGAGCAGACGGACATCATCCTCGAGCGCATGGGCGACCCCAAGGCGGGCGGCGAGTGGGCCCGTCGCGGACTTGTCATCGGCGAGGTCCAGTCGGGGAAGACAGCGACTTACCTGGGCATCCTCAACAAGGCCATCGACTACGGCTACAAGATCATCGTCGTCATCGGCGGACACACGGAGGACCTCCGCCGTCAGACGCAGCAGCGCCTCGATAAGGACATGACCGGCGTCGATTCGGTCTACATCGCCGACAACATCGACTCCCGCTACGAGAACATGCGCATCGGGGTCGGCGCGATCGACGGCTCCATCCAGAGCAACATCCTCACGACGACCCGCTCCGACTTCAGCGCGGCGAGCAAGAACGCCGGGGTCGTAGCGCTGGGCGGCGACACTCCGACGATCTTCGTCGTGAAGAAGAACGCCCGAGTGCTCGCGAACCTCGCTAACTACCTCGTCGGACAGGCTAATCAGGGCAAGCTCACCGCACCGCTGATCGTCGTGGACGACGAGGCCGACTGGGCGTCGGTCAACACCAAGACCGAGGATGACGCGGCGGCAGTCAACCGCGTCGTCCGCCGGCTGCTGGCCACCTCCAGCCGCAGCTCCTACCTCGGCATCACGGCGACGCCCTTCGCGAATGTGCTGATCGACGATTCGGTCGAGGAGGACCTCTTCCCTCGCGACTTCATCCAGGCCCTGGAGAGCCCCTCGAACTACACGGGCGTCGAGGCGTACTTCGGTCGCGACACGAAAGGCTCCGACCCGCGTATCAGGACCGACGTCCAGGACTGCCTGGAGGTGCTGCCCTTCACTCACAAGCGGACGGCCCAGATCGACGAGCTGCCCGGCACTCTGGTCCAGGCCATCAGCGCGTTCCTCGTCGGGACAGCCATCCGGCGCCGGCGCGATGGATCAGTGCAACCGGCATCGATGATGATCAACGTCTCGCGCTTCAACGACGTCCAGTCGAATGTGACCGCAGAGGTCCAGCACTTCGTGGACGACGTGAGGCGGGCAGTGCTGGCCGAGTACGCCATGCCCGAGGACGAGGTGGGCGACACGACGACAGCCGCCTCGATCCTGAAGGAGACCTTCGACGGCGAGTTCGCCGACGAGGCGTCCTGGGCGGAGCTGCGACCGCTGCTCCTGCAGATCGTCGAGGAGGTGAGCGTCGTGCTCGTCAACAGCGGGACGATGGGCCCGCGCAACAAGCGGCTCAGCGAGATGTCCCGAGAGGACCGGGAGGCGGAGTCCCGGCTCCCGACGATCTTCGTCGGAGGCGATGTGCTGGCTCGAGGTCTCACTCTCGAGGGACTCCAGATCAGCTACTTCGTGCGGAAGGCCGCTGCCGCAGACACGCTCCTCCAGATGGGACGGTGGTTCGGCTACCGTCCGGGCTACGAGGACCTTGTCCGAGTCTGGATCGACTCCACGGTCGTGGATCTGTTCAAGTACGTCGCCGACGTCTCGGACGATCTGCGGGGCTCGCTGCGGCTGATGAACTCCCTGAAGATGACGCCTCAGCAGTTCGGCCTGAAGATGCGACGGCATCCCGAGGCGTTCCTGATCACCGCGGCGAACAAGCAGAAGCACGCCGCGCAGATCGAGGGCGAGGTCGACATAGACGGAGCCTCCTTCGAGTCGCATGTGCTCTCCATCGACTCCTCCGACAGGAGGAGGAACCTGGATGCCGCGAAGGATCTGGTCTCGGCACTGCAGGAGGGCGCCGGCGAGGAGCCCGACGAGACGCGATCCTCGATGGTGTGGTCGAACGTGCCGTCTGAGGTGATCGCACGATTCTTCTCGCGCTTCCGCGGTCACGACAGCGAGACGTTCTTCGGGCAGACGAGCAAGAGCGGCGGCAAGGCGCAGCTTGCCGCGCATCTCGCCGATGCCGTCAACTCGGAGACCTGGGACGTGGGTTTCGTAGAAGGTCAGTCCAAGACGAAGACCGAGGTCCTGGGATTGTCCACTCCGCTCTCGCCGAGCATCCGCAACAACCTGGAGGCCGGTTCAGGCAAATCAGTTCGTTTCGGGAACCGGCGCGTCGCGGCGGGTGCAGACCTGCGCAATGCGATGAAGAAGGACCGGGTCCTCGAGCTGGAACGCGACCTCGAGCGCGGTACTGCGGGCAAGCGGAGACGCCTTTCGGACCAGGACGTCATCCGAGGCGCACTGGAACGGCCCCTGCTGCTCGTCTTCACGGTGATCAACGAGACGGAGTCCGGCGCCGCCGCCCGGGAGCAGCACGACGCCGTAGCCGCCCGAGACGACGAGCTCCAGTTCACTGCGCAGGACCCGTTGATCGCAGTGGTCGTAGCATTCCCGGTCTCTCAGGACGACGCCGAGCGCGCCGGGAGCAAGAAGAACCGGGTTGCGCGGTTCGTCGCGAACACTGTCTTCGCCCGACTCAACCTGGGTCTGCCCGACAAGGACGAGCCCGCTGGAGACGAGGAGTGAGGCTTCACGAGGCATTCGCCGCCGTCCTCCAG
Source organism: Rathayibacter sp. AY1B4 (assembly GCF_002932815.1). NCBI lineage: Bacteria > Bacillati > Actinomycetota > Actinomycetes > Micrococcales > Microbacteriaceae > Rathayibacter > Rathayibacter sp. AY1B4. The sequence goes on along the minus strand of NZ_PSWN01000004.1, from coordinate 22,313 downwards.
GGACCGGACGGCCAAGTGGTCAGGGTTCCGCATCTGTGGCTGCGGATCTTCGCCCAGAACGGCCAGCAGCACCCCGCCCTCGTCCTCGAGCTTCCGTCGACGCCTGCCTACTTCATCGACGGCGGGCGCGGATTCACCGCTCAGATCACGCAGTCCGCGCATTCTGCGACGAGCTATCTCAGGATCGCCTCATCGGATGCCGAGGTGCAGCCGGCCTTCCTGGCGCTGTGCCAGTACCTCCTGGACGAGAGCGGGAGAGCGGACGGCGCTTCAGCGAGCGTGGACATCTTCGCGCGAAGCCTGGAGTCGTTCCGGGACCTCCTCGCCAGGCCCCGGGGCCGTCTGGGAGAGGATGCGCTCCGCGGCCTGATGGCCGAGCTCTCGATCCTCGAGAGCCTTGCAGACGAAGCGGTTTCCCTGTCAAGCGCTCTCCGCACCTGGAGCGGCCCCTACGGCAACAGCAAGGACTTCATCTTCCCCTCGGGGCACTGCGTCGAGGTGAAGTCAGCACGCCTGCCGTCGATGGAGGTGACGATCTCGAGTCTTCAGCAGCTCGAGCCCGCGAACACGACTCTCCAGCTCGCGGTCCTTCCGATGGAGCGCTCGGACGCCGACGACGGCGAGGCCAGGAATCTCCTTCAGCTCTTCGACGCGCTCGCAGAGGCCGCCGATGCTGATCCTGTCTCCCGGAAGCTGTGGCGGGACGCAGTCGAGACGCTGGGCTTCGACCGCGATGATGCGTACTACGCCGACTGGTGGTTCCGCCTCGGCGAGATGCTCGCCTTCGACGTCCTGGAGGGCTTCCCGCGCATCCGCGCGCACTCGGTGCCGGCCGCCGTCAGGAGCGTCAGCTACCGCCTGGACATCACGTCGCTGTCCGACTTCACCGCCAGTCTCCGACTGCACTGACCAGCAACACGAGGTATGCACCAATGACATTCGAGGAAGATCTCCGCGAGCAGATCGCCCTGCGCGCCGCCGGCTCGTCCTCCTTCGCAGTCCAGGCTTTCGGCGAGGAGCTCGTGGAGCGTCTCGAGGACGCCGAGGTCGTCTTCGATGCCACGGTCGAGCCGTTGCGGTGCATCGGGCGACGGGGCAGGAAGCTCGAGCTCCTCGGCTCCGCAGAGGATTCCGCGGACGACTCGCTGGTGATCATCGTCGGGACGTTCCGTGGGACGACGGGCGCGGTGCTGACGAAGTCCGAGTCGGACAAGATCTTCGGCGCTGGTGCCGCCTTCCTGGAGCACGCACTCGACGGATGGCTCACCGAGCACCTCGAGCCCAGCTCCCGAGAGGCTGACTATGCCGCGTACCTGAGGGACAATCTGGCCCGATTCCAGCGCTTCAAGTTCCTCCTCGTGACCGATGCCACTCTGAGCGCCAGGGTCACGACGATCAACGATGAGGTCGTCCTCGACAGGCCGGCGTCCTATTCGATCTGGGATCTGCGCCGCTTCGAGGAGCTGGCCGCCTCGGAGAGCGGCCGGGACGACATCCGGCTCGACCTGACGGAATGGATGCCCGAGGGCCTCCCCTGCCTGGTTGGAGCGGAGAACGGCGCGGAGGCTCAGAGCTACCTCGCCGTCCTCCCCGGCCGCGTGCTCGCCGACGCCTTCCAGCGGTTCGGCAGCCAGCTGCTGGAATCGAATGTGAGGACGTTCCTGAGTGCGCGGGGGAAGGTGAACAAGGGGATCCAGACCACGCTGGCTGAGGAGCCCGAGATGTTCCTCGCCTACAACAACGGCCTGACCACGACCGCTTCCGACGTGACCGTCGAGCAGCGCGACGGGGGGACGTACCTGACCGCGATCGACAACTGGCAGATCGTCAACGGAGGCCAGACGACGTCCTCCCTCGCCCACTTCGTGCGTCAGGCGAAGGACAGGTCGCTCGACGGCGTCTTCGTCCAGATGAAGCTCGTCAAGGTCGCCCCTGTCAAGGCTCAGGAACTCGTTGCGAAGGTCTCCCGCTACGCGAACAGTCAGAACAAGGTCAGCGAGGCCGACTTCTTCTCGAACAGCCCGTACCACGTGAAGCTCGAGCAGATCAGTCTCCGAGTCAAGGCACCGGCGAAGGACGGTGCACAGTTCACGACCGGCTGGTTCTACGAGCGGACCCGCGGTCAGTACGAGAACTCGAAGAATGCGCTCTCGGCGCCGGAGCAGAAGCGGTTCGAGCTCGAGTTCCCCCGGGCCCAGGTGATCGCGAAGACGGACTGGGCGAAGTTCGCCTTCTCCTGGGACCAGAAGCCCCACGAGGTCAGCAGGGGTGCGCAGAGCAACTTCGTGGCATTCGCCGCCGAGACGGACCGGCTCTGGAGAGAGGCCTCCGACGCCGTGGACGACGAGTACTTCCGGCACAGCATCGCGAAGGTGATCATGTACAACCGGCTGCGCGCCGCCGTCATGCAGTCGGACTGGTACTCGACCGGCTACCTCGCGAACATCGTCGCCTACGCCATATCCAAGTTCGCCTACGAGCTCGGACGACAGATGCCCGGCTACCGATTCGACTTCGAGCGGGTCTGGCGCGAGCAGCGGCTCGGACCGCGCACTGAGGCTGTCCTCCTCGACCTCGCGCATGCCATGCACGGAGTCCTCACCGACCCCTACCGCCTGCAGATCAACGTGACGCAGTGGGCGAAGCAGGTCGCGTGCTGGGACTCGGCCAAGAAGAGACGATTCGTCCTGCCTGCCGCCCCTGTCGACGAGCTGGTCGAGGTGGGGGGAGCGCATGCTGCCGCAGAGGCCCCCCAGTCCGATCTGGACCCGGCACCTCAGGCGGATCCTGTCCAGCGTGTGCTCGACGTCCCGTCGGCGGTGTGGACGACTGCCCTCGGCGAAGGCGTCGAGCGAGGTATCGTCAGCCCGATCGAGCGCGCCCAGATCGAGCGCCTCACTGCTCCGGGGAAGCCCCCGACCGAGCGGCAGGCCACGAGGGCTCTCGCAGCACTGGCTCGTGTAGCGGAGCACGGGCTCATCGCCGCGGACGCCTACTGAGGCGGTCGCCCCGCCGCCCTCCCCTCAGCCCTGGCCGGCCTCAGCCAGCCCGCTCGCGAGCTCCCCTTCGCCCCGATCCTCCAGCCGGGCCTCGAGCTCCTCACGGCTCGCCTCCTCGGGCAGGCCGACCGCGCGGGCCATCGTCGAGGAGTCCGCGGTGGTGATGCCCATGACGGCGAGCAGGTCGTCCGGCCGTTCGATGCCGGCCACGGTCACGTGCTCACCGTCGAAGACGAGCCGCACGCTGTCTCCGGCCGCGCTGTCGATGGTCGCGAGCCCTGCGCGGAGAGTGCTCATCATCGGCTGCGTGCGGGCCCAGGTGATCGTCAGACCCCACCCTTCCCCGCTCCACTGCCTGGTCTCCCCGGGGGCCACGCCGAGCGCGAGGGCGACTCCGGACGAGAGCATGGTCCCGCTCCCCCGCAGGTGCTCCCCGGTGACGTCGATGCGGAAGGCGATGCGCCCCTCGTCGAGGAAGTACAGGTTCCTGGTCATCCCCGGCTTCGTCCGGACGACTGCTCTGCGTTCCGCGAAGCGCACCACTCCGGCCTGGACGACGAAGGGCCAGCCTCCGGCGTAGGTCCTGATGCTGTTCGCCGAGATCGAGAACCGCTCCGGCAGATCCTCCAGGAGCGCCTCGAGCGCGACCGCTCCGTCGTTGCGGCGCACCTCTGCGGCGATGGCGTCCTTGATGCTCGTGTAGGCCTCTCCGCCCCACTCGGCGAGCGCCCAGTCGTCGCGGCCGACCCGGACCAGACGCGCGTCGGCGGCGAGGGCGCTGCGGATCGACCGGACCTCGCGCTCGCCCTCGAACGCGGCCTCGATCCAGTCGACGGACCTCGGCTCGCCCTCGCTGCTCAGCAGGACGACTGCGAGATCGCCGATCGACCTCCGACGCGAACTCGTCCAGACGTCCCCGATGCGGACGTGGCCCAGCATCGCCATCCACTCGACGACCCTCTTCTCGCTGAGCGACGTCCATTCGGCGAAGGAGGCGAGGACCTCCGCGTGGGTCGCTCCGCCGTGAGGATCGACGAGGTCGGCGAACCGGACGGCCGTCTCGGCGCGTGCGGCCCCGAGGGAGGGCGCGGCGAACCAGGCGCCGTCGCCCTCGAAGCCGTCGTCGACGGCGTCCAGCACGGCGAGCGCCGACGTGCCGTCGTCGTCGATCTCGTCCAGGAGCCCGGGGACGTCGGACAGCCCGTCGAGGTGGGACAGCGCTCCGATGCGGGCCCTCACCGCGGAGGCGCGGAAGGCCAGCGCCTGATCGCGCTCGAGCCAGAGGGGCAGAACGGCGCGCAGGCGCACCTCGAGCTGGCGGACCCGTTCGCGAGTGACGCCGAACCGCTCCCCGAGAACGTCGAGGGTCGCGCGGCGACCGGCTGTGTGCCGCTCGAGCAGGATCACCCGCTGACGGTCGTCCAGCTCCGACAGGTGGACTCCGAGCTGCTCGGCGAGCGTCGCTGCCGGCGCTCCTCCGCTCCACTCCGCAGAGGTGAGCGAGTCGAGCAGAGACCACGCCTCGACGACTTCGGCCGGAGCGTTCGCCGTGTCCCGGGAACCGGCGAGGAGCGGCGCGTCGCTGAGGCCGAGCGCCTCGTTCCAGGCGGAGGCGAGGTGGAGCGCATCGAGGAGCCGCGTGCGCGGGGTGGCCTCGGCCGCCTGACGGGAACGTCGAGACGGCGGAGACTGCTCGGCGAGCGGCGCCGCACGGTCCTCTCCGGTCCGGAGTGCCTCTCCGACGTACCAGCTCAGGAGATCAGTGAGGCTGCGGGCGCCCATGCCGCGCACGACCATGAGTCCCCGGACGCGCATCGGCGCCAGTGCCTCGAAGTCCACGAGTCCTTCCCTCAGGAGGACGTTGGCGAGCCGGACGCTGTCGATGCGCTCGGGCAGGCCGCGGACCCGGACGGACGGGAAGAGCTCGCCCATGGTCGAAGCGGACCTGTGCTCGACGATGTGCTCGACGACGGCCGAGCGCGCGCTCGGATCCGAGGGGTCCGCCTCCGCGAGCACGGAGCGGAGCTCCGCCCTGTCGGCGGTCGCGTGCCCTTCGAGCCAGGGGAGAGCCCGCCTCCAGCCGATCGGCAGCTCTCCCTCGTAGTCGAAGTCCTCGTACGCGCTCCCGGTCATCGGGCCCCCTCTCGGCTCAGCCATTCTGGCCGGCGCAACCGACAACCGTCGCCGACGCTCCGCTCGCGACAGCCGGACCGGCCCCTCACTCCCCGCACACCGCCAGCACCGCCTCCGACGCCGCCCGGTCCCGCGCATCGATCCCCAGCCCGTACGCACCAAGCACCGCCACAAACTGCTCCACGTACCCGCAGCGCAGCTCCGCGGCCGGTGGCAGCCACTCCCCCGGGCCGGCGTCGCTCTTCGCGCGGTTCGTCTGCTCGGAGGCGGCGACGAGGTTCGCGGGGTCGTTCGCGAAGGCGAGGCGCTGGTCGTCCGTCCACGACCAGGCGCCGTGGTGCCAGGCCCAGCCCAGGGCGACGACGTGGTCGATCTGCACGAGGCGGGAGGTGTCGGTCCCGGAGATGAAGGCGACCGAGGTGCCGTCGTAGGGGTCGATCAGGGTGCCGGTGAGGACCTTGCAGTCGCGGGTGCCGGGCTTGAACACGGGGGCGAGCAGGTCACGGCCGAGGACATCGTTGCGGGTGTCGCAGCCGTTGCGGTCGACGTCCGACCACGCCTGTCCGAAGAGGTCGCGGTCGTAGGGGACGGCGGCGGGGCCTTCGACCGAGGGGAGAGCGGCCAGCGTCGCGAGGAACGGAGCGGACGGCTCCGTTTCCGGAGCGGACGGCTCGACGACCGCCGGCGGGCTGCTCGGCGCGGGAGCAGCGGGACTGCTCGACGCCGCAGAAGCACCGGCCGGGGAGGACACCGCCTCCGGTCCCCCTCCTCCCGCCGTGTCCGACAGTGCGACGGCTGCGACGGCGAGCGCCGCAGCCCCCAGCAGAGCGAGGATCGCACCGGCCCGTCGACGAGGGCGCCGGCGCACGGGTGACGTAGGCCAGTGGCGCATGATCGACCCCTCCTGCCACGAGACCCGCGATGCGGTCGACGCGACACGCCTCCTCAGTATGCGGAGTGACCCGCTCCGGGCTCGACGGTCGGGCGGAGCGTCTTGAACGGGGCGGCCGCGCGGAGCGACGGCGTCGACGGCCGGGATCGAGCCTCCCGGAGGCCACCTCGTCGCGCCCGCGTCGGCGACCCGCGCCTGCTTGACTGCTCCCATGGAGATCTTCATCGGAGTGGTCGGCCTGCTCGGCGGGCTGGTCATCGCCGGGCTCGCGGTCGTCGCGGTGGTCATCGGACGGCGGCGGGCGGTGCCGGCGTCGCTGGTCGACGTCGAGGTGCGGCTGACGCACGCCGGGGACGACTGGTGGCGGGTGGGCGCGCGGGTGCGCAACTCCGGCCGGTCGCTCGTGCCGGTGACGAGCTACAGCGACGGGCGGCCGATCTCGGTCGATCTCGGCGGAGCCGTGTCGGCGGAGTGGTACGGGTCGGCTCCCCGGTCGGACGCGTGGCGGATCGATCCGGCGGTCGGGCTCCTCCTCGGACCCGTCGCGCTGGAGCGCGGAGCCGACCTGGGGGCGACGATCGTCGTGCGCGGGCGGCCGCAGGTGCGGATCGACGCGCCGCTGCGCTACGTGCCGGTGCGCGAGAACGTGATCGAGTCGCAGACGCCGGACGCCGCTCCGGTCTGGGGCGTGTCCGAGGCCGCGGCCGCTCCGGCAGCAGCGCCGGCGTCGGCTCCCCCTGCGCCGATCCGTCCGCGCCAGCAGCGGCCGATGGACGCCGACCCGTCACGTCCCGAGCGTGAGAGCGTCCTCCGCGGCGGCTTCGGAGTGTGGGCGGCGATGATCGCGGGCGGCGCAGGAGCCGTCGGCGTCGCGATCGGGATCGCCCTCGAGCTGACCGGCGTCGAGGCATCGGGGCTGGGCGGCGCGGGCATCATCCTGATCGCGGCCGGCTTCCTCGGCCTGGTCGGCACCCTCGTGATCCGGCTGCTGCGCCGCTGGCTCGAGCCGCCCGCCCTCTGGCGGACGCCCGCGCAGCGCCTCCGCCGCCCCGGGACGATCACCGTCCTCATCCTGAGCTACGCCGGGCTGGCGCTGTTCTGCACCGAGTTCGCGGCACAGTCGGTGACGGGCGACACGACCTGGGTGGCCGGTGTCGCCGTGCTGATGCTGATCGCCGCACTGATCGGCATGGGACTCGTCGGGTTCCTCCGCCTGGTCGTCCTGCTCGGCGTGCGCCGCGCCTCCCGGGAGACCCCGTGACCCGAGAGGTCGTCGTCGTCGGAGCCGGCCTGGTCGGAGCGGCGACAGCCCGCGCACTCACCGAGCGCGGCGACCGCGTGGTGCTCGTCGAGCAGTTCGAGCGGGGCCACGACCGCGGCTCGTCCCACGGCGAGACGCGCATCTTCCGCCGCGGCTACCTCGAGGACGACTACCGCGCCCTCACCGGACGGGCCGGGCGCGCCTGGGCACGGCTCGAGGCCGAGACCGGCCGCCGCCTGCTGCACCCGGTCGGCGCGATCGACCACGGCGACCCCGCCGTCCTGGCCGCCGTCGAGGCTGTCCTCCTGCGCGACGGGATCCCCGTGGTGCGGATCGAAGCGGACGAGGCGCAGCGGCGCTGGCCGGGACTCCGCTTCGAGACCGACGTCCTGCTGCACCCCGAGGGCGGACGCCTCGACGCGGCGGCCGCGATCGACGCGATGCTCGACTCCGCCCTCGGACGCGGCGCCGTCCTCCGGACGCGGACGCGCGTGCTGGGCATCGAGGAGCGCGCCGACGACGTGCGCGTGCTGACCACCGACGGCGCCCTCGACGCCGACGCGGTCGTCGTGGCCGGCGGATCCTGGACGCCTCCGCTCGTGGACGGCCTCGTCCGCGCGGCCGGCCGACGCCTCCCTCCGCTGCGCGTCACGCAGGAGCAGCCCGCGCACTTCGCGAGCGATCTGCCCCTCGACTCGTGGCCGAGCTCCGCTCACCACCGCGCCGGCCTGCCCGTCGTCTACGGGCTCGCGACGCCCGGAGTCGGGGTGAAGGTGGGCGAGCACGGCACCGGTGTCGTCGTCGATCCGGACGAGCGCACCTTCGAGCCCGAGCCCCGGGCGCTCGCCCGCCTCGTCGGCTACGTCGCGGAGTGGATCCCGGGCGTGGACGCGGCGAGCGCCACTCCGATCAGCTGCCTCTACGACAGCACCCCCGACGAGGACTTCGTGATCGACCGCGTGGGCCGCGTGACTCTGGCGACCGGGTTCTCGGGACACGGCTTCAAGTTCGGCCCGGTCCTGGGCGAGCTGCTCGCGGACCTCGTCGCCGGCGGGGCGGCGCGGGAGCGGTTCCAGCTGCTGCCGGCGTGAGGGGCGGGTGCGTCCGGAGGAGCGGCTTCGACCGGGAAGCAGCGGGTGCTCCCGGAGGCGGATTCCGCCGCAGTAGCGTCTGCTCAGCGGCCTGCGGGGCCCGTCCCGTGCTGCTCGCGGCCGTCCGGGTCGAGGAGCACGGCGTCGTCCCAGCCGCTCGCCGCCTCCGTCGTACGGGCCTTCGCCGGCGAACGCCGCGCGACCGCGACGACGATCAGCGCCCCCAGCATCACCAGGGCGGCGGTCTGGAGCGGCGGCGCGACCATCGCGAGCGCCTGCCGCACGTAGAGCTCCGGCGGGACCGTGATCGAGTCGCCCTGGTACTGGTTCGGCAGCAGGAGGACCACGACCGGGAGCGCGAGCACTGCGGCCCAGAGGACGACGGTGACCGCGATCGCGGCGGCCCAGAGCAGGCGGACCCGCGTCATCGGCGGGGAGCCCTCAGCAGCGGCACCACGACCGCCAGGCCGAGCGCGATCAGGCCGACGGTGAGGAACGGTCCGATCGCGTTGTCGCTGAGCACGCGGAGGTACTGCTCGGGCCCGAAGGCGCTCTGCGACGGCGAGTAGTCGTACCAGCTGTGGGAGCTGTTCCAGAGGGCGAGGAGTCCGACGAGGACGCTCACGCCGCCGACGACCGCCAGGGTTCCGGCGATGCGGCGAGTGGAGACAGCGGGGCGGGGGTCGGTGTCGGTCGCGTCGTGACGGTCACCGGAGTCGGGTGCCGCGTCGCCGGGAGCGGAGTCGGGTTCGGTGGGGAGCGGGACGGTCGGCTCGGTCGGGAGTGGGACTGTCGGCTCCGCGGGTCGGGGCGCGGTCGGCTCCGCGGGTGTCGGGACGGCCCGCACCGCCGCTCTCGCGCGTTTCGGAGCGGTCCGTCGGCCGGAGACTCGGGAGCCCGTCGGGCCGCCGACCGATCGCACGTCCTCCTGATCGGGAGCGGACCCGCCACCTCGCCGGCCGGCCGATCGCCCGATGCCCGAGGTCCCGCCCGACAGGAACGGGGAGCGGAGGCGCTCCTCGCCGCTGCCGCGCCGCTCGGCCTCGCGTCCGTCGTAGCCGCGCTGGAAGCCCGCGTGGTAGCGCGGGTCGGTGCCGCCCTCGTCCGTCCCGCCGCTCTCGCGTGGGGAGCCGTCCGCTCCGGTGCTCCGCGCCATGCCGTCCCCCGCTTCGTGCAGTCGGGCCATCATGTCGCACCTCGCCCGCTGCGGGGAGGTGCCGGGCGGAGCTCGGGGGGCGGTCGACGGAGGCGGGGGTTCACCGTCCGGCCGCGGTGGTGCGCGACGGGAGGCTGACGATCCCCGCTCCGACCAGCAGCAGGCCGATCGTCACCGCCGTCAGCGCCGGCCAGCCACCGGCTCCGACGGCCAGGCCGAGGAGCCAGCCGCCGGCGGCCGAGCCCGCGTAGAAGGCGATCGTGTAGACCGCACCGGCGTGCCCTCGGAGTGCCGGAACCGCCCGCGCTCCCGTCCAGGCGGCGCCGGTCGCGTGCAGGGCGAAGAAACCGGCCGTGAAGACGAGGAGTCCCGCGATCACCACGGCGACGTTCTCGGCGAGCATCACCAGCAGTCCGACGATCATCAGGGCGACGCCGATCCGCATGACGAGGCGGGGACCGATCCGCGGCCCCCATCTCCCCGCGAGCCGGGAGGAGACGGTTCCCGCGAGGTAGGCGGCGAAGAGGAGGGAGACGAGCGCGGGCGCCAGCGCGAACGGCGGCGCCTCGAGCCGGAACGCCAGGTAGTTGTAGACCGCGACGAACACCCCGACCGCGAGGAACGTCTGCAGCGCGATCGCGACGAGCATCGGATCGCGGAGCACCTGCGCCGTCTTCCCTCGCCAGCCGCCGGGGGCCGCCTCGCGCGCGCCGCCGCCCCGGGGCGCGAGCACCGCGAAGACGATCGCGGCCGCCGCGCAGACGGCCGTCACGACGAGCAGGGCTCCGCGCCATCCGAGCGCCGCCGCGAGCGGTCCGGCGAGCAGGCGTCCGGCGGCACCGCCGATCGTGGTCCCGGAGACGTAGGCGGTCGCGGCGGCCGTCGCTCCGGCGCCTCCGACCCGGTCGTGGATCGCCGCGACGGCGAGCGCCGGGACGGCACCCAGTGCCGCTCCCCCGAGGAAGCGCAGGACGAGCAGGAGCTCGAAGGTCGGGGCGATGCAGGCGAGCAGCGCCAGGACCACGGACGTGAGGACCGCGATCCGCATGGATTCGAGCCGTCCGATGCGCTCGGCCACCGAGGCCCACGGCAGCACCGAGAGCGCCAGCCCGAGGGTCGCGGCCGAGACCGTGAGCGCGGCGTCGGACGGGGCGAGGGCCCACTCCCGCGCGAGCTGCGGGAGGACGCTCTGCACGGCGTAGAGCTCGGCGAAGGTCGCGACTCCGGCGGCGAGGAGGGCGATGGTCAGCCGCCGCTGCGAGAAGGGCGCCGCTGCGCGCATCGGTCGGGTGCCTGCGGCGGCGCTCATGATTCCAACGGTAGACCGCCTCCGGGTGCATGACTAATGTCCTTTCTCGTGCTGTTCATGCGTTCTGGTCATGTCCGGATCTAGGGTGGTGGCGTGTCCGACGACTGGCCCGCGACCCTCCGCCTCCTGCCCCTGCTCGTCGCGATCGCCCAGACCGGGAGCGTGACGGCGGCGGCCGCCGAGCTCGGGATCCCGCAGCCGACCGCGAGCCGGTCGCTCGCCCGGCTGTCCGCCCTGGTCGGCACTCCCCTGGTCCGCCGGGAGGGCCGCGGGGTGGTGCTGACGGAGGCGGGGACCCGTCTCGCCGAGGCCGCTCAGGACGGCATGTCGGTGATCCGCACCGGGCTCGCGGAGGTGCGGCAGGCGGGCGACGTGGAGCACGGCCGGATCGACCTCGCCTTCCAGACGCTCCTCGGGGAGAGCTTCGTGCCGGATGTGATCCGCCGGTTCCGCCGCCGCTGGCCGCAGGTCGGCTTCGGGCTCCGTCACGGCTCCCGAGCCCTCTGCCTGAGGGCCGTGGCGGAGGGCGAGTCCGAGCTGGCGATCGTCGCGGATCCGCCCGATCTCCCCGGCACCACCACGACGACCCTCTACTCGGAGCCTCTCCTCGCGGTCGTGGACCCCCGTCATCCGCTCGCCTCGCGGCGCTCCGTCACGGTGGAGGACCTCCGCGGCCTCGACCTGATCATGCTGGCGCCCGGCTACGGCCTCCACGAGTCGGCCCGGCGCCTGCTCGCCGTGGACGGCCGTGACCCCGTGCCGGCGTTCGAGGTCGGCGACTACCGCGCCGCCCGGGGACTCGCGGCAGCCGGCCTCGGACTCACGATCCTGCCGCCGAGCCCGTCCTCGGTCGACGACGACGTCCGCGAGATCCCGATCGACGATCCGGGCGCGAGCCGTGAGATCGGTGTGCTCGCCCGCGACACCGGGAACCCGGTCGTCCCCGAGTTCCTGCGGGCCCTGCACGCCGCGGCGGCCGCCCGGCGCCGGTGACCGCTGCTCGGCTCTGCTGTCAAGCACAGGAAGCGGAGGCCCTTCGTGCAGCAAGCTTCGAGAGGATCCCCGCACCGCCAGCGACACCCCCCTCCCCCCGCTCCTGCACCACGTCACCGAGGACGGCCCCGGTCATGATCCTTCTCCGCACCCACGCCAACCGCTGGACCGCGCGCGCCCGCCGCAGCGGCGTCGTCCTCGGCATCATCACCCTGGTCTCCGACCTCCCCCGCCCGGCCTACCGGACGGTCCGCCTCGATCCGGCAAGCGGCGAGCGCGTCCTGCTCCGCGACACCGCCGAGCTCGAGGAGGCCTTCGCCGTGCTCCTCGCCGGGCTCGAGCGCTCGCGCATCGCGGCCTCGGCACCCCCGGCCGAGTCGGCTCCCCCGTGCGCCCCGGTCGACGCGCCCGTCGCAGTCGAGGACGACCTCGAGGAAGCCGCCTGACCCGACGGCGTCCTTGCGGGGAGACCCTCACCGCGCATCAGGTGCCGAGCTCTCCGCCCGCCTCCTTCACACTCGACGTGTCGGATCGACGTGCCGTGACACCTCGACCGGCGGATCCGTCCTCGGCAGGTCCCGCGGACCGATGACCCGTCGGAGCCGGGCCGGCCTGCGCGACCGCAGGAGAGCCCGGCGCCAGCGCGGATCGGTGCGGGCTCGGAGGTGGGGGTCGAGCGGGCGGAAGCCTCCCGCGGTCCGCTCCTCGATCAGCACGATCGTCGCGGTCGCGAGGTGCAGTCTCCGGATCGGCTCCCTCTCGGGATGCGGATGCCCGGAGCGCGTGCGGAGCTGCTGCTCCAGCTGCTCCGGGTCGGCGGACCACCAGGTGCTGACGCCGACGCGTCCATCGGGGAGAGGGAAGCGCTCGGTGATGCGGTAGGGGAGGCCGTGCTCGGTCATGCAGTAGTGCCTTTCGAGGAGAGGGTCCGAGAGCCCGGGCCGCGCTGCAGCGGCCCGGGCTCCGGTTCACGAGGTGCGGGTCGAGCGACGGCGCAGCGCCGTCAGGGCGCCGCCGGCCAGGAGCAGAGCGCCGGCTCCGGCCGCGAGGGGCCCGGCCGCCGCTCCCGTCGAGGCGAGGACCGTCGGCACGAGTCCGACCGGAGGCACCGCCACCTGGGCGCAGCTGGCTCCGCCGTCGTCCGCGCACGGGTGCAGGACGGTCGTCGGATCGAAGCCCTCCGGGACCTCGGTCAGGCGCGCCCGGTTGGGGATGGTCCACGCGTCCACGCCGTCGGCGACCCGTCCGGTCACGGTGAACGTCGTCGACGCTCCCGGGGCCAGAGACAGGTTCTCGACAGTCAGGTCGGACGACGCCGGGCCGCCGTCCCGGGAGATCGTGACGTCGCTCAGGTGCGCGAGCTCGGGGATGTCGGTGAGGGTCACCCCGTCCGCCGGCCGAGCCCCCTCGTTGGCGACCACGATCCGGAACCCGGCGCGCCCGCCGTGGTCGACCTGATTCCCGATCGCCGTCTTCTCGATGGAGAGCCTTCCCTGGACGGGCGGCACCGGGATCTCCGCGCAGGACGACGTCGCATCGTCAGCGCAGGCGTTCTCGACCGTCGGCGGGTCGAAGCCCTCGGGCTGGTGGGTGATCGAGACGCGGTTGGGCAGGGTCGCGGAGTCGTACCCGTCGGTGACCCGGCCGCTGACGTGCAGCGACACCTGGCCGCCGGCGGGGATGTCGAGACCCGTGACGGGCTCCGTGGCCGGCTGCGTTCCTCCGGCGCCGTTCTCGATGGTCGCCTCGAGCAGGTGGTCGAGCGTCGGGACGTCGGTCACGGTCACGTCCGTCGCGTCGACCGTTCCGGTGTTCGCCACGACGATGTCGAAGCCCGCCGTGCCGCCGTGCTCGGCGCTCGCCTGGGACGCGGTCTTCCGGATCAGGAGCGACCCCTCGCCGATGTCGTGCGGGACGGTGGCGCAGGGGTTCGCGTCGGTCCCCGTGCCGGACGAGGCGGGAGCGAAGGGCGCATCGGCGAGGCAGGCCGTGTTCGTCAGCGCGCGGTCCCCCTCGCCGGTCACGATCACGTCGAAGGTCAGCTCGGCCGTCGCCCCGACCGGCAGGCTGCCGGCCGCCCAGGAGATGCGGCCCGTCTCCGCGTCGATCGTGGCCGTGCCCTGCGAGGCGCGGAGGGAGTCGGCGTCGAGCTCGGCGTCGTCGAGCACGCCCTTGTCGAGGTAGTCGATGACGGCGGCGTCGGTGTAGTCCCCTGTCCCGTCCGAGGTCAGCGTCACCCGGTAGGGCACGCGGGCGCCGCGGAGCAGCGGAGTGGCGGAGTCGACCGACGAGGTCTTCGCGATGGTCACGTGCGGCGCGAGCGGATCGAGGCGTGCGACCGCGACCGCACCGTCCGAGCCGTAGGCCCAGTCGTCGATCGCCCGCAGGTCGCCGTAGGAGCCGTGCACCGAGTCGTTGGCGTTGGGGACGCGGCCCCGCCCGGAGTCGTCGCCCTCCCAGCGGTGCACCCCGCCGGACGAGTCGGTGCCGCCGTCGCCGGACGTCACCGCGGAGGTGCCGGAGTACCGCTCCGAGTTCGATCCGGCGAGGAGCGAGTCGTCCCAGTGGACCATCGACGGGTCGTCGCCGCCGCCGGTCGACCTCACGACGGACACGCCGCCGGCGGACGTCTCGGCGTCGACCCGCGTGAAGTGGAACTCGTTCGTGCGGCCGATGGAGGCGCGGAAGGTGACGTCGGGGTCGGTCACGTCGACCGTCCCGCCCTTCGCGTCCCGTCCGTCCCAGTCGACCGAGAAGGGACCGGTCGTCCCCGCGATCCGGGTGAGGTGCACGTCGCGCTCGCCGTCGTAGGAGCCGTCCCCGTCCGCATCGACGTCCACGACGACGGTGCCCGGCTGCGTCCCCAGGACGCCGGTCAGCGTGCCCGCGTCGGAGCCGGCGGTCGACCGGCGGAAGGCGAGGCCCTCGATCGTCGGCCCGCGGTAGGCCGGAGCGATCGACTCCGGCAGGTCGGACGACGGCGGGTCCAGGAAGAGCTTGTAGGTCTGCAGGCCGTCGATCCCGGAGCGTCCGGACGCCTGCACGTACTGAGCCCCGATCCCGCCCGCCTCGCTCGACTGCGGCATGGGGACCGAGAGGTAGGACGGATCGGACGACCCGACCTTCACGTTGCCCTTGTTCGTGGCCTGGACCGTCGAGGCGACCCCGTCGTAGCCGCGCAGCCCCAGCTCGTAGCGGGCGCCCGTCTCCGTGACGGCGTGGAGCGTGAAAGACGAGCGCCGCTCCTCGGGCGAGGAGTAGGACTCCTTCGCCCCGGACTGGATCGCATAGGAGTCGGACCACACCCGGCCCGCGACCGCCGCGCCCCGCGCGTCCTGGACGCCGATGCTCCAGACGAGGTTCACCGGCGCCGTCACGTCGTCGTCGGACACCCGGATCTGGAAGACGCCGGTCTCGTCCGCCACGAACGAGCCGCCGGCGGACACCGAGGGCGCCGCTCCGGGCGCGAAGTCCTGCTCGTCGAGGACGGCCCCGCCCGGAGCCGTCACCCGCGCGGTACCGCCGCCGGTCTCGCCCTCGCCGGCGCCCGAGCCCGCCTGGAGCGGGTGGAGGTCCACCCGGAGCGTCTCGCCCTTCTGGACCCAGGCCGAGACGGTCGTCACTCCGGCGTTCGTCGCGCCTCCCTGCAGGAGGGTGTTCTCGATCGTCGTGTGAGGACCGTCGGCGGCGAGGGCGGGCGGCGGCGCGAGGCCTCCGCCCAGCAGCCCGCTCACGAGCACGCAACCCACCGTCGTGCCGACCAGCGCTCGCGCCGTCCGCGCTCGGGGTCGTCCGCGCTCGTCCTGCCCCGACTGTTCCGTTCGACTCATCCGATGTCCTCTCCTCTGCCGACCGAGCGCACTGCGTCGGCGGCGACCGTTCAGCCCCACGGAAGGAGAGTATTGCTCGGTTCGACGTCACCGCGGCCGGGACGGCTGCATCCGTGGAGAACGGCGCGAGATGGGCGCTGTGGAGGAGGAAACGGCGCGCGAGAAGAGCCGAGCGGCGTGCTCGCGACGGGTGATCGCGGAGCCTGCGCGGAGTGACCGCGAGCGCGGGCGAGGACTGATCGCGGATGCGGGCGGAAGACGGTCGGCGCCATCGACGGCGCGAAGAGGCGTCCTGCGAGGCGGAGGACCGGCCGTTCCGCCGCCCCGCGCTCTCCGGGAGACCGACGCCGACGGCCACCGGAACGAGCGACCGTTAAAACGAGAACGGCCCGCCGAAGCGGGCCGTTCTGCTCTGTCTCAACCAGAGTGCGCCCGGAGGGATTCGAACCCCCAACCTTCTGATCCGTAGTCAGATGCTCTATCCGTTGAGCTACGGGCGCAGTCCATCGCGTGGGCCAGAGGCGCACGCAACGAGGTACGACTATACATGCCGGGAGCCCCCTCCGCGAATCGGCGGCGGCGGCGCAGACGGCTCCCTCTCGGGACGCCGCCGCAGCCACGAGGACCCAGGCTCCGTCGCGGTGTCCCGGAGCGCCTCGCAGAGCCTCCGACCGGCGGACGCCGCTGCTCCCCCTCACGGCGTACCGTGGGCTCATGGAGGCCGCCGCGATCGAGCTCGTGGGCTTCGTCGTCTCTCCGCTGCACCGCTACGAGGGCCGCCCCGCCGATGGCCCGATGCCGTCCGAGGGCAACGAGCAGCCCGAGCGGATCGAGATCCGCGCAGGCCTCGGCATCGTCGGCGACCGCTTCTTCGCCCAGCGCGCGCACCGCCCCGCGGCGATCACGCTCTTCGCGGTCGAGACCCTCGAGCACATCGCCGCCGAGCTCGGCGCAGGGCCCTTCGACCCCGCCGACACCCGCCGCAACATCATCGTCCGCGGCGCCGACGTCGATGCGCTCGCCGGCCGCACGTTCGCGATCGAGCAGGGCGGGGAGCGGATCGAGTTCCAGGGCGGACGACCGGCGAACCCCTGCGCCTGGATGGACGTCGTGCTCGCCCCCGGGGCGTTCCGGGCGATGCGGAGGCGCGGCGGCGTCCGGACCGCCCCCCTGACCAACGGCGTCCTCCACACCGGGCCGGCCCGTCTGATCCTCCACAGGTCGGACGACATGCTGATCTGAGCCCGGCGGCGAGCGCCTAGGCTCGCAGCGACCGACTCCCCCGATCGAAGGAGGCCCCGTGCTCCGCCCGAGCGACCTCCTCCCCACCCTCGCCACGACCCTGCGGCGCGGAGTCCGCGACGTCTTCGCGACCACGCGCTCCCGGGGGCGGGATCCTCACCGCCGCACCCGCAGCACCGACGTCTCGGTCCAGCGCGTGCACTACCGCGACGTCTGGGCGCGGGTGAGCACAGTGGGGCGCGACGGCGAGCGCACGTTCGTCCTCGTGCCGGGGATCGGAGTCGCGGCCACGTACTTCGAGCGCCTCGCGCCCGCGCTCAACGAGTTCGGCCCGGTGCACGCTCTCGACCTGCCGGGCTTCGGCGGCGTGCCGCACCCGATCGACGCGCGGCGCATGGACATCGGCGACTACGCCGAGCTGGTCGGCGCGGTCATCGACGAGCTCGGCCTCGACGATCCCGTCGTCCTCGGCCACTCGATGGGGACGCAGGTGGTGGCCGAGCTCGCCGCGCGCCGTCCGGAGCTGACCACCATCGTCCTGCTCGGACCCGTGATGAACCGGCACGAGCGCCGCCTCCCGACCGCCGCGCTCCGCTTCGCCCAGTCGAGCGTCCGCGAGCCCCTCAAGGTCGCGATCCTCGCCGCGGGCGCCTACCTCCTCTGCGGACCGCGCTGGTTCTCCCGCGTGCTGCCCGAGATGATGCACTACCGGATCGAGGAGACCGTCCCCCGGATCCGCGCGTCCGCCCTCGTCATCCGCGGCGAGTTCGACCGGCTCGTGCCGCGCGAGTGGGCGGAGGAGATCGCCCGGTCGATGCCGCATGCGCGGGCCTGGGAGATCCCCGACGCCTCCCACTCCGTGATGCACGCGCACGCCGAGGAGGTCGCCCGCCTCTGCGTCGAGCACGCCCGTGCACCGCGGCCCGACCGGGACGAGGCCGCCCTCCGCCGCTACCCCGACTCGGAGGTCGATCACGCCGAGGAGGACGCGCCCACCGAGGACCCGATCGGCGCTCTCCGGGGACGCATCACCGAGCTGGCCGGGATCCTCGTGGACGACGACTCCCTCATCGCCGAGGGCAAGACCCTCCACGCCGAGGCGAGCGACCCCGAGGCACTGCACCAGGTCGCTCCGGACCCGGGCGGCGGCGAACTCGTCGAGGGCGGCGGACCGAGGAAGGACGGCGAGCAGGACGGCTGACCACCGCAGGCCGCCACCACCCGCACGTCGCGCGGCGTGAGACGCCGAGCGCAGCAAGAGCAGCCCTCCCGCCGACGCCACTCGGCGCCCGCCCGTCAGGACTCCGCGCCGACGATCTCCTCGCGGATGCGCCGCAGGTCCTCGGCGAGCGCCCCCAGCAGGATCCAGTGCTGCGGGTGCGGAGTCGCGATCACGAGCGGCGCGGTGAGAGCGGGCAGCTCGTCCGTGATCGCCTCCGGCTCGGGAACGTCGACCGAGGACTGCACGAGGAGCCGCAGATCGTGGGCGGCCCGGTGCAGCTGGACGGCGATGTCGGCGATCGTCGGCTCCCCGACGAGCTCGTCGTCGTAGAGGTCGTGCACGGTCCGCGTCATGCCGCGGACCCGGGTCACGATGCGCCCCAGCCGCGGGACGACGGAGTCGAGGGCCAGCAGCCGGTCGCGGTGGGCGGAGCGGCGCGGGTTGAGGCGGAGGGACTCCTCGCCGGTCGCGATCGCCTCCTCCGCCTTGCTCTGCATGGTCTGCAGCAGCCGGGCGTTGATGAGCAGCTCGTCGAGCCGGCGTCGCGGGACGGGGGCCTGGAGGGCGTCGCCGAGGTCGTCGAGGGCGGCGGCGAGCTGAGCGGTGAGGTCTCCGATCGCCCGCTCGGCCGGTGCCAGCACGACCGGAGGGACGATGAGCACGTTGATGACGACTCCCACCGCCGCGCCCAGCAGGGTCTCGAGGATGCGGTCGAGCGCGTAGTTCGGCGTGACCGCGCCCACCGAGAGCACGAGCATCGCGCTGATCGGGATCTGCACCGCGGAGGCGGGGGTCAGGCGCACGGCCCACCCGACGGCGATCGCGGCCACGATCGCGAGGAGAACGATGATGCTCTCGCCGCCGAGCACCGTGCCGATCACTGATCCGACGATCACGCCGATGATGACGCCGACCGAGCGCTCGAGGGCCTTGGAGAACGACTGGTTGATGCTCGGCGCGACGACGAGGAGCGCGGCGATCGCGCCGAAGACGGGCAGCGTCCCCGGGAAGACGACGCCGGCGAGGAGC
Source organism: Rathayibacter sp. AY1B4 (assembly GCF_002932815.1). Lineage (NCBI taxonomy): Bacteria > Bacillati > Actinomycetota > Actinomycetes > Micrococcales > Microbacteriaceae > Rathayibacter > Rathayibacter sp. AY1B4. The sequence continues at coordinate 3,156 of NZ_PSWN01000004.1, read as the reverse complement.
CAGGTGACGACCGTGGCCGCCGCCGTCTTGACCAGCTGCAGCACCGGCGGCCGCGTCGGCACGGTGAAGCTCGAGGTCAGGCGCATGGGACCACGGTAGCGAGCACCCGCTGCCTCGCGGTCCCCGCGCGCATCACCGGCTCGCGGCCGCCTCGACGCTCGCGAGCACCGCGCGGAGCGAGCGCGACGCCTCCGCCCGCAGATCGGCGGGCACCCCCGAGAGCAGCGCCCGCTCGGCGTCGAGCACCTCGGGGAAGGCCCGGTCGACCAGCTCCTCCCCCTCGCGAGTCAGCGTGATGAGCGAGCCGCGCCCGTCCGCCGGGTTGGCGGAGCGCCGCACCAGGCCCCGCCGCTCCAGCGAGTGCACGCGCTTGGTGATCGCCGGCGCGGAGGCGAGGGCGATCGTCCGGAGGGTCGTCGGCGACTGCGGAGTGCCGGCGCGACGCAGCGTGGAGAGCACGTCGAACTCGCCGCGGGTCAGCCCGTGGGCGGCGAGCAGCTCCTCCGTCGCCCGGACGATCAGCGCGGAGGCGCGGATCAGCCGCCCGACGACGTCGACGGCGGAGGTGTCGAGCTCGGGCCGCAGCGCCGCCCAGCCCGCCCTGATCTCGTCGACCGCGTCACCCGGCTGGCTTTCAGACTGATTCACACGTAAAGTATATCTGCTTCACCCGTGAAACACTTCTCCGGCCGCCGCCGCTCGGACCCCGATCAGAGGACCCGATGGCCGCCACCCCCGTTCTGCCCCACCCCCGCGAGCTCCTCGCCTTCGGCCCGCACGCCGGCGCCCATCGCGTCGCCCTGCGCGCCGGCGTCTCGATCGCCGTCCCGCTGCTCGTCCTCTGGGCGCTCGGCCGCACCGATCTCGCCCTCTATGCGACCTTCGGCGCCTTCACGGCCCTCTACGGACGCCAGCACACGCACCGGCCGCGCCTGCTGATGCAGCTGTCGGCAGCCGCGTTCCTCGTCACCACCGTGACCCTCGGCACCGTCGTCTCCCTCTCTCCTCACCGCGACTGGCTGATCATCCCCGTCGTGGTCGCCGTGACCGTCGCGGCCGCCTATCTCAGCGACGCCCTGCACTGGCATCCGCCCGGCCCGCTGTTCCCGGTGTTCGCCGTCACGGCGTGCGCGTCCGTCCCGTCCGAGCCCTCGCGGATCCCGCTCGCCGTCGCTCTCGCCGCGGGCTCCGCCGCCTTCTCGCTCGTCGTCGGCCTGAGCGGTCTCGCGCTCCCCCGCGCACGCCGCCTCGCCCCGACGCCGTGGCGCACCTCGTTCCGCGCGGCGGCGGCCCGTCCGGCGACGCGCGCCGCCCTGCTCCGCTTCGGGGCCGTCGTCCTGGTGGCAGGCACCATCCCGACCGCGACGGGCCTGGGCCACCCCTACTGGGCGATGGTCTCCGCCGTCGCAGCCGTCTCGGGAGCGGACGCGGGCGCCCGGCTCGTGCGCGCGGGCCACCGGATGCTCGGCACGATCGTCGGAGTGCTGATCGCGGCCGCGCTCCTGGCCCTGCCGCTCTCCCCGCTCGCCGTGATCGTGGTGGTGGTGCTCCTCCAGATGACCGCCGAGCTCGTCGTCGGCCGCAACTACGGCCTGACCCTCGCCTTCGTCACTCCGCTCGCGATCCTCATGGTCGAGCTCGCGCATCCCGTCGACGAGCTCGTGCTGCTGCGCGACCGGGCGCTCGAGACCGCGCTGGGCGTGCTCGTCGGAGTCGTGGCGACGCTCCTGACCCACGCCGCCTCGCAGCGCTCGCGCTCCTAGGCTCTGGAGGATGGACCGCGCGATCCCCGCAGTGCTCGCCGAGATCACGGCGGCCGTCGCCGAGGTGCGCGACGTCGCACGGTCGCAGCAGGACGGCGCGCGGGCCCGCGTCGCGGACCGGCTCGACGAGCTGTTCGCCGGAGCGACGACCCGCCGAGACGTCCGGGCGGCGGCCGCCGACGCGCTCGGGCTCTGGGGCGGGGCGGGCTCCTTCTCGGACGTCGGCTCTGCCGAGGCCGACCACGCGGTCAGGCGCCTCTACCGGGCCCTGCGCGCCGGCCGCTCCTGGCTGCTCCGCGCCGGCTGACCCGCACGTCGCGACCGCCGCACGACGCCGAGAACGACGAAGGCCCCCTGCTTCCGTGGAAGCGGGGGGCCTTCTCGTTGGCGGTACCGGTGGGATTTGAACCCACGGTGGACGCAAGCCCACACATGTTTTCGAGACATGCTCCTTCGGCCGCTCGGACACGGTACCGGGGTCGAGTGTACGCGACGGCCGGAAGTCGCGCCAATCGAGAGGACGGGCCGCCGTCAGGCGGGGAGGAGGAAGCCGAGCACGCGGTCCCACTCCGGAATCGCGAGCAGGTGGCCGCGGCCGGGCACGACCTCGAGGCGGGAGTCGGGTAGCCGTGCGGCGTACCACTCGGCGTGGCGGCGGCCGGCGACCGCGTCCTCGGCGCCGTAGAGGAGGAGCGCGGGCGGCTCGGCGGACTCGACGGCGAAGCCCCACTCCTGCACGCCGTAGCCGATGAGGTCGGCGGCCATGCCGAGGGCGCCCTGGGCGACGGCGCGCTCGAGCATGCGCGAGAGGCGCTCGCGGACTCCGGGGGTCTCGAGCACCGCGGTGTCGGCGTCGCCGGAGCCGAGCATCCCGAGCAGGGCGTCCGGGGCGGGGGTCGGGCCGAAGGCGCCCTCGAGGGTGCGGGTGAGCGAGCGGACGGCCTCGTCGAGCGGGAGGTCGGCCAGGCGGGCGAGCTCGGCGCGGTTCTCGTCGCCGACCCACGGCACGGCGCTGTCGGGAGCGGGCGTGCCGATCACGGCGACGCGCTCCACGAGGCCGGGGTAGTTCGCGGCGAGCGCGAGGGCCACGCGGCCTCCCGCCGACCAGCCGGCGGCGCTGACGGAGGCGATGCCGACGGTCGCGAGGTACTCGGCGATGTCGGCGGCGGCCTGCTCGGGGCTGGCTCCGACGCCCGCTCCGGCGGGGTCGAGGTCGGTCAGGAGGGAGGAGGCGCCGTAGCCCGGGCGGTCGAACGAGAGCAGGCGCACCCCGTGGCGCGCGGTCGCCTCCGGGTCGGGGTCGAAGTCCGAGGAGCCGGGAGCGGGATGCGCCAGGACGACGACCCGCTCGGCGCCCTCGGGGCCGGACCAGCTGACTCCGAGCGGGCGGCCG